>NZ_CP020038.1:2215000-2570000 GCF_002157225.2 Agarilytica rhodophyticola
TGACCACAATGGGAGCCCCCTGTTTTCGAACATAGGTGAGGGCTTGATTAAGGTCAGTAAAGCTTTGATAGTCGGCTGTGGGGATTTTGTGACGAGCTAGAAAATCCTTGGTAAAGGTCTTTGATCCTTCCAGCTGAGAAGCTTCTTTACTAGGGCCAAAACATTTGAGCCCTTGTTCATTGAAGTAATCGACAATGCCTTTTACTAAAGGAGCTTCAGGGCCAACTATGGTGAGTTCGATAGCATTGTCTTTGGCAAATTCAGCCAATGCTGGAAAGTCCATTACATCGATTGCGATGTTCTCAAGCTTAGGCTCCAGCGCGGTTCCCGCATTTCCTGGAGCAACATAGACTTTCTCAACAGAGTCACTCTGACTGCTTTTCCATGCCAGAGCATGTTCACGACCACCAGCACCAATAACTAAAACGTTCATAAGACGATCACTCTTAATATCCATCTCTAGCTGGCTGTGAAAAATACACAACCTACTGAAGTTATGTAAAAAATCTTTAAATTAAAAAATGCCAGCACATCGACGTATTTGCGCTAGCATTTTGGCTTCGACTCTATAAAAAATTCCAGGATGAATTTTTTATAAATAATAATGACCTGCAAGCCATGGATGGCTTGCCCATGGGCTGTAAAGCCCATGCGAGAAGCAAAAATGCCAGCACATCGACGTATTTGCGCCAGCATTTTGGCTTCGACCTTATAAAAAATTTCAGGATGAATTTTTTATAAATAGTAAGGCACCATACTAGTGTCTAAAATGACGCATGCCGGTAAATACCATTGCAATACCATGCTCGTCAGCGGCGGTGATAACTTCCTCGTCTCGCATCGATCCGCCCGGCTGAATAATCGCGCTAATACCCGCAGCGGCAGCATTGTCTATCCCGTCCCTAAACGGGAAAAATGCGTCTGAAGCCATGGCACAGTCTTTTACTTCAAGGCCGGCATGTTCTGCCTTAATCGCGGCAATTCTTGCCGAGTTGACACGACTCATTTGGCCTGCGCCTACACCAATAGTACTGTTGTCTTTGGCGTATATAATGGCATTTGATTTCACCATTTTACCGACTTTCCAGGCAAATAAGAGATCTGCGATTTGTGCTGCCGTCGGTACTTGTTTGGTCACAACCTTTAAATCGTTAGGGGTGATCATGCCTTGATCGCTATCTTGTACTAGTAAACCTCCTGTCACTCGTTTGTAGTCATAGCGTTGCACGTTATCCTTTGTCCATTGACCGCACTCTAGTAGGCGAACGTTCTTTTTCGATTGCACAATTTCAATTGCGCCAGTACTAATCTTTGGCGCAATAATGACTTCGACAAACTGCTTTGCCACTATGGCTTGAGCTGTTTTGTCATCTAGCTCACGGTTAAAAGCAATAATGCCCCCAAAAGCTGACTCTGGATCAGTAGCAAAAGCTTTTTGATAGGCTTCTAATATCGAAGACGCTTGCGCGACACCACAAGGATTGGCATGTTTGACAATCACGCAACAGGGTTCAGTGAATAGTTTGACCGTTTCCAGAGCAGCGTCTGTATCAGCAATATTGTTGAAAGAAAGCTCTTTGCCTTGTAACTGTTTGGCCGTTGATATACTGGCCTGGTTTGCCCCAGGTTCTACGTAAAAAGCCGCTTTTTGGTGAGGGTTCTCGCCATAACGTAAGCTTTGTTGCTTGCAGAATTGAGTGTTAAACGTTCTGGCGAAGTCTTCGTCACCACTGCTAACTTGTTTGCCAAGATAATTGGCGATAGCGCCATCATAAGCAGCAGTATGTTCAAATGCTTTAACCGACAAATCGAAACGCGTTGCTTGTGACAAAGATCCGTTGTTAGCTGTCATTTCGTCAAGTACTTGTGTGTAAGCAGAGGCGTTAACAACAATTGCCACATGCTTAAAGTTCTTAGCTGCGGCACGAACCATAGTGGGGCCGCCTATATCAATATTTTCAATGGCTGTAGGGAGGTCGCAGCCTGGATTGGCCACGGTTTTCTCAAACGGATAGAGATTGACTACGACCATATCAATTTCTTCTATCCCATGCTCGTTCATAACCTGATCATCTGTGCCTCGGCGACCCAGAATACCGCCATGAACTTTTGGGTGAAGAGTCTTAACGCGGCCATCCATCATTTCTGGAAACTTTGTGTAATCTGAAATTTCGATGGCTTCAATGTTGTTTTCTTTTAGCAGACGAAAGGTGCCGCCTGTCGATAGAATTTCTATTCCCATGCCTGATAGTTGATCGGCAAATTCTACGATTCCTGTTTTGTCAGAAACGCTAATGAGGACACGTTTGACCTTGACCAAGTGCTCGTTGGATGTCATGTCTGAGGATTTCCTGAAATGATGCAGTATGAGTATGTGGGCTTTGAATAAAATTATCGGTGTATAGAGTGCAGTATTGCCAAACCTATATTGTAAATATATAGATATTAGCACTTGCATACCATTCGCTTAGCCTTAAACCCGTCGCGTTACGGTGTAAGCGCAGTTTTAGCTAGGCGAATGATTTTGCTAACTGTGATGAGCAAACAGTCTATAGCTTGCTTGTCTTCAGTTAATAAGTGTTAAAAGACTTTACAGTAAGCCGTATTGCTTAAGTTTCTTGCGAAGAGTACCTCGGTTCAAACCTAAAACGTTCGCAGCTTTAGTTTGATTATGGCGGGTGTACTTCATAACAACTTCTAACATAGGGGCTTCAACTTCTGCTAAAACCATCTCGTAAACATCAGTAACATCTTGACCTTCAAGGTGTTGAAAGTAATTGCTAACCGCTTTTTCTACACAGTCGCGAAGAGATTGATCTTGTTGAACACTGTTGTATGTTTCATTAGCTTGTGTTGTTTGACCTGAAAATTCCTTGGTGCGATCGTTGAGAAGCGTATCCGCTGTATTCATGCTACTTTTTCCTCATAAATGGTCGGCCGCTTTAATAATTTCTCTACGGCCTCTAATTGTGATTGATATGTTTCTAATTGGTTAAATGCTTTTATTGTGTCAGTAGGGCGACTCAGGTGTTGTTGGCAATACCATGTAAAATGTTTGCGAGCTAACCGAGTTCCCTTGTAGTCACCATAAAATTTATATAGTTCCTTAAAATGCGCTGTCATAGTGCTGGCAATTTCGACAATCGTCGGCTTCTGAAGCTGTTTTCCAGAGGCTAAAAAATGTGAAATTTGCTTAAATATCCACGGGTTTCCAAACGCAGCTCTGCCAATTACAATCCCATGTGCTGAGGTACATTCAAGTACCGCCTTAGCTTTTTCAGGAGTGTCTATATCACCGTTTGCAAAAACCGGAATCGATAATGTATCAACGATTTGTGCAATAGTGTCGTACTCAGCTTCACCTGCAAATCTGCAAGCCCGTGTTCTTCCATGTATTGTTATTGCTTTTATCCCTTCACTCTCAGCAATTCGAGCGACCTCTATTCCATTTTTATTGTTTTTATCCCAGCCTGTGCGCGTTTTTAGTGTCACCGGTACGCTTACGCTACCTACGACTTTGGCTAAAATGCGACTTACTAATTTTTCATCTTTCATCAATGCAGAACCGGCAAGTTTTTTACACACTTTTTTAGCCGGGCACCCCATATTGATGTCAATAATTTGTGCACCGTGTGCGACTGCACAAACCGCTGCTTGTGCCATCATGTCGGGGTCAGAACCAGCAATTTGTACGCTTGCTGGCATGTCACTGTCAGAGTGGTTGATCAAACGATTGCGGCTCTTCTCGCTCCCCCACAATGATGTATCACTTGTGACCATCTCAGATGTCGTCAATGCGGCCCCCATTTCGCGGCATATTTCGCGAAACGGCAAGTCTGTAACGCCAGCCATAGGCGCGAGCATAACGCGGCTATTTAAAGCGTATGGGCCAATAATTAACAACTGATGTTTCCCCCAAGAAATAACCAGTACTACACAAACAAAAAACTCAAATACTTCGCCTTTGCGAATGTTTTACATCCCCAGAAGCCTGCCTGAAAAGGGTGGCTATCATACCGTTTGTTTCTGCGTATTGGAATGTATATTTTAGGCAAATTGCTTGAAAAAGGATCAGTTTTTGAAATATTTGGCGTAGTAAATAAGATTTTCATCGAACATGCAAGTAGGCGATACTCTCTACTCCGCAATGCTTATTCTATAACCGACCGCTTCCCTTCCCGGATCGGCTATTTCTATAGCGATATGGATAGGCTGTTTTACCGGCATGTGTGTTCTGCCTGCTAACTCACCCGCCAAATAATCACTAGGCTTTAACCTTCTAGCCGCTACCGTTTTATCTTGCTGATTAGTGAAGACAAGGTCAAGAGCAGGAAACGTCTGTTCAAATCTTGCTGTATTTTGTAACACGGCATCTACTATGAGTGCGCCTTGAGTCTTTGGGTGAGAACGGACAACCAAATTAGCGGTTTTGATTAATTTTCTGTCAATCAGGTCAGGCAATTTGCATGAAAATGTAGAACAAACCTTCGCATAATATGACCTGTATGGCTCGATAACACTCAGAGTATCAAACTTTATCCAAGCCACTTGCCCTACTAAAAGGGCGGCTACAATTAGCGAAAGCGCTCCCCATAACAGTTTGGAATGCCATATGTTGGAGTGTCGTTGCCAGTCAAACTCAACCGGTTCAGGTTCTATCGCATCGAGATATTTATTGCTGGCCGGACTTTGTTCATATAGAGAAGATGCCTCCGAGTAGTCATATTCCTCTATTTCTTCCTCGTAAAATATATCCTTAACTGCGTCACTTTCATCAGTGGCGTTCTCGATTGTTGCCTGATCGAGGTCAGCTTGTTGCTGTTCGCTTTCTACTATTGCTTCATCTTCAATGATCTGGAAACTATTAGTGTAGTAACTTGCTTCAAACTCTTCGGTATTCTGCTTTTCTTCCTGTTTTTCCAGCTCTTCCACCGATGGTGGTTCAGGTTGAGGATGAGATTCTTCATCTTCCTCCAATAAATTTAATGCCCAAGATTCATCCTGAGTGTCAAGCTTTTCTTCCTCTTCTTGAGGAGCTTCACGTTCAAATAAGTTAAAGTCGCCATCACTTTTTTGATTGAACAGGGAGTCACCATAGCCATCATTATCACCAGCGCCTACCTGCTCATTCTCCATATCGTCACTGATTAATATTTCTTCTTCCTCATCATATATTTCTTGCTGAGGCAGGGGGGCTTGTTGCTTTTGCGCAGACGTGTTCGGTGAGACAAGATATTGCTTGGCATTAAAAATATTAAGGCATGAGCCACAGCGCACAGACCCTTTGGCCGTGTTCAAATGACTTTCTGAAATACGGAAAGACGTATTGCATTTCGGGCAACGTGTAATATTTTCAGTCACTCCGCAAAATCCTTAATATCTTAAATCGTTAATGGTGAGTTTATACTCACTAAAATCAATGTGCCATTGTGAAGGTTTAAAATTGATAGGGTTACGCTTTTTTTGTTCCAACAATGCACACCCATTCATCTTTTTCATCAATTTTATCTATTGTTACATGGTGAGAGTAGGTGTCAATAATCGCCTGTTGTTGAGATTTCAAAATCCCAGAAAGACATATTTTGCCTCCGGTTTTTAGTAAAGATACCAGGGCCGGGGCCAATTCTACCAAAGGACCCGCTAAAATATTTGCCAACACGATATCAGTTTTCTCTGTTGGACATTTGTCTGGGAAGTATACCGGGAAAAGTTCCTTATCCAAATTATTGCGTTTGGCATTTTCTTGGCTCGCAATAAGTGCTTGCGGATCAATATCGATTCCTGTGACCGATTTGGCACCATGTAACAATGCGGCAATGCCTAAGATGCCTGATCCGCAGCCATAGTCAACTACATCCTTATTGGAGATATTACACTCTGCTACCCACTTTAAGCACATAAAGGTGGTTGGATGCGTACCGGTGCCAAACGCTAAACCGGGGTCTAACATCAAATTTATTGCTTCGGGTTTGGGAGGTGCTATCCAGCTTGGACATATCCAGAAATTAGCGCTGCACTGCAGAGGTGAAAAGTGCTTCATCCATTCTCTTTGCCAATCTTTGTCCTCGAGTATTTGCCAATGACAAGCGTCATCACCCACACCACATTGGTGAGTGATTTTATCTTGCACATCATGCGTTTCAATAGCCGCATCGAACAAGCCTGTCACACAGGTTTCATTCCAAAGAGGGGTTTCACCAAGCTCAGGTTCAAAAATTGGTTGATCAGCATTATCTTCAAATGTGACTGACAAAGCGCCATTGGACGTCATAGCTGTTTCTACAGAAGGGACATCATCTCGCTGTGTATTAACTCGTAATTGCAACCAAGGCATAGTTAGCCGCCTTTGAAAAGTGTAGTAGATTGGCTTTCGTGAAAAAGAATTATGATACTGCGACCATTTTAGGGTCGCAGCTTTATATGGTCACATGATTTAGAGACCGAGTTTTTTCTCAAGGTAATGAATGTTAACGCAGCCCTCGTTGAAGGCTTCATCAACAACAAGATCCTTTTGTAAATCCGTGTTAGTTTTTATACCATCGATCACTAATTCATCCAAGGCAACTCCCATTTTTTTAAGAGCGGTAGTTCGATCTGCACCGTGAGTAATAATTTTCGCGATCATGGAGTCGTAATAGGGCGGAACACTATAGCCACCGTAGAGGTGAGAATCCACACGCACACCTAAACCACCTGGTGTGTGAAATTTATTAACAGGGCCTGGACTGGGCATAAACGTTTTGGGATCTTCTGCGTTAATTCGGCACTCAAAAGCGTGTCCGTTAACTGAGATATCTTCTTGTTTTAAACTTAACTTGTTACCTGCGCAGACGCTGATTTGTTCTTTAATCAGATCGACGCCAGTAATCATTTCAGTCACGGGGTGTTCCACCTGAATACGGGTATTCATTTCGATGAAATAAAAACGACCATCCTCGTAAAGGAATTCAAATGTGCCTGCGCCGCGATAACCAATATCGTTGCATGCTTTGATACAGGAGTCGAACACCTCCTGCTTAATCTCCATGGGAATGCCTGGGGCTGGGGCCTCTTCCATCACTTTTTGGTGGCGACGCTGCAGCGAGCAATCGCGATCATATAGATGAATGGTATTGCCTTGGCCGTCTGACATAATTTGCACTTCCACATGACGGGGATTTTGCAAAAACTTTTCCATGTACACGGTGGCATCACCGAATGCAGCAAGGGCTTCTGATTTAGTTATTTGAATGGAGTTAAATAGAGACTCTTTATCGTGCACAACACGCATGCCTCTGCCGCCACCGCCTGCCGCTGCTTTAATAATTACAGGGAAACCTATGGTTTCTGCACAGTCGATACAGGCTTGTTCGTCATCGGTAAGTGGGCCGCCGGAGCCTGGCACAGTTGGCACTCCAGCCTTGTTCATAGCATCGATAGCTGCCACCTTATCGCCCATCATACGGATAACATCGGGATCTGGGCCGATGAAAGTAAATCCACTTTTTTGAACTTGCTCGGCAAAATCGGCATTTTCCGCAAGGAAACCGTAGCCTGGATGCACGGCAACAGCGTCGGTAATTTCCATTGCAGCGATGATAGCTGGGATATTGAGATAGCTGTTAGTTGAGGGATTAGGGCCGATACATACTGATTCGTCAGCCAGAAGTACGTGTTTGAGGTTTTGATCTGCTTGAGAATATACGGCAACAGTTTTAATGTCTAATTCTCTACACGCGCGCAATACTCTAAGGGCGATCTCGCCTCTGTTGGCTATAAGCACTTTGTCAAACATAATGATGAATCCTCTCGCGCTTTAGACTATGCGGACTAATGGCTGATCAAACTCCACAGGATTACCATCTTCAACAAGAATCTCTTCTATAACACCGGTCTTGTCACATTCGATTTGATTCATCATCTTCATCGCTTCGATAATGCAAATAACATCGCCCTCTTTAACACTCTGACCAACTTCTACAAAAGGCGAAGCGCCAGGCGTTGGTGAACGATAGAAAGTTCCTACCATAGGGGAGGCAACAGTGTGTCCCTCCATAGGAGAAGAGGTCACAACTTCAGTGTGTGTTTCAGTTGTTGTTGCGGCCGCCACAGGCGCAGCTGCTGCAGCTGGTGTTACCACAGGTTGGACTACGGCAGCGGCTTGTGCTGCTAGTGCTGATGAGCCTCGGCTAATTCTAACGGATTCCTCGCCTTCGCGAATTTCTAATTCAGCAACATTAGATTCTTCTAATAGCTCGATGAGTTTTTTAATTTTTCGGATATCCATTGCTTCCTCACTAAAAGGCAAATGTGTAATAAATTTAATTTAAGGCGTTTGCTGTTGCTCTAGGTGGTTAAATGCAGCGTCTAGTGCCATTTCATAACTTTGTGGACCAAAACCACATATCACACCGATTGCTAAGTCCGAAAAATACGAATGTTGTCTAAATTGCTCACGTTTGTGGACGTTGGATAAGTGGCATTCAATAAACGGAATATTAACTGCAGCAAGCGCATCTCTTAATGCGACGCTGGTATGAGTGAATGCTGCCGGATTAATGATGATAAAGTTAATGCCTTCGATACGCGCATCGTGAATGCGCTCGATCAGTTCGTACTCGGCATTGCTCTGTAAAACTTGGAAGTGATGCCCTTTTCCCATACAGGCTGCGCCAAGTTTTGCATTGATATCATCGAGGCTGGTGTGGCCGTAAATGCCCGGTTCTCGCACTCCTAAAAGGTTAAGGTTAGGACCATGAAGTACCAAAATAGATGCCATTAATAACCGCCTTATTGTTGTGTGCTATAAAATGGCTAAAGTTCTCGTGCAGGACGCACGAGAAATACCTTCTGCTCAGTTTTCACAGATAAATTGTGCCGAATTTAAGTGGCGCTGTCTACCTAAAAGTTGTAAATAGACGAAATTCGGTGCAAATGGTCTCTTTTGGGCGAAGATTTAAAGTAAGGCTTCTTCCATTGAAGATAGTACGATTTGTTCCGTTAAAATTTGCGGAAGTACCTTTGCAGGCAGATTCGAGTCAGCGGGGTACATTAGATAAAGAGGCACACCACTGCGACCAAACTTTTCCAGCAGAGCGGATATCTCCGGGTCTGAGTTTGTCCAGTCGCCCTGTAACATGACGATATCATTAATTGCAGCGAATCGTGCGACTTTTTCTGTATTTAGCGCAACCCGTTCATTAAATTTGCAGGTTATGCACCAATCTGCTGTCAGATCGACAAAAACGGGTACGCCCTCGGCTCTTAACTCTTCGATTTTTCCTGCTGAATAGGCTTGCCATATACCGCTATCTCTCTCACGAAAATCCCCTGCAATCCATGCGCTATATGCTGCTACCAAGATACTCGCCGCAGCAAATGTTTTAGCCATCATACGAGCACGAGCCGAGTTTGATGATGGTAATTGCAGCAGCCATATGCCAAAGGCCAGCATAACCGCGCCAGCAAGTACTACCATCGCACCACTACTGGAGGTTTGATTGGCAAGTACCCATAACAACCAAACAGAAGTCAGGTAGAGAGGGAAGGCCAGTACCTGTTTGAGAGTATCCATCCATGGGCCTGGCGCAGGAAGGTATTTTGCTAAGACCGGACTATAACTAAGCAGTAGGAAAGGGAGTGCCATACCAAATCCCAGCGCGATGAATATTAATAGTGCGATAAAAACTGACTGAGTTAAGGCAAAACCTAAAGCAGTTGCCATAAAGGGTGCTGTGCAGGGGCTTGCGACGAGTGCAGCCAGGACACCTGTAAAGAATGAAGATTTAAGATCCTCGCCACCAGTGAGTGACTGTCCCGCCCCCATCCAGCTAGTGCCGATATGGAACATACCTGACAAACTAAGTCCCATAACAAAAAATAGAAATGCCATAAACGCCACAAAGCCTGGCTGTTGCAATTGGAAACCCCAGCCTAGAGACTCGCCGGCTCCACGCGCGGCAAGGATAATACCGGCCGCTACCACAAATGAACCCACGACTCCCGCTGTGTAAGCCCAGCCATGCAAGTGTTGTTTGTGTGTTGATTGATTGGATGATGCAAAGCTCAATGCTTTTAGCGAAAGCACAGGGAATACACAGGGCATTAAATTGAGAATAAGGCCACCAAGAAGCGCGCCGAGGATAACCAGTGGTAACAGGGGCGCTTCCCCATCAGCATAGGGCGCTGAGCTATTTCCACCGCTGCTATCACTACCACCGCCTGCTGCGTATGCCGCTGTTGCCGTTTCGCTAACTTTGCCATTTGCGTCGACAGTGAAATACTGATGACGTGGGGGATAGCAAAGCCCTGCATCGGCACACCCTTGGGAAGATATTTTTAGTTCATAAGGTGGTTTGAGGGCGGGTAAGCTGGTTTTTACCTCAGTATTGTTGTAGTAAACAACAAGTTCTTTATTAAAGAACTCATCAAATTTTTTCTTGCCTGTCTCAAAATCCAATGTCAACTTTTCACTACTGGAATCATTACGTGCTTCTACCTTAAATTGATGTTGGTAAAGGTAGTATCCTGAGTGAATGGACCAGGCAAATGAAAGCACATCGTCATAAACAAGAGGCACCACTTCGTATGCTTGCTCAACACGCAAAAACTCTTCTTCTTGCTGGTTAAATGATGAGGTGGGCGCGGCATCTGAGCCAAAAATATCACCCTCTTGAGCATTAACACTAAAAGTGGCGATAAAAGTCAGTAATAAAAAAGTAATTCTGTATAACATAACTGTTGTCTTCAACCTTCTTAACAAATGCCTTCGGTGATGTGCTGTATATGCAATCTTAATTCATTGTGCATCATTGACATAGCGCTTATGAGCAGAGTTCCCTTGCTTGTTTCAATTAGTCTTAACCTGTCTTAACAGTATTCGATAAGTGTAATATAGGGTGCCGTTTATCGGAAATTGACAAAATACGAATTTTATCGCCTCATCACGGGACTTTATGACTTACAATCGCGCTCCACATAATTTATCTGTCACATTAAGAGGAGAATAAGAGTGCTGGGCACTATCATCTTACGCTTTACTTTGGCGCTTTCTATAGTACTTAATTTAGCTGGGTGCGTGAATAGCACCAAGCGAGAACAGACTGCTTCATTAGACAAAAGTGTTAAGCCTAGCAAAAGTGATGTACCTTCCGCGGCTCCGGAGGTTGCCAAAGAAGCAGTAAAGCCCGTTGCAACGCCTTCGGTACAATCTCGGATAGAAACGAAGTTACTCAAGCAAGCTCAGCAAGCTTTTCGCGATGCGCGTTATACGACGCCAAGCCACGATAACGCGTATGACAAGTTTCACTCGGTGTTATTACTTAATCCTGAAAATAACCAAGCGCGAGCAGGGTTACAAGCGATAATGCTGCGCTATGCTGAATTGATTCGCACCGCGTTGAAGGATGGGCGGATTAGTTCTGCGAAAAATTATATGCAACAAATTGAAGTCTTTTATCCTGCTAATAGCCTACTTATGGATTTGAAAAAGCAAATTGCCAAGGCGCAACAGTCAGTAGCCAGCAGAGTGAGGCAGCAGGAAGAAAAGCAGGGTAACTTTGTCGAAGAAATTCGGTTGCCTCGCATGGAACTCAGTGCTAAATCGAGTGAAGTAACGAAACTACTGGCGGAAATTGCCACGCGTTTGCAAGAAACCAAGGAAAGTGTATTGATTTACGCTCGCAATGACAAAGAAGGTCGCTGGATATACAGTCAGCTCAAAAGTGCTGCACAGGGATACCGGGTAAGAGGTGATATTCGTATCGCTCGCTCACCTAAAATTCGGATCATGCCGCCACTATAGAGCCGCCTAACTCTCAAACAAATATTTTCAGTATTACTCGCGCTGCGATTATGCAATCTACGCGAACAGACCCTAGAATAAAAGAATAAGTAATAAACAAATGACCTTCTAGGGTTTGCTAGCACGGCACAATGAGCTTATTCCGTAAACTAATACTCTCGATTACCCTACTAATGTTAATTCTGTTAGCAGGCAATGCGACGGTCAGTATTTTTAATACCCGTCAATATCTTGGAGAGCAGCTAACCGTTCATGCCGAGGATACGGCTACATCTTTAGGCTTAACTATTTCTCATGCCGCCCAACAAAAAGATATCGCTCAAGTCACCTCGATGATAGATGTGATTTTTGATCGTGGTTTTTATCAAACTATTCTTTACCAAGGGCTCGATGGTAAAGCCATTGTCACACGTCAACGAGAGATAAAAATTGATGGTGTGCCTAATTGGTTTATCAACACAATTCCCTTGAAAGTCCGTAAAGGCCGGGCCGAAGTTATCTCAGGCTGGTATCGTCTTGGAGCAATAGAAGTAACCGTTCACCCAGGATATGCGTACCGAGATCTATGGCGAATGGTGGTTCAGCAATTCTGGCTGTTCATTTTTACAACAGCACTTTGCTATGCCATAGCAGGACTAGGTCTGAAAGTATTATTGCGGCCCCTAGATCGCGTCAAGCGCCAGGCAGAAGCCATATGCCGGCAGGAGTTCAACATTGAAGAGCGTTTGCCACGCACACCTGAACTGCGCGAAATGGTGGTTGCTATCAACCGGATGGTGAGCAAAATCAAGGCAACCTTTGAGCAACAAGTACAGTTATCGGAAAACTTAAGACGAGAGAGTCACATTGATTCTGTCACCGGCTTGCCAAATCGAAAGGAGTTTGATTCTCGCCTTACTGCTTGGATGAATTCGGAGTTCGGTGGTGCTCCCTCAGTACTAATTTTGTTGCATATTGAAGGTTTAAGCCAAATCAACGATAGGTTGGGGCGGGAAGAGGGAGACCGTTTGTTGATTGAGTCTTCGGATAAAATCAAGTATTGGCTGCAACGTTGGCCAGATGCGATACCTGCCCGCCGGTCCGGCGGTGACTTTAGTATTTTTATTCCAGGGTTGCTAGCACCAGATGTAGTGCCCACTCTGGAAGAGCTTAAAGCGTTATTGCTAGAGGTAGAGGGAATTAATGCTCTTGATGATAGCGGCTGTGGCAGCAGCGATGCGCAGAGTTGCTATATCGCTATAGGCGGTGCTACCACTCACAAAGTCTGCGATGTAGCGACATTTCTAAGCGCTGCTGATATGGGGTTGCGTGAATATATATCTAATCATGGTAGCGAGTGGAGTGTGTTCCCGGTTGAAAATACGGTGGAAGATATTCGTCCGGCAAGAGAGTGGTTACAGTATTTGCAGAATGTTCTAGATGATGGCGCCCTGCTCATGCATTATCAGCCTGTTGTCAAAATCAATAATGCTCAAGAAATATTGCATTATGAGGCCTATGCGAGAATCAAAGATAATGACAAAACCCTTGTTGCGGGTGTTTTCTGGCCCTTAGTTGAACGCTACGGTTTTGTTGAGCAAATGGATCGAGCTGTGATCAGTGAAGTCCTTGCTAAAATGAGAAAGCTCCCTAAATTAACTTTTAGTGTTAATTTATCTCCTCAGTCTGCTATTAATTCAGAGTTTCAGTCTTGGTTACAAGCTTGTTTGGAGGAATATAGCGATAGCGCATCTCGTCTCATCATTGAGTTACCAGAAAAAGTCCTACGCTCATCTGCCGCCAAACTAAATGCTTTTGTCAGTCTGGTGCGAGCCAAAGGGGCCGGTGTATCGCTCGATCATTTTGGTGTAACACCATCGTGTATGGGGGTGCTACAGACACTGTCATTACACTATGTGAAGATTGACCGGCGTTTCGTTCTAGATATTCAACATCACCCTGAAAATCGTTTTTATATAAAATCGCTTATACAAATAGCCACCAGTTGTGACGTTAAAGTACTGGTTGAAGGTATTGAATCGGAACAAGATTGGTTAGCGTTAAAAGAGTTAGATGTGGTAGGTGGGCAGGGCTATTACTTCGCTCCACCTCGCGAGACAATTTTTTAATCGCTTTTTTTAATGAATATTACTTTCCTAAGCCCCATAATACGGCTTTACGAGTTTTGACGTGTTTAGAGCTAATTAAATATAAAATGACCGCTTTTGTTTGCGCCAATTTATAGTCAATCAGTTCTACTGTGAAGTTTGGGGAAGTAATGAACATATTAATTTCGAGAAATATTTTCATCGTCTTGTTGGCGGTTGTTTTTTTTAGCTCGTGTGCAAAAAAAGAACAACCGCAAATGGTGATAGAAAATGTCTTTATTAAAGCATTGGCTCCTGGCCAAACCACTGCTGCTGCTTATATGAAGTTCAAAAATAACACTAGTAAAGCTCAGTCTCTCACTTACATACATTCTCCCATCGCTGAACACATAGAAGTGCATCGTAATTTTTATGAGCAAGGTATGATGCAGATGCGGCCAGTAAAAAGGTTTAGCATTCCTCCCAAGGGTAGTCATGTATTAGAGCCTGGTGGTTTTCATCTGATGGTTTTTGGGCTATATGATACTTTAGAGGTTGGCGATACATTTGATATGACTTTTGAGTTTGACAGCGGTATTGTAATGACTAAAAGTGTGGAAGTTCGCCCGCACGGTTAATGCACTTAGGATAATTATGTTGGATAAAGTTAAGAAGCTTACATCAGCTATTTCGACGCGTACTAATCGTTTACTAGGCAGAGATAACGATTCTTCTGAATCAAGTCTCTGGGTAAAACTATTGTTATCGCTGGTAGGATTATATTTTGTTGTTGGCATTGTTTTGGGTGTGATTTGGAGCTTTGAGCCCGATCAATTTGATGTCTCCGAGCAGGCACTTATTGAAGTTGAGCAGGATAAAAGTCGCGTCGTGACCGGTGTTACTACCACCTCGGCATTAATTTACGTTGTCGATACTATGCTGCATAAATCTGGAGGCTACCTGACGAATGATATTTCCTTTCCAGGAATTTGGCTAGATAACATCCCCAGTTGGGAATACGGTGTACTTATCCAAGTGAGGGATTTAACTAAAGCTCTGCGCGAAGCGTTTAGCCGTTCTCAGTCCCAATCACTTGAAAATAGTCATTTGGCTTCTGCAGAGTCGCGTTTTAATTTTGATAACAATAGCTGGCTGTTGCCACAAACAGAAGATGAATACCGCGAGGGACTCGGTTATCTACGCTCCTATCAAAGCAGTTTGGGTGATCGTTCTTCATCGAGTACACAATTCTATGCTCGTGCAGATAATTTACGCTATTGGTTGAGCACAGTAGAAACGCGCTTAGGTAATTTGTCCCAACGTCTCAGCGCTAGTGTGGGACAAAAGCGTCTTAATACAGATTTAGCGGGTGAGTTGGATGCTAGTCAAGCCACGCAAACACCAGATGAATTGGTTATTAAAACGCCATGGCTGCGTATTGATAATGTTTTTTATGAGGCTCGAGGAAGCACTTGGGCGCTGATTCATTTTTTAAAGGCGATTGAAGTGGATTTTGCCAAGGTGCTCGATAAGAAAAATGCCAGAATCAGTCTCAAGCAAATCATCCGTGAGTTGGAAGCAACCCAAAGTACTGTCTATAGCCCAATGATTTTAAATGGTGATGGTCTTGGTATGTTAGCCAATCACTCTTTAGTGATGGCATCTTATATTTCTCGTGCCAATGCTGGCATTATCGACCTGAGAGAGTTGCTGTCACAAGGATAAGTAGTCGTCGACAGTAACTGAATTAGATAGCCTTAATGAGGTAGACCGAGCATCACTTAATGCTCGGTCTTGCGGTTTTCTGATTTAAAACCCTTCCATCTCTGATAAAACTTCTGCGTGCTGCTCTTTTCTCAAACGTGGTCCATATTGAGATACGATAACAGAAGCTGCTTTACTCGCTAAATTGCCTGCTTGTTGATAAGTTTTTCCTTGGCTCAAAGCATACAAAAATGCACCTGCATACATGTCACCAGCACCATTGGTATCGATGGCTTTGACCACACAGGGAGCAATATCTATACGCTGTTCACCATCGAATAAGCACGAACCCTCTGCACCCATAGTAATGGCAAAAGTTTTAGCATACTTCTTCAAGCCCTCAAAGGCATCGTCAAAGCTATCGGCTTGGGTAAAATTGATCGCCTCATCTTTATTGCAAAAAAGGATATCAACGCCGCTGCCTATCATTTCCTTCAAACCGTCATGAAAGTGATTGACTATCGCCGGATCAGATAAACTTATAGAAGTCTTGATATTGTTTGCGTCGGCTAATTCTTTCAACTTTATAGCCGCTGGGCGACCGGTGGGAGAGGTTACCTGATAACCTTCAATATAGACATACTTAGACTGTTTCAGCGCGTCTTCATCGATATCAATCACAGATACTGTTTCACTGATACCCAGGTAAGTGTTCATGGTTCTTTCCGCGTCGGAGGTAATCATCACCAGACACTTGCCCGTAACTCCCGGCGAAGAACCATTGTTTGCGTGGTATGTGACATTTGCTTTTTCAAGATCTGACAAGTACAACAAGCCATTTTCATCATTGGCAACTTTACAGCTATAAAAGGTACGTGAGCCAAAGCTGCTTGCTGCAATGATAGTATTGGCACCTGATCCGCCGCTTGCTTTTTTTGATGCAACAAGATGATCTTTTAAATGGTTCATTAACTCTTTTTGTCGTGTATCATCGACTAAGGTCATTAGTCCTTTTTCGATATTGAATTGTTGCAGATCAGCATCGGTGACTTCTATTTCTGTGTCAAGCAACGCTGCACCAATTCCGTAGATATCGTATGTGTTCATAGTATTAAGTTGTTTTCCGTTTCCGACTGTGGGTTTAAGCAAATATTATCTATGTATAAGATATAGGTATTTTTTTTGCTAACTTATGCTAAAAGTAGTAAACATAATTAAAGATAAAGGGATTAACAGGCGGATTGTACCCACTTTTATGTATTTGAGACTATATTAGATAGAAAAGTCCGTGTTTGAACGGAATAAATTCATTTTTCTGTCGGTTTTTTTTACATTTGTGGAAATTCTAAGTTGTCTAGCTCCTTTTATTGGCACATTTTTATTTGTGTATTTAGGTGCAACTTAGCTGTTCTTAGGAATTGATTTAGCATTATGTCAAAACTAATAAAAAATGAAGAAAAAGAAACTGATGGTTACGCACCAGTACTTTTGCCACTGTCAAATTCTGCCATTATTGCGCATTTAAAAACGTGCCAACAAATAGCTGCTGATAGTGCTCAGGCAGCGTTTTCAAAGTATATTGATTCGCTGGATGACGCTTTATTGGAAGAAATACGCGAGGCTAAATCTAACCAAGATGCTGTTGAGCTGATGGAAGTACAGCGGATGCTGCGTTCCAAACGGGACGATATCGAACGTTACTACTGTGGCTATTTATCAGAAGGTTTTGTTAAATTTAAAAAACAAGAGCTCAACACCTCGGTCGGTGGAGATGAAGAGGCTGCACTGGGTGACAAGCTGTCACTTTTAGAAAATGAAGACCTGGAAGAAGCTATTGCTATTACTTCTTTAACACAAAGGGCTGATGCCTACTTTGCCGAACCTTTGTGGGCGCTTAACCAACGTTTTGCTGTGCTCAATGACGGTGATCATGTTACTGAGTCTTCTAATCCCGCATCTCCAATCCAACTCTGTGAATCCCTGCGTAAAGCCCTTAAACTGGTGTGCCTCGATGGCAAAGCTAAGACGCTGGCCTATAAAGTCTATGATAAGCAGCTATTGGGCTTAACCCGTCAAATTTTAGAGGACATTAACCAGTACTTAAAAACGCAAGGTATATTGCCTCATTTGCGCTATACCATCCCTACAGGTAATGCCCCAGCATCGTACTTATCTGAGGAAGAAGAAGAGAACTACCAGCAAGAAGAAGAACCTCAAAATCAATATGAGGATACAGCCGCAGGCTTTTCTACTAATCCCAGTGGCCCAAGCCCGAGCGGTGAAGGCTTGTCTGAAGGTGAGTATCAAGATGAATTACTACAGGCTATTCGCAATTTACAGAATCAATTATTAGTGTCTGAGCCGGTACCAGTAAATTACGCACCTGCTCCCGCGGCTGCAACCGTCACTGAAGCTGATCTTATCGAGGCTCTACAAATTATTCAGCAACAGTCTCAGGTGACGCCTAACTTGGTTCCAAGTAGTCAGATCGCAGCCCCTGTTGATGTGTCGGATATGATGGCACAACTTAAGGAAATCATTAAAAAGGATGATGAAGATAACGATGTAGAAAAAGCAGATATGCAGACAATAGACCTTGTGGGAATGTTGTTTGAATATATGTTAAATGATGAGAATCTCCCCGACTGTGTCAAAGCTCTTTTGAGTTACCTACATACGCCCTTTTTAAAGATTGCATTTATAGACCCTGGTTTTTTTGAGAAAACCGATCACCCAGCGCGTCTTCTGCTCAATAGCTTGGCTGAGGCTGGGGCTCACTGGGTAGGCAATGACGGTACTCAACAGTACGAAATTTATGAAAAAATTAAAAACACTGTGGATCGCATTCTCAAAGAGTTCGACAACGATGTAAAAATCATTACCACCTTACTTCTTGAATTTAATAGCTACACCAAGAATATTATTCGCCGACAAGATCTCATGGAGAAGAGGGCGACGGAAAAAGCTCAGGGTGAGGAAAAACTGCGGGAAGTAAAATTACGTGTTAATGATGAAATCCGCAAACGTACCCATAATCGTGAATTGCCATCGGCGCTGTTGTTATTCTTATTGCAGCCTTGGTCTGATTACTTAAGTTTTGCCTTACTGCGTTATGGTGATCATTCTGAAAAATGGATAAAAGCACTTGGCTTGGTAGACGATGTTTTATGGAGTATTCGTCCGAAGACAAAAGACGAAGATAAAGCTAAGCAAATAGCTATGCATGAAGATATCACTGCAAGTATGAAAGCAGGTTTTGATACTATTGGTTTTGATCAAGCGAAGGGCAAAAAACTTATTGATGCGATTCTTTCGCTAATGAACCTAGCGATGCAAAGCAAGAAAGCTGAGCCCGCTCCTGCACCTATGCGTCATAAACTTGAGCAGATCGCGGCGGAAAAAGCAGGCACCAGAAAATCAGAAGAAGATGTGGCAACGCCAGAAGAAGCACAAGTTGTCGAGAAATTAAAAGTTATTGAGTTTGGAACATGGTTCGAATTTGAAGGTGGTCGACGACTTAAGATTGCCTGGTATAACGCCCGAACATCTCACTATATGCTAGTGGATCAGATGGGTAAGCGTGTGGATATGATGTCCGGTTTAGATATGGCTCGACAAATGATTGCCGGTACCGCAAAAATTATATCTGGTAGTTCGAAACCATTCTTTGAGCGTGCACTAGAGAATATTTTCCAGAAGTTAAACGAGAAGGCTGAAGCGAATAAAAACTCAGGAGATGAGAATGTTACCGAGCAATGATGGCGATAAGCGTAACAAGCAGCGGAAATCGGTTGATCAACATATTAAAGTCACAAACACTTTGCAAAAAGTCGAGATAGGTAGCATCGTTAATTTGCATGAAGAAGGGTTTATGCTCATTGGCGATGGCCAAATTCGGGAAAATTGTCTTTATCAGCTGAGCTTCAATTTTAGCGATGCGGTAGATGGATGCGATAGTCTTTGTCTGGGTGCAGAATGTCTTTGGATTAAAGAGACTGACAGTGGTACACAATACTGGTCAGGGTTTCAGATTATTGATTTGTCAGAAAAAGATAAAACAACTATATCTAAATTAATTGGAGCACAGTAGGTAACCAATCCAGAATAGCTTTAATCTAAGAGATTTTATTCGTTTGATTTCTTTGAAATTCACTTGGGCCTTGTGCTCGCCCCAAGTGAATTTTGACTTTAGGGCACTTCTAATCTTTTAAACCGCTAAATACCTTTTTCGCTGCTGCGATAGTATTTTCAATATCTTCACTAGTATGGGCTGCGGACATAAAGCCTGCTTCGTATGAAGCCGGAGCTAAATATACCCCTTCTTCTAACATACCATGGAAAAATTGATTAAATCTTTGTGTGTTACATGCCATAACTTGTTGGTAATTACTAATGGCTTTTTCTTCCGTGAAAAATCCTCCCCACATTGACCCTACATGGTTGGTAGTAAATGGAATACCTTCTTCTACGGCTGCTTGTTCAAGCCCTTGGCATAGTTGCGTTGTTTTGTTGAATATAGGTTCGTAAAAACCATTTTCTGCGATGAGTTCGATAGTTGCCAAGCCCGCAGTCATTGCTACAGGGTTGCCCGATAGAGTGCCTGCCTGATACACCGGACCTACTGGGGCAATAAAATCCATAATATCCTTGCGACCGCCAAATGCACCTACGGGCATACCACCGCCGATAACTTTTCCCAATGTCGTTAAATCTGGTGTAATACCATAATAGCCCTGTGCTCCGCTAATGCCGAGTCTAAAGCCTGTCATCACTTCATCAAAAATAAGCACGGTGCCACTGTCATCACATACGCGTCTTAAGGTTTGTAGAAATTCCGCGCTAGGTGGGATGCAATTCATGTTGCCTGCGACCGGTTCAACAATGATACAGGCGATACTGTCGCCTTTTTCTTTAAATAATGTTTCTAATTGCTCGCAGTCGTTATACGTCAATGTGAGCGTATGTTGGGCCAAACACTCAGGTACGCCCGGTGAGCTTGGAACCCCCAGCGTTAGCGCGCCGCTACCGGCTTTGATAAGTAAAGAGTCTGAATGTCCATGGTAGCAGCCTTCAAATTTGACAATATTATCGCGCCCTGTAAAACCCCGGGCTAATCTTATTGCGCTCATGGTGGCTTCGGTACCTGAACTGACAAATCGAATTTTATCCATGCCGGGAAGAATCTTACAGATAGCTTCGGCCAATTCTGTTTCCACCTGAGTGGGTGCTCCGAAACTCAAGCCGCTATCAATTTTTTCTTTTACTGCCCCCAGCACTTGCGGATGAGCGTGGCCTAGAATCATTGGCCCCCATGACAGAACATAATCGATATAACGTTTATCCTCGCTATCAAATAAATAAGCGCCGCTTGCCTTATTGATAAAAAGTGGTTCTCCGCCTACCGCTTTAAATGCCCTTACTGGAGAATTAACGCCTCCGGGGATAACCGCTTGGGCACGAGAAAATTGTTCAGAGTTTGAAGTCATGTAAATATCACAAAAATTAGAGTTAGTGGGTTCGCGTTCCCGGCAGAATATCTTCAGTGGTTTCTATATTTTGATCTGCCCAGAAAAGTCGGTGAGGGGTGCTCCTGCCGAAACCTATGTCTCTGGCTGCTCGCATCGATTGCCAGGTATAATTTTGTGCCTGCTCGATGGTTTGTAGTTCATTAAAACCGTGAGCCAAATAAGCTGCCATACTCATCGCTAAGGTACTTGCGGAGCCATGAGATATGGGCTGCTCCTGTTGCCACTGGTAGTTTTTAATTAAACCTTTGGCGTTATATGCACTGTTTTGAAAGGCTTGTGTTTGCTTACCGGTGCCGGTAATAAAAGCCGTTTGGCAGCCACTGGCAATAACGGCGTGGGCGGTGGTATCGACAGTATCTTGTTCGCCAGATATTGCTCTTGCTTCAAATAGAGAGAAGTTTGCGATGGCAGATGCCGGCAAGATTAAATCGGTGTATGCATCCACAAGTTGGTGATGATCACTGTTTTCATCGTCTAGTAAGCTTAACGCCGGATGAGAGACAACAGGTATGGTGTTGTAGTCTTGTAGAATAGAGTGGATAGCTTCTGCAATGGCGCGAGAACCCAAAAACCCGATTTTTATCGCGCTAACATTCATTTGTGCAAGAACAGAACGGGCTTGTTCGATAATGATAGTTGGATCAACCGAGACGGTCTCCGTTTCAGGAATAGAACCCTCGGCACACAGAGCCGTGATAATTGGCGTACAGTGGCATCCCAAACTTGCTGCTGTCTCTATATCTGCTTGAATACCGCCGGAGCCCGAGGGATCTAAAACGGAAAATGCAAGAACAATTGGCGGTCCGGAACTAGCGTGTGTCATAGCAATATCTTTCAGAAATTTATACTGTGTCTACTGGCGTTTCATCAGACTTTAGTGAGTCTATCATAATGATGGTGCGGTATCTCGATGCCTAGCACAAAAATATTGTGTTCAATTTTTATATTACATCAGCTTAAACTCAGTGAGCGACATGTTGCTTAAAAGCTGCTTAGGACATAATGCCGCAGTTATGCATGCGCGATTAAATTTGCGCATAGCGCCTTGATTAAAAGTTGGGCTTAACAACCACTAAAATGACTACTGCGATTAAAATGAGCACAGGAAATTCATTAAACCATCGAAAATACACGTGGCCATGAGGGTTTTCATCGCGTGCGAATTTTTTGACCATTGCACCACACATATGGTGGTAGCCGATTAATATAAATATCAAACTTAACTTTATCCAAAACCAAATACTTGCGGCATAGTAAGCACCGTTGTAGCTTGCTAGCCAAGCTCCTAGAACGATAGTAGCGACCATAGAAGGCGTACCTATACCACGATATAATTTGCGCTCCATAACTTTGAATCGCTCTTTACTTATCTCGTCTTCTGCCATCGCATGATAAACAAATAGCCTTGGCAAATAGAACAGCATTGCGAACCAACATACAACAGCGACAATATGGAAAGCTTTAATCCACAGCATTTTGAAACTCCACAGGCTTGTAATAATTTTCAATTGAGGAAAGTGTCAATATGCCCTTCACTTCCTCAGAATAATAGGTTTGCTGGCCTGACACATAAAGAACTTCTGTGCTGTGCGCATTAAAACCTTGCATTGCTTCGTATAATGACGCTGATTCATGAATCGCGCCAATCAAATAATTACGACTGGGGATTTCGTCTAGATCAATAATATTTTTGGCGTCATTTTCATTTCCTGATTCCTCATCCTCGCAGCTTTCAAGATGATTGGCCAAATCTGCTGCATGCATGGCGTGGCAATAGCGCCCGTCTTGATCGCTAACAATTAGCCACATGGGGCGGCTGTGTAAAATGGCCTTTGCTTGTGAACAGCTGAGTTTCTGACTGGTCACTTTAAACCGAGTATCCATGACACTGCGCACACCCGCACGTCTTAACGCTTGTTTTGCTGGCCCAAAATCTATAGTTTTATTGCTGTGGCGAAGTTGCTCATGAAAAATGCCCTTAATTTTGAATAGGCGACGAGTCGACACACAGGCGATAACAATAACCAACATCGATGGGAAAATAATGTTGGGATTGTAGGTTAGCTCCAATACTGTCACTAAAGCGGCAAGAGGTGCATTAAAGGCCGCGGCCATCATTCCGGACATACCAATCATGACATAGAAACTTGGGTTGACACCGAGCTCGGGGAAAAGCTCGGCAATAATATGCCCAAGTGCCGCACCTATACAGGCACCTGCGACCAACATCGGCCCAATTAACCCACCTGGCAATCCCAAGCCCACAACAATTGGTGTTAAAAATAATTTTGCTAAGCCGATAACTATTAAACTTGTTAACAATATTTGGTCATTGACTACGGCGTTGACGGTATCGTAACCCTGTCCCATCACTTCGGGGATAAATATCACGGTTAAAGAAGTTAATACTCCTGCAATCGTTAATCTTATTACCAGGGGTATTGAGGCGAGCTTTAAAGCAAATAAATTGAGCTTAATGTAAGCCCCTGCACATAGAGAAATAACAATTCCTATGGCCACCATAAAAGGGACTTCGTACAAGCTTGCGATATTGGTATCCCCCACCAGAATAAATACACTGTCGCCAAACACCAACTTACTCAGGGCTGTACCAGTGACGGAGGCCAAAATAACAGGCACGAAGCCGACGACTGTATATTCTATGGTGAGAACTTCCATGGCAAAGATAACTCCAGCCATTGGAGTATCAAAAGAAGCAGCTATGGCTGCCGCTGCACCACAGCCGACCAAGGTATTAATGCTGTTGTTGGGCAATTTTAACCATTGCCCAAATTGACTAGCGGCGCAGGCACCTAAATGAACCGCCGGTCCTTCTCTCCCTACTGACTGGCCACTCACCATGCAGATTAGCGCGCCAAAAAATTGTACGCAGCAATTTTTAAATGGTAGCTTCGACTGATGGTTGTGAATACGGTCGATAACATGACTAACGCCTATCTCTCGATATTTAGCTTTGACCGATAACATAAGAATCATAAGAATGACGATCCCTGTAGCTATCATGACTATTCGAAGATGCAGGCTTAAGCCTTCGAAGTTATCTGCTCCTTGGGGTAATAGCGCGAATAAAGAGAACTCAATGATGAGTCGAAAGCTAACAATAATGATTCCTGTGAATAGGCCGATAATAAAACCAAGTAAGGTAAGTTGTGGTAAGGCGTCGATGTAGGACAAGGAATGCCGGAATTCATGTAGCTTTTGAATAACTAGATTTTTCAGTAAAGATATATTCATATAGTTTATAGGTCATTCCTGTGGCTTGGGCCTGTTGACGTTAGGCGGAAATACGCTACCGGCTCCTGGCAAACAGGAGTGGTTGAATGAATGTGAACCAGCCCTTAAAGCAGAACAAATGCCTTACAGCTACCTCTAACTTACCTAAATCCATTGAATAGAGGGGCTCTTACAGTATTTTTTTCTACTAAAGCACTTTATTATACCCTCCCGCGAGATTAAGGTTTTGTATTTTTAGAGGTAAGTTTGAGTGATAAAAGTTGGCATTGTCGGCGGTACGGGATACACCGGAGTAGAGTTATTGAGGCTTTTAGCCACCCATCCTGAGGCAAGTGTAGAGGTGATAACGTCTCGAGCCGAAGCTGGAAAGCCTGTAGCAGAGTTGTTTCCAAGTTTACGAGGTCATTATGAGCTGTGTTTTTCACAAATAGACGAACACGCGTTGCTCAACTGTGATGTAGTGTTCTTCGCTACCCCTCATGGCGTCGCCCAAAGCATGATGAACCCACTTATATCCTCCGGTGCGCGGGTGATCGATTTGTCTGCTGATTTTCGTCTGCGAGATATTGCGGTATGGGAAAAGTGGTATGGACAACAACATGCTTGCCCTGAATTAGTGGCGAAAGCCGTATATGGTTTGCCGGAAGTGAATCGCGAGCGCATTCGCAGAGCCCAACTGGTAGCATGCCCTGGGTGCTATCCGACCTCAGTGCAACTTGGCTTTTTACCTCTTCTGGAGAATGATCTAATCGACCCTAGCTCTCTGATTGCCAATTCATCCTCAGGTATTAGTGGTGCCGGCAGGCAGGGTAAAATTGACTTGCTATTGGCCGAAGCAGGAGAATCCTATAAAGCCTATGGTGTGGCTGGTCATCGTCATCTGCCGGAGATTGAACAGGGGTTGCGCAGTATGCAACCTGATGATGTGCAAGCGGCGCAATTAACATTTGTACCTCATTTACTGCCCACTATTAGAGGCATTCACTCCACCTTATATGCGACTCTGAAAGGGGGATCGTCGGAAGATCTTCAGGCCTTGTACGAAGAGCGTTATGCCAATGAGGCTTTTGTGGATGTTTTACCAAGCGGTGTTTTCCCTCAGACGAAAACGGTTAAAACCACCAATATGTGTCGCATTTCTGTTCTTGAGCCACAGGGCCGTGGGACAGTTGTCATTATGTCGGTAATTGATAACTTAACCAAAGGCGCATCTGGCCAAGGTATTCAGAACATGAATATCATGTTTGGCTTAGACGAGACCACAGGTTTAGTTAGCCCAGCCATCCTTCCGTAAGTCGGCGAGCTTTGATAATGGTTTTGGGGAAATGACGAGGTGCATCAGATAGTGGGTTTTATAAAATACCTGCTAATCAGTGCACCTCTGGATGGAAACTCCTTAGGTATATGATATATGGCAATTGTAAAAGGCACTAAACAACATCCGGTGCGGATTGTAGAGCACCGTCCTGCTAAGCGCGCCATAATATGGCTGGTTCTGCTGGGGTTAGCAGCAGCGGCTTCTGCCTCTAGCTACTTTTATGGCCACTGGGAAGGCATGGCTCAGCAAAAGTCTGCGCTGGCAAAAGCGTCGCGCTTAGAAGTAGAGCTTAAGGATGCGCATCTGCTTGTGAAGGATCTTGAGCAAAGAGTCGCCAATGTTAACCTTGGCGCAGAGGTGGATCGAAAAGCAAGTGAAGAAGTCCGGCAAGAAGTGATTGCCTTGAAAGAGCAGATATCTCAGTTGCAAGAAGAGAATAGCTTTTATCGTGGCTTGATGGCTCCGACGAAAGATAAGAAAGGTTTGACCTTCGGTGCTGTGGAGCTAAGCAGTGTTGAAAAGCCGCGAACCTATCATTATAAAGTGGTGGTGCAGCAGTTAGCGTCGAATCATCGTCTACTTAAGGGTACACTACAATATAAAGTGGTAGGGCGTTCACTTGGAAGCGATGTTTCCTATCGTCTTGATCAGCTGTCTGATCAAATAAAAACAGAATCTATTAGACTCAGATTTAAATACTTTCAAACCATTGAGGGCGAATTACAGTTACCTGAGGATTTTGAACCCAAGGGTATTGAGCTTGTGGCTCAAACCACTGGTAAAAACTCCGTTACTGTAGAAAAACGCTTTGGGTGGCTCGTTGAGGAGACTCTATAAATGTTCGGTAGTAAAAAAAATAATCAATTTCCAAGTGGTGGTCACACATTATTCGATCGAGCGGTGGAAATTCGTGGTGATGTTATTTTTGGTGGAACCTTGGATGTTGAAGGTAAAGTTATTGGCGATATTGTTGCAGTAGAGGGCGCAGATGCTGTTATCCGAGTGCGTGATAAAGGTGCCGTTGAGGGGGAAATCAAGGCACCTCAGGTTGTGATCAATGGCCGCGTCACTGGCGACGTCTACGCCACCAAACATCTTGAATTGGCCGCTAATGCGGTTGTACATGGTAATGTCCATTACAGTGTCATCGAAATGGTCAAAGGTGCAGAAGTTAACGGTAACTTGATCCATATCTCAGAAAATACTCAGAAAAAGTCCAAAGTAGAAGCGCTAAATGCCGACATTAAAGTCTCTAATCGTGCAAGTGAGGGAAGCAAGTAGAGGTTTCTATCGAATACAGTGATCATAAGATTAGACTTATGTGGACTGTTTGCTCGGATAATACTTGACTGATTTAGTCGGTTAACTGGATAATTTGTCTCCCAAAGATCTAATATGACTGTAGAGAGCTATGAGTTCGCCGCAAACATTTGTTCCAGAACCGATCCGTATTACAGATAATGCTTTGTCAAAAGTGAAATCTCTTATCGATGAAGAAGGTAATGAAGACCTTAAATTTCGAGTATTTGTGACTGGAGGGGGATGCTCCGGCTTTCAATATGGATTTGCATTTGATGAAGCCTTCGCTGATGATGATGCTCAGATTGAGCGTGACGGTATCACAGTAATCATTGATGCAATGAGTTACCCTTATCTTGTTGGTGCCGAATTGGACTATGAAGAAGGTCTACAAGGGGCCAGATTTAAAGTTGAGAACCCTAATGCAAGTTCTACTTGTGGTTGTGGTTCATCCTTTTCGATTTGAGAAAATAGGCAGTAGAGAAAAACTTTGTCGAGTGCATTGCGAAAAAATATTGTAGCTATATCTGGTGCTATTACTTTAATGGCCACATGCTCTGTGGTTTGTAATAGTGAGCCTGCTGACCAGAAGATGGTCAATGCTGCTGTGCAGCCTCGAAAAGTTGTGCCTGCTGAAGATGTAGTAGCAAAAAATATGTCAATTAAGGCACACGAAATGGAAAAGATGGAGGTACAGCCTATGCCCGCTAAGGCTATGCCTTCCAAAGTTATGCCTTATGACGGTGTGTTTAGCCCCAACCCCGATATGTCTCCGGTAGAAAACCCCAATGGCTATTTGGCAAGAATCATGCTCGATTCACCGGAAGAAGTAGAAAAGGCCTTACTTAGAGCTGAAGAGTTGTATAAAAAAGGCGCAGTCTCTGGTGCAGATAATCCACTTGCATTCGTGCTTCACGGCCCTGAAGTGCAAATTTTCTTCAAAGATAACTACGAGCAATACAAGTCTATTGTTGATTTGGCGGCGCGACTATCCGCATTTAAAGTGGTTGATGTCAAAGTATGCAGTAACCGCCTCGACCGGCTTGGCGAAACAGAAGCAGTTTTGCCAGCTTTTGTCGAGACTGTCCCCTTCGGCCCACAAGAGGTCGAACGTCTCATTGTTAAAGAAAAATACGTTTATTTTTAAATAACACTTGTCTGTTAGCACTCCAATTGTTATCTTCCGCGCCGGAGTTGGCTCGGCAATCGCGCTAAAATTCTTAACTGATATTTTTGCGAGGAAAGTCCGGGCTCCATAGGGCAGAACGCCAGGTAACGCCTGGGAGGTGTGAACCTACGGAAAGTGCAGCAGAAAGTAAACCGCCTGCTTGCAGGTAAGGGTGAAATGGTGCGGTAAGAGCGCACCGCACAACTGGCAACAGTTTGTGGCGATGGTAAACCCCGTTCGGAGCAAGACCAAATAGGAATCCATTGGCGTGGCCCGCGCTGGATTCGGGTAGGTCGCTTGAGGTTAGTGGTGACACTAATCCCAGATGAATGATTGTCCTCGACAGAACCCGGCTTACAGGCCAACTCCTTCTTTCTCTTGTTTATTTTAAAACCTATCCCCATTTCCTCTTTTATTTACGTTTTTGCGGTCGCCTATTTATTGATAAGTTAAGCGTGCTGCATTGGTAAGACCGCATCTTGTGGAAATAACTTCTCATCGTAGACCTCAGTTAAACTGTATCGAACTTTATTATTTGTAATTTTTAATATCAGAACCGCTTTTAATATAGAGCAGGGTCAGTAATTCTAAACATATTTGTCTGTATATAAAAAATAAAGTGAAACTCTAAACTTTTTATATTTTAAAAATATGGAAAATATAAAAATCTCAAATAAATTATTTTTTGATCTTTTCTGATTGATTCGCAATATAGTGAAAGATGTAAAAATTTTACGTACTTCGGATTTGAATTCGCGTGATATAAAAATGAAAATGTTTAAAATTTTACACCTATTTATTTTTACTCTTGCAATAAATACTTAGGCTACTGAATGAATAGGGATATTTCGCAGATATTGGCTCAGAGTTTTTCTACGAACTTTCTAGGAGGTTGTTACCTGTAGTATAGGGCTAAACTGAAAATTTCCAAGGTTTACTCCATGAGGAAATGCCTGTTCAGTACAAATGTTAAATAAAAAAGAGTTCGTATTAGTGAAAACCCGTTCTCCAATTTAATACAGTGGGTAGTGACTAAAATTATGATCTTTACTTGCTGTTTTTCTCTTATTTTATTCTATGTTAGTGGCAAGGAATATTCTTCAATACTTTATTTAAGCATTGAAACACTCATACTTTATTCAGTCTTTCTTCTTAATAAATAAAAGCTTGTCAATGGAAACGTACCAAGGCTCAAAGAAAATATAAGAAGTTAATATTTTCTCTATGGCGCAGAACTCTCTTGTTTTGGAAAAAACTAAAGGGTAAAAATACACCTTTAGTTTTTATACTCGTAGTCTCTATCGTTTTATAGATGGCTATTAAATTGATACTTGCCACGGCTTATCAATTTATGTATTTAACCCTAAAAAAAGTGTATTTGATAAAAAAACTAAAGAAATTATTCTGGTTTTTTGTATGTAGATAGAGATGCCACCTCGGTTTTGATTCGCATATCATTCCATATGCGTATATGCTCTACCGAATAGCCTTTTTTAATGAAAAAAATCTTGAATTTAAAGTAAATTCTTGATTAGTGCTTTACCTTATTGTATTTGCTCACTTTTTCCCCATTCCAATTCCTCACTGAATCATTATTAATCAGTAAAAGCCCCGAAAACAGCCTGGTTTAGGTTTTTTTTTGGTTTTCATTTCCTTGACTTTGTTATTTAGTGAAATATAGTGTTCAATAGTGGTGTAAAGTGGATATTAGTGGAAGTAAGTGGCTTAAATAATCAAATAGGTGATAAAAAGGGTGTATCAGGGCAGCCATTCTATAAATATGGACGCCAAGGGGCGAATAGGGGTGCCGGCAAAGTATCGGGATCTTCTATCGTCAACATGTGGTGGTCGTATTGTAATGACAGCTCATACCCAGGATAAGTGTGTCTTGGTATATCCAGAAACCGAATGGCAGAATATCCTTCCTAAGATAGAAGCCCTCCCTACCTTTAATAAAGCGGCCTTACGTGCGCAGCGCCTGTTAATTGGCTATGCCTGTACTTTGGAGCTTGATGGAAATGGTCGTGTATTAGTACCGCCTACATTACGAGATTTCGCTAAATTAGAGAAAAAATTGATGCTCGTTGGGCTCGGAAAAAAATTCGAGCTTTGGAGCGAAGAATCCTGGTTGTCATGTGTTGCCGAGGGTGACGATGAAGATGAACTGCCAGAAGAAATGATGTCCCTCTCTTTATAAAAGAATCGATATGACAAATGGAACACATTATTCGGTTCTTTTAAAAGAATCGGTAGACGCATTAGTAAAAAATAAAGATGGCGCGTATATCGACGGAACCTTTGGTCGAGGTGGTCATAGCAGAGCAATTTTGGCATCTCTTGGCTCGCAGGGAAGGCTGATTGGTTTTGATAAAGATCCTGAAGCGGTAGCTGTTGGGCATGAGTTAGCAAAGAATGACCAAAGATTTTCCATTGTGCACAGCTCCTTTACACAATTGAAAGAAGCGTTATCGAAATGTCATGTAAGTCAGCCGTTGGATGGCATCGTATTAGATTTGGGGGTGTCGTCTCCCCAGCTAGACAATCCCGAAAGGGGGTTTAGTTTTCTAAATGACGGCCCACTTGATATGCGTATGGACAATACCAAGGGGCAAACGGCTGCGCAGTGGTTAGCTGTCGCAGAAGAAAAAGACATTGCTTTTGTGCTTAAAGAATATGGCGAGGAGCGTTTCGGTAAGCGTATGGCCAGAGCCATAGTCGAAATGCGACAGCAGACAGAAATTAACAGCACTTTGCAGTTGGCGAAAATTATTGCAGACGCCAACCCCAAATGGGAAAAGGGGAAAAATCCTGCAACAAGAGCTTTTCAGGCGATTCGTATATTTATTAATCGCGAATTGGAAGATTTAGAAAATACGCTGAGTGACGCTTTAGATGTGTTAGCCAGCGGCGGTCGCTTGGTAGTGATTAGTTTTCACTCGCTTGAAGACAGAATGGTAAAGCGTTTTTTTAAGGAAAAGTCACGTGGCAAAGAAGTGCCAATTAGTGTGCCTATTACGGACAATATGCTGAATAAAGAATTAAAAATTATTCAAAAACCATTGAAAGCAGGAGATGAGGAACTACAAGAAAATATTCGTTCGCGCAGCGCCATCATGAGAGTAGCTGAAAAGCTTTGATGGAATTGTTGAGTGTTGGTAGAACATGTTTGTGCAAATAAATGGTTATGCAAATAAATAAACATAAATATTCAGGTAAGTTAGCACTTCCAATCTTGGCGATTATGCTGTGGTTATTCAGCGTGGGTTCAGCCATGGGAGTTGTATATTCAACTTACGAATCTCGTAAAGCTACTCAAAAGTTAGAAGAGTTAAGGCGAGAGGCAAGTGGTTTAAGAGTGATGTCAGGTAAATTCTTATTGGAAAAAAGTTCGTGGGCAGCGTATTCACGCGTTGAAAAAATAGCTTTCGATGAACTCAATATGTTTGTACCTGAAAATGAAAAAACAATCTTGGTATATAAAAAGTGAACTTGGTTAAACAAATATCAAAGTGGCGCTTTGTTACTGTCGTTGTTTTACTGGCGGTAATGCCTTGCGCGCTTGCTTGGCATTTGGCGCACTTACAGGTTATACCTGGTAAGGAAAAAGGTTTTCGCTTTTTGCAAAGTGCAGGAGAAGCACGCACCTTAAGAACACAAAAAATTAGCGCTTATCGCGGCGTTATTACTGATCGACATGGTGAATTACTAGCTGTCAGCACTCCAGTGACATCAATTTTTGCCAATCCGCAAAAAGTTAAAAATATTCAAGTGGACGCTATTGCAAAAGCGCTCAATATTGATGCAAAAGAATTAAAAAAGCGTTTGTCTCGTTATAAGAATAAACAATTTATGTATCTTGTGCGCCATTTACCACCCCATGAAGCTGACGAGATATTAAAGCATAAGTTTGCGGGCATCTATGCAGAAGAAGAGTTCCGACGTTATTACCCAGCAGGAGAAGTGGCTGCTCACGTTGTCGGCTTTACAGGTCTGGATGATAAGGGACAAGAAGGTGTCGAGCTAGGTTTTGATTCATGGCTTGCCGGTGAGCAAGGTACAAAACGAGTAATAAAAGATCTTAAAGGCAATGTTGTTAAGGATTTAGGGCTTGTGCGTTCACCTAAGGCGGGCAGTGATCTGGCTTTAACCATAGATTTGCGTTTGCAATACCTGGCCTATAAAGAATTAAAAAGTGCGATTGCGCAACAAGGTGCTAAATCGGGTTCTTTGGTGATGATGGATGCCGCTTCGGGTGAAATCTTGGCCATGGTTAATCAACCATCATACAACCCAAACAATCGCGAGAATGTAAAAGCATATCAGTTGCGCAACCGCGCGATGACCGATGTATTTGAACCGGGTTCCACCATGAAGCCTTTTACTATTATGGCGGCGTTGGAAACGGGTAAATACACTCCAGACTTTAAAATAGATACAAACCCCGGGCATATTTTTGTCGGCGGTAAAATGATCCCAGACCCGGTTAACTATGGCATCGTTGACTTAACTAAGATTATCGTCAAATCCAGCCAAGTAGGTATCAGCAAGCTAGCTTTAGAAATGCAACCTGAAACCATTCGCGACATGTATTTTCGCTCAGGTTTAGGGCAAAGTTCAGGAGCAGGTTTCCCTGGTGAAAGTATAGGCTTTTTACCTAATCGTAGTAAGTGGCACCCTATCGAACAAGCTACTTTTGCTTATGGCTACGGCTTAAGTGTTAATGCGGTTCAACTCGCTCAAGCGTATTCTGTGATCGCTTCTGGGGGGAACTTTCATTCTGCTGGTTTGGTGAAAAACCAAGAAACTATGCAAGGCCAAAGAGTTGTCTCAAAAGAAATCACTCAGACAATTACTGAAATGCTGAAGCAAGTGCCCAAGAAAGGCGGAACGGCTACTCGGGCGCAAATTGCATCTTATCCTGTTGCAGGCAAAACAGGAACCGCTCATAAAGTGGGTGGCGCAGGCTATGCGGATGATAAATATATCGCACTTTTTGCAGGCTTTGCTCCTGCCGATGCACCGGAAATTGTGGCTGTAGTCATCATCAATGAACCGCCATCTGAGGGTAATTATTCTGGTGGTAAATCAGCCGCTCCTGTATTCGCCAGTGCGGTTGAAAAAGCATTGAAAATAATGCGTGTGCCGCCTGTGGCTCATGAAAATACACACGTTGCCAGTTTATTAAAAAGGAATTTAACACCGTGAATATATTAGATTACAGTCCGATGCCAAAAACGTTGGTCAGCATAATACCTAAGGGCTTTCACGGCGAAGTTTCCGAGCAGCTGTTAATTAGTGATGTGCAAGCGGATAGTCGCGACGTAACTCCTGGATCACTATTTATTGCTTTATGTGGCTTAGATGGTGATGGTGAAAAATATATTTCTAATGCTGTTGAAAACGGTGCTGTTGCGATTCTGGTTGAAGAAGATCACCTTTGTTCGGTATTGAATGTAGAAGTACCGGTGGTGGGAATTAAAAACCTAAAAGAAAATATTCCAAGTATCACTGAAAAATTTTACAACTCACCCGTTGATGATTTATCTGTTTTTGGCGTTACTGGCACTAATGGAAAAAGCACTATTACCTCGTTAATTGCACAGCTGCATGCTTTGCTGGGTATCAAGGCTGGTGTGTTGGGTACACTGGGCTATGGCATGGTTAACGACGAATACATTGATACCGGCATGACAACGCCAGACCTCGTTAAGTGTCAACGTATTTTTGCCGAGATCGTCGCTTGCAAAGGCAAAGTAATTGCAATGGAAGTTTCTTCCCATGGTATCCACCAACGAAGAGTAGAAAATATAAACTTTGATATTGCTGTTTTATCTAATATCACCCACGATCATTTAGATTATCACGGCACTTTCGAGAACTATGCCAATGTAAAAAGATCCTTTTTGCTGTCGGACAATTGTAAGTCCTGTGTTGTTAATGCCGATGATGAAGACTGCCGTAAAGTCATTCCTGAGCTTCAAGACTTAGATAAAAACTATGTAACTTTTGGGATTGATGCCGAAGATGCGATGGTAAAAGCGGAGATAAAAAAGTACTCCCCATCGAGTATTGATGCGCAAATACTGTCTCCTTGGGGTAAGGCAGATATTTGTTGTCCTTTGGTAGGTAAGTTTAATTTAAGTAACCTATTAGCGGCAATAGCATCTTTATGTTCAAGTGGCGTTAAGTTTAACAAAGTAATACGTGCTATTAATAAGCTAAAACCTGTTGAAGGTCGTTTACAGAAAGTAGATAGCCCGGCAGAGGGTTTACCCAGTGTATTTGTTGACTATGCCCATACACCGGATGCTCTAAAACAAGCACTTATGGCACTGAGAAATCATGTGTCTGGTAATCTCTGGGTCGTCTTCGGCTGCGGCGGTGACAGAGATCCTAGCAAACGCGCCATTATGGGGGAGATTGCTGCAACCTTTGCCGATAGTGTGGTGATTACCTCTGATAACCCACGCACCGAAGATCCCAAAGCGATTATTAAAGATATTGTGCAGGGAGTGGCAAGTGATACGGCTTATGAAGTTATTGCTGAGCGAGAATTAGCTATTTCTTTGGCAATTGGTAATTGCTCGGCTAATGATTGTGTACTTATTGCTGGTAAAGGCCACGAAAATTATCAACTTATAGGCCATACAAAAGTACCGTTTTATGACTACCACATAGCCGAAGTTGCTCTTCGTCAGCGTGCTCAATCAACCAAGGTGATGCCATGAAGTTATCCACTTTAGTTGAGCATAAAATTGGCAGCTTGATTGGCCCAGACTGTGAGTTTGATTCAGTTTGCACCGACACGCGTACAATTAAAAAAGGACAATTGTTTGTTGCTTTGCGTGGCGAGCATTTCGATGGCCACGATATGATCGATGTGGCTATGGAAAAGGGGGCATCTGGTGTTGTCGTGGAAAGCGATAGTGATGAGAGAAACACCAAAGCAAAAAACATAGAGCATAAAGCCCCCGCGTTATTAGTTAAGGATAGTACTCTAGCTCTGGGGAAAATTTCACAGATATACCGCGACCACTTTAGTGGGCGTGTGGTGGCGCTTACTGGCAGCTGTGGTAAAACAACTGTGAAGGGAATGTTAAAAAATATATGTGAAAAAGCCGGCAGTTGCATCGCGACAGATGGTAATTTCAATAATCACATTGGTGTTCCTCTAACCTTATTGCGCCTTAAGTCACAAGCCGATTATGCCGTAATTGAGGCAGGGACCAGTGGCAAGAAAGAGATTCAATATTTAACTGACTTAATCAAGCCAGATATAGCATTAATTACTAATGTAAAAGCTTCTCACCTCGAAGGGCTTGGTTCTGAAGCTGCTATTGCTGAAGAAAAGTCCGATATTTATTGCCACGAGTCTACTAACACAGTGATTGTTAACTTAGATGATAAATATCGAGACAAAATGCTTGAGAAGGCAGGTGAGCGCGACATTATCGGTTTTACTTTACAGCCAGAAGCGTCAGTGAGTCCTACATTAAAAGCAAAAATGCAGTTGGTATGTCTACAGGAATATCAGTCAAATAATATCGGACTTATACATTTTAAAGTGAAACTTTTTGATAAAAGCTTCGATATTAATATGAAAGTGTTAGGTAAGCATAATATAGCGAATGCTCTTGCAGCGATTGCTTGTGCAGGCGCTTTAAATATAAGCGCGGAAGATATTAAAGCTGGTTTAGAAAACTTTTCCGGTACACCTGGTCGAATGCAATATGTCGCAGGTATTAACAATGCGATGCTTGTCAATGATGCTTATAACGCTAATCCAGGCTCGATGAATGCCGCCATCGATTTTTTATCCCAGCATAAACACAGTGTTTTAATCTGTGGTGATATGGGTGAACTGGGGCATGAGGAAGATTTGTTGCATCAAGAGGTGGGTATTTATGCAAAAACACAGGGTATAGAAAAGTTATTTGCCGTTGGTGATAAGGCCAGATACATCGCCGATGCTTTCGGTGAAAGCGCAAAATGGTTTGCTGAGAAAGACGATTTAATTGCGGAAGTAAAACCGCTATTGGATGAAGAAACGGTTGTTTTGATTAAAGGGTCACGCAGCACAAAGATGGAAACGGTAGTACAAGCACTCTCTAGTGCAGGAGAAAAAAACTAATGTTGTTGTGGCTTGCTGATTATTTACAACAGTTTGTCGGTGCCTTCGGCGTATTTAAATACCTCACATTTCGTGGGATTTTGGGTATTTTAACGGCGCTAGGAATTTCCATGTTAATGGGGCCTTGGGTTATTAAAAAACTAAATCATCTGCAAATAGGACAATCTATTCGTGACGATGGCCCTGAAAGTCACTTAAGTAAATCCGGCACCCCGACAATGGGTGGAACTTTAATTTTGTTTGCCATCTTATTCTCCAGTTTACTTTGGTCTGACTTAAGTAATCGATATGTGTTAGTGGTAATGTTTGTCACCTTTTCGTTTGGTCTTATTGGTTGGGTAGATGACTATCGCAAAGTTGTTGAGAAAAATTCCAAAGGTCTGCCTGCCAAGTGGAAGTACTTTTGGCAATCAGCACTGAGTATTACCGTTGCTATTATTTTATTTTATGGCGCAACGATTCCCGAAGAGACAGCATTGATTGTCCCGTTTTTTAAAGACGTAGCACTTGATCTCGGCATTGCTTACATCGTATTAACGTATTTTATGATCACCGGTTTCAGTAACGCGGTAAACCTGACAGATGGCCTTGACGGTCTTGCCATTATGCCGACGGTGATGGTGGGTTCAGCGCTGGGTATTATTGCTTACTTGGTAGGTAATTTTAATTTTGCTAATTATCTGCATATTCCTTTTATCCCAGGTGCCGGTGAGTTGGTTATTTATTGTGGTGCTTTATCAGGTGCAGGTTTAGGTTTCCTTTGGTTTAACACTTACCCGGCGCAGGTTTTTATGGGGGATGTTGGTGCTTTAGCTTTAGGCGCTGCTCTTGGAGTTATTGCCGTGATCGTAAGACACGAAATAGTTTTTATCATTATGTCAGGCATTTTTGTTATGGAAACTGTTTCTGTGATCCTGCAAGTAGCATCGTTTAAATTAACGGGAAGACGTATTTTTAGGATGGCGCCTTTGCACCATCATTTTGAGCTAAAAGGCTGGCCTGAACCACGTGTGATTGTTCGCTTCTGGATTATCACGGTAATGTTGGTGTTGTTTGGATTAGCTACCTTAAAGCTAAGGTAAATAGCTGGTTGAAAAAGCCAGGGCGTATTTTTAAAAAAATATTAACTAAGAGATAGGTTTTTGTGAATCAAACTGTAAATAACAAGCGATATGCGCTGATTGTCGGCATGGGAGCGACAGGGTATTCCATTGCCCGTTATTTACAGAATAAAGGCGAAGCGTTTCACATTGTCGATACGCGAACTTCGTCACTAATGGAAGAACAGTTTGCTAAAGCTTTTCCCGAGGCACAGCGCTATTTTGTAGAAATTGATGAGGGAATTATTGCCGGTGCTCATGAAATTTACTTGAGCCCCGGCGTGTCGAGAGATGAACACATTATCACCAAAGCCTTGGCACTTGGAAAGTCGGTTATTGGTGATATCGAATTGTTTTTACGTGCAGTAGATAAACCTGTTATCGGCATTACTGGATCTAATGGTAAGTCTACGGTCACAACTTTAGTTGGCTTGATGTTGAAAGAGGATGGACGCAATGTTGCCGTTGGAGGGAATATTGGAACGCCCGCTTTAGAACTGTTAAACACACAAGCGGATATCTATGTTTTAGAATTATCTAGCTTTCAGTTAGAAAGTGTCACTAAGCCCAACTTATTTATTGCTTGTAACTTAAACATATCGGCTGACCATATGGATCGTTACGATTCCATAAGTGCCTATGTCATGGCCAAACAAAAGATATTCTTAGGTGCGAAAAACGCGATATACAACTTGGATGATCCACTGACTCATCCTCCGGTTTTCGACGGCATGATGCGTTATGGCTTTGGCCTTGAATCCGGTTTTGCTGACGATGAAAAACACATTATATTCTCACCGCAAAACGGTTGGTTGTCCTTCGATCATCAAAAAATTGTTAGCAAAGACCAAATTAAGCTCAAGGGCATCCATAATGTTCGCAATGCTCTGGCCGCTCTAGCGATTAGTGGTGTTGCCGGAGTGAGCTTTGATGCTTGTAAAAATGTTTTGGCTGCGTTTTCCGGCTTGCCGCATCGTTGCGAATTTATCGCAGAGTATGAGGGTGTTACCTATATCAATGATTCAAAAGCTACTAATGTAGGCGCCACTAAGGCAGCTATTGATGGTCTCGCGGCTGAGTTTAATAAAATAATTCTTATTGCTGGTGGCGAGGGCAAAGGCGCAGACTTCTCTGAGCTTGGTAAGAGTATTAGACAAAATATCGATACACTCGTACTTATAGGAAAGGATGGTGAGCACATTGCCGAAACTGTCGGCAAAGATATCAACGCTATATTTGCCTCAGATATGAACGACGCTGTTCAAAAAGCGGCGACTAACGCTGGTTTAGATGATTTGGTGTTGCTATCACCTGCTTGCGCTAGCTTTGATATGTTCAATAGCTTTGAAGAGCGTGGCGATGTTTTTAGCGATTGTGTTCATACTTTGACGGAGCGCTGTGTATGAATATAAATCTTGAGCAAAAATTTAACACGCACAGAATTGACTTTGAATTAGTTTGTGTACTTCTTGCCTTAATTAGTGTCGGCTTGGTTATGGTAGCGTCTAGCTCCATGGACTTTGCTGCGGCAAGGTACGGTGATGAATGGTTGCTATTTCGCAAGCAATGTATCCTGCTAATGATGGGAATTAGTGCAGGTGTGGTTGTGGCTTGTATCCCTCTATCGGTGTGGGAAAAATATTCCGGCATATTTTTATGTTTAGCAATAATTTTTCTATTTATTGTTTTATTGCCCGGAATAGGTAAAAGCGTGAATGGTAGTCAGCGTTGGTTACCAATGGGTTTATTTTCTATTCAGGCATCGGAATTAGCAAAAATTTGCTTATTACTATTTTTTGCTAGCTATTTGGCAAGACGGCAAGATGCTGTGCGCTCAAGCTGGACAGCCTTCTTCGTCATGGTTTTTATTATCGGTATCATTGTTGTATTGCTATTACTCGAACCCGACTTTGGTAGCTCCGTAGTGATTACCTTTACCTTAGGTTCTATGATGTTTGTTGCCGGTGTGCCAATACTGCGTTTTCTATTACTTGCTAGCAGTGGTGTTGCTGGTTTTAGTGCAATGGCTTTTTTATCGCCTTATCGCTGGGAGCGCCTAGTAGCATTTATGGATCCGTGGTCTCGTCAATTTGATTCAGGCTATCAACTAGTTCAGTCTTTAATTGCTTTTGGTCGCGGAGAATGGTTTGGCTTAGGCCTAGGAAATAGCTTACAGAAATTATTCTTCTTACCCGAAGCCCATACGGACTTTATTTTTGCTATTTTTGCCGAAGAATTTGGCTTGATCGGAGCTTTATGTCTAGTCGCTCTTTATGTGTTTTTCATTTTTAAAATTTTATCATTGTCAAGAGAAGCAAATAGTAAAGAGAAGCTTTTTAGTGCGTATTTATGTTTTGGTATCGGCATTATGCTAGCGGCGCAATCCTTTATTAATATGGGTGTGGCTTCAGGCCTATTGCCGACCAAAGGATTAACTTTGCCTTTTATCAGCTATGGCGGCAGTAGCCTACTGATCACTTGCGCACTTATGGCGCTGGTGTTTCGTGTTAATTGGGAATTGCGCCATGAACAATAAAGAGCACAATAAAAAGATATTGATAATGGCCGGCGGCACAGGTGGCCATGTATTTCCAGGGTTAGCACTTGCTGAGGAGATGAAACTGCGCGGCTACCAAATTAATTGGCTCGGTACCCAGGCTGGTATTGAAACACGTTTGGTTCCGGCGGCAGATATTCCTTTGCATTTTATTCCAGTTAAGGGTGTTCGAGGCAAAGGCGTTAAAAGTTTATTGTTGGCTCCATTAAATATTGTTTCATCTGTTGCTGCAGCACTACGTGTGATACGCCAGTTGCAACCGTCGTTGGTCGTCGGTTTAGGCGGTTTTGTTGCAGGCCCCGGTGGTGTGGCTGCTAAATTATTGGGTATTCCTTTAATCATTCACGAGCAAAATGCAGTAGCGGGTACCACCAATCGAATTTTAGCTTGGTTAGCAAAACGTGTGTTAATGGCATTTCCTTGTAATTTAAGCAAGGGGATTTGTATCGGCAACCCTGTACGCCATGTGATCGAAGTGCTCGATCATCCAGAGTTACGATTGAAAAATAGAGATGGCAAGGTAAATGTTCTTATCGTCGGAGGTAGTCGTGGTGCCAAAGCCATCAATGAGATTGTTCCGGCTGCTTTCGGGAAGCTGACGGATAAAACAAAAATTAATATTTGGCACCAAGCGGGCGCCGAAAAAGATGAGGCTGCGAGAGAAGCTTATCGACAAGCCGGTGTCGAAGCTCGTGTTGAAGCATTCATTGATGATATGGCTGAAGCTTTTTCATGGGCAGATGTGGCTGTTTGTCGTTCTGGCGCATTGACGGTGTCTGAATTAGCTGCAGTCGGTTTGGGGGCGTTATTGATTCCTTTTCCCTACGCGATTGATGATCATCAAACTGAAAATGCCAAGTATTTAGCCAATGTAGGGGCTGCAATTATTAAGCAACAACGGGAATTAACCGTGGCCAATTTGGCGGAATTATTTAATAACAATTTCTTTGAAAGGAATAAATTAATTGCAATGGCGTGTAAGGCTCGTTCAGTAGCCAAGCCCAATGCAGCAAAAGTTTTTGCTGATCATTGTGAGGAAGTCGTGTATGGCTGATACAAATATATACCAAGTCCCAGAAATGAGACGTATTAAGCGCATCCATTTTATTGGTATTGGCGGTGCCGGTATGTGTGGCATTGCTGAAGTGCTACTAAACCAAGGCTACCAAGTCGTAGGTTCTGATTTAAAAGAGTCTGAAACGACCCGACGCTTGAGCAATATGGGAGCGAAAATTTTTATTGGCCACCATGCAGATAATGTTTTAGGTGCAGATGTGGTTGTCAATTCAAGTGCTGTACAAAGTGGTAACCCAGAAATTATTGAAGCACGAGAAAGACGCATTCCTATTGTCCGACGAGCAGAAATGTTAGGAGAGCTCATGCGTTATCGCCATGGTATTGCTGTGGCGGGTACACATGGAAAAACCACCACCACAAGTTTGATTGCCTCAGTGCTAGCCGCCGGTAAAAAAGACCCCACCTTTGTTATTGGAGGCTTACTTAATAGTGCAGGCGCAAATGCTCGCCTAGGAGATAGTCGCTACTTAGTTGCCGAAGCTGACGAAAGCGATGCCTCATTTTTGCATCTGCAACCTATGGTAGTGGTAGTTACCAATATTGATGCGGATCATATGGATACCTATGGTGGCGATTTCTCAAATTTAAAACAAGCTTTTATCGAGTTCATCCATAATTTGCCTTTTTATGGTATTGCCGTGGTATGTGGTGACGACCCAGTTATTAAAGAGATTATTCCTGAGTTATCCCGCTCTATTATTACCTATGGTTTTGGCGAGGATAATGATTACCACGCTTATGAGTTAAAACAATCTGGCGCTGGAGTTGCTTTTAAAGTTCGCCGCCCAGGTAAAGAGCAGGATCTGGAACTTGAGCTGAATATGCCAGGTAAACACAATGTGCTCAATGCTCTTGCTACGGTCGCTGTTGCCACTGATGAAAGTGTTGGTGAAAAAGAAATTCAAAAAGGTTTGTGTAACTTCTCTGGTGTTGGCCGTCGTTTTCAAATTTATGGTGAATTTGATATTTCTGGTGATGGTGAGTACTCCGTTATGTTGGTGGATGACTATGGACATCACCCTACGGAAGTGCAGGCTACTATCGATGCGGTGCGAGGTGGCTGGCCGGATCGGCGCTTAATTATGATTTATCAACCTCATCGCTATAGTCGCACACGTGATCTATACGAAGACTTTGTCGAAGTATTGTCTTCGGTCGATCAGCTTATTTTACTTGAGGTTTACTCGGCCGGAGAAGATCCAATACCGGGGGCTGATAGTCGTCATTTAAGTCGCAGTATTCGTAATCGTGGTTTGGTTGACCCTATATTTGTTGAAGGTATCGACGGTGTGCCTGCGGTAGTGAAAGACATTGTTCAGCCTGGGGACATTATAATTACCCAAGGTGCCGGTAATATCGGCGCGCTTGCTAAAGAATTGGCGAAAAGAAACTTACAGTAGTATTGGTATTAACAGATGAGTTATCAAAAACAGTTTCAAGGAGATACAAAAAAGCTTGGTCGCGTTGCTGTCCTCTACGGTGGCTTTTCGGCAGAGCGCGAAATTTCGCTGTTAAGTGGCGAAACTGTTTTATGTGGCTTATTGGATGCCGGCGTTGACGCTATTGGCGTGGACGTATCGAAAAATATGGTCAGTGAGTTGATTGCCATTAAATGCGATAGAGTGTTTATTGCTCTACACGGTATTGGTGGTGAGGACGGAAAAGCACAAGCACTGCTTGAGCTTTTGGATATTCCCTACACCGGCAGCGGTGTTGCTGCTTCGGCGGTAGCCCTTGATAAATTGAAAACTAAACATATATGGCAAGGCGTAGGTTTACCTACACCAAAATATGCCGTGTTAAGTGAATCAAGTGACTGGTCTTCAGTACTGGATAATCTTGGCGGTGAAGTTTTTGTAAAACCTGCTAATGAAGGTTCCAGTTTAGGAATATGTTGTGCTTGTACAGCCGATGAATTGAAAGAAGCCTATTTAAATGCGCTTCCCTTCGATAAAAACGTTATAGCTGAGACAAAAATCACAGGCAGAGAATTTTCTGTGAGTATATTAAACGGTGTTGCATTACCGGCTATAGAATTAAAAACCAATAATGTATTTTACGATTACGATGCCAAATACTTCTCTGACGAAACTCAGTACATATTTCCAGAGGATTTAACTCGGCGAGAACAAGAGGATTTATCAGCACTAGCAATACAAGCTTTTTGCGCTCTGGACTGTCAAGCCTGGGGGCGAGTAGATTTTATGCAAGATCAAGAAGGCAAATTTTATCTGTTGGAAGTAAATACCATACCGGGCATGACTAGTCACAGTATTTATCCTATGTCGGCTAAAAAAATAGGCTTGGAGCTTGGTGAGCTTTTATTAGAAATACTTGCAACTACAACAGACGCTAGTGCTTAAATTGATTGTTTAAATACTATGAAAAAGACGCGTAAATACGATAAACAGCAAGGAAAAAAGGCCGATGGAGCTCGTGCTAGCGCTCGCGGAGCCACTAGACAGCCAAATAAAGAGGAAAAGCCGCCTTTTAAATGGGGACGTTTTGTTGTTTTGGCAGCTTTTTTGGCCAGTGTCGCTTACGGCGGTAGCCAAGTGCATTGGCAAAGCATTTATCAAAAGGCGTCAGCGGCGGCTAATCGCCCATTAGCAAATGTAAAAATTGAGAGTGACTTTAAGTTTGTATCGCAACAACAGTTACAAGATATTATATCCTCAAGACTCAATGGGAGTTTCGTGGATTTGGATTTGGGCGATGTCAAACTAACAATTGAAAAAAATCCATGGATTGAAGAAGTATCAATCGAGCGAATTTGGCCAGATAGTATTAAACTTAAAATTAAGGAGCATCGTCCTATCGCTCGTTGGAATGACAATGGTTATATCAGCCATGATGGAAAATTAGTTATTGTTGAGTCCAATGAAAATTTAATGCACTTGCCTTTGTTATCAGGTGCATTGGCACAAAGTCATGAGTTAACTAAAAATTATTTAGTATTCACGGAAATTTTGGAAAATAGTCAACTAAAAGTAACGGGGATTAGTGTCGATAACAAAGGTTCGTGGAAAATCAAGATCGATGAAACTTTTAGTTTAGTTTTGGGTAGACAACGCATTTATGAGAGGTTAGAAAATTTTCAATACGTGTATGAACAACATCTTAAAGAACAAAAAACAAACATCTTGCGTATTGACATGCGTTATCAGCAAGGCTTGGCAGTGAAATGGAAAGAGTCGGCCTTGGTTGCCGCAAGTGCAGCACAATAATTATGAAATTTTTAGGGTGAGACGATGGCGAATTCAAGCGGAGGAAGAATGATTGTAGGTTTGGACATAGGAACGTCCAAGGTTGTGGCTATCGTCGGAGAAATCTCTCCAACAAACGAGTTGTCGATAGTTGGCATTGGCTCGCATAAATCTGTGGGTCTTAAAAAAGGTGTCGTGGTGAATATTGAGTCGACTGTACAGTCGATTCAGCGTGCAGTAGAAGAAGCGGAATTAATGGCGGGGTGTCAAATTCACTCAGTATTTGTAGGGATTGCCGGCAGCCATATTCGCAGTCTTAATTCACATGGCATTGTGGCGATTAAAGATCGCGAAGTGTATCCGCAAGATCTTGATCGTGTTATCGATGCTGCACAAGCAGTAGCGATTCCAGCAGATCAAAAAATCCTGCATATTTTACCGCAGGAATATTTGATCGATGACCAAGAAGGGGTGAAAGAGCCGCTTGGTATGTCAGGTGTTAGGCTAGAAGCAAAAGTTCATTTAGTGACTTGTGCCGTCAATGCTTCACAAAATATTGAAAAATGTATTCGCCGTTGTGGCCTTGAAGTAGAAGACATTATTTTAGAACAACTCGCTTCGAGTTATTCGGTGTTAACAGATGATGAAAAAGAATTAGGCGTTTGTTTAGTTGATATTGGCGGTGGCACGACAGATATTGCTATTTTTACAGAGGGTGCTATCCGTCATACCGGTGTTATTCCAATTGCTGGAGATCAGGTAACCAACGATATAGCTATGGCCTTGCGCACGCCAACGCAACATGCTGAAGAAATAAAAATACGTTATGCCTGTGCTTTGGCGAAACTTACAGGTATAGAAGAAACCATTAAAGTGCCAAGCGTTGGAGACCGGCCGGCGAGAGATTTATCCAGACAAGCTTTAGCAGAAGTGGTGGAGCCTCGCTACGATGAGTTGTTCACCCTGGTGCAAGCGGAATTAAGGCGTAGCGGTTATGAAGATTTAATTGCTGCAGGTATTGTTTTGACCGGTGGCACATCCAAAATGGAAGGTGTTATTGATCTGGCCGAAGAAATTTTTCACATGCCTGTGCGTTTAGGCGCGCCGCAAGATATACAAGGTTTAAAAGATATAGTTAACAATCCGATTTATTCTACAGGAGTTGGCCTATTGGTATACGGTAAAGACAAAGAAAAAGGTGTGCAGGGATCTTTTGTAAGCGAAGAGAGTGAAAGCACAATGAGCAAAATTAAATCGTGGTTTAGAAAAAATTTTTAAATTTTTTCAAAAAAGAATTTAAGGGGAAAGAAGAGGAACGCATATGTTTGAATTAGTTGATAATATCCCACAAAATGCAGTGATAAAAGTCGTCGGGATTGGCGGCGGCGGCGGCAACGCTGTTAAGCACATGATTTCAAACTCGATAGAAGGTGTTGAGTTTATTTGTGCAAATACGGACTCTCAAGCACTGAAAGATATCAATGCCGATACGGTGTTACAGCTTGGTAGTGGTATCACTAAAGGTCTTGGTGCGGGAGCCAATCCCGAGATTGGACGTCAAGCGGCGATGGAAGATAAAGAGCGCATTGCCGAAGTGCTTGATGGTTCGGATATGGTATTCATTACCGCTGGTATGGGTGGTGGTACTGGTACCGGTGGTGCTCCGGTTGTGGCTGAAGTGGCTCGCGAGCTGGGGATTTTAACCGTTGCCGTAGTGACTAAGCCTTTTCCTTTTGAAGGTAAAAAGAGAATGGCGCTTGCAGAAGAAGGTATTAAGCAATTGCAAGATCGCGTCGACTCATTAATTACCATACCTAATGAAAAGTTACTTGCTGTGCTCGGTAAAACCACCAGCTTGCTTGATGCATTTAAGTCAGCAAATGACGTATTACTGGGAGCAGTGCAAGGTATTGCGGATCTTATTATCCGTCCCGGTATGATCAATGTTGACTTTGCCGATGTTCGCACCGTGATGTCAGAAATGGGCATGGCAATGATGGGCAGCGGTCATGCTACCGGTGAGCAACGTGCGAGAGAAGCTGCTGAATCTGCAATTCGAAGCCCACTATTAGAAGATGTTAATCTGCAGGGGGCTCGTGGTATTCTTGTTAATATCACCGCAGGTATGGATCTATCTTTAGGCGAGTTTTCCGAGGTGGGTGATACCATTGAAGAATTTGCTTCCAGTGATGCGACTGTTGTTGTTGGTACCGTGATTGAGCCTGAGATGACAGACGAGATTCGCGTAACTGTTGTTGCCACAGGTTTAGGCGGGCCGATTGCTAAAGAAAAGCTTGAAACTAAAGTGGTTGTGGATAATACCCGTGGTGCCGATGGTCAGCCAAATTATGCCGCTCTCGATCGTCCACCTGCTTTACGCGCGAAAAAAGCGGCGACAGCTCAAAACAAGCAAACGCCACCTGCAGATGATATGGAATATTTAGATATCCCTGCTTTTTTGCGTAAGCAAGCCGATTAAGTTTTTGATGCATTCTTCTTAAGTTCTAAGGAAAAGATTTAGGGAGCATGTTTTAGAGAGCAACTCGATGCTGGATTATTGTTATCCAGCACGGAATTCCCCGTTCCGTATTGCGTTTCGTGTTACTTAGTTGCTCTCGAACTTTAGGTATGTTGGCGTGTCGAATATCTAGTTTTCATAAGGACGAGCCTACACAAGGAAAGGGTTAACTATAGGCGTAGATAGATTGATACGTGAAAATTAAGCATAGGTTGGACTATTACTTTTTATTGCTGTTTAATACGTAGCCAAATATTTGGACATAGTATCAGCTTCTGGTAAGATGCGCGGCCTTTTCGACAGTCGTTTTAATAGAGACCCTTCGTATGATCAAACAAAGAACCCTTAAAAATGAGATCCGAGCCACAGGTGTTGGTTTGCATACGGGGCAAAAGATTCATTTAACACTAAGGCCTGCGCCAATCGATTATGGCATTGTCTTTAGACGGGTTGACCTTGATCCCGCAGTTGATATTAAAGCTGCCGCTGAAAATGTTGGCGATACCACGCTGTCCACTACACTTATGAACGGTGAGGTTCGAGTATCCACCGTCGAACATTTAATGTCAGCGATGGCAGGTCTCGGTATCGATAATGCCATAGTTGAAGTTAGCGCCGATGAAGTACCCATTATGGATGGCAGTGCAGGGCCTTTTGTATTTTTGATTCAGTCAGCAGGCATACAAGAGCAAAACGCTGCTAAGAAATTCATCCGCATTAAAAAGAAACTAACGATCAAAGATGGTGATAAAGAGACAACTTTTCTGCCCTTTGATGGTTTTAAGGTTAATTTTAGTATAGATTTTGATCATCCAGTATTTAAAGACAGGAAATTAGACGCCAATGTCGACTTTTCAAGCACTTCTTTTGTTAAGGAAGTGTCCAGAGCACGCACTTTTGGTTTTATGCATGAAGTGGAATACCTGCGCTCCAAAGGTCTTGCTAAGGGTGGCAGTGTTGATAATGCCATCATTGTTGATAAATATCGGATATTGAATGAAGACGGTTTACGTTACGAAGATGAATTTGTTAAACATAAAATACTAGATGCAATCGGTGATCTATATTTACTTGGCACCAGTTTAATTGGTGAATATCGCGCACATAAATCTGGTCACGCACTCAACAACAAATCTCTGCTTGAGTTAATCAAGCGCACCGATACCTGGGATTTGGTCACTTTTGAAGAAGATAACGAATCTCCAATCTCTTATATAAAACCACTTGCGGCGGCGGTTTAGGCCTATATTTATAGTGGTTTTAGGCCAAATCACTACTTGGCTGTAAAAATCATCAACTGTCAATATTGGTATTTAATAAAAATTTGTGCCATGATTCACATCCTTTAACGAGAGTGGGTGACGGAAATGGGGACTTGTTCGTTGCCAAAAGAATAAATTTTATGCGTCTTTAGTACAAATTGGGATGCTTTTGTACTTATTTGGGTGTACTTGTTTAAGTGTGTTATATACTTAGAATTACTCGGAAAGACCAAATTTATCGATTTTTTGCCAGATGAAGATCATTGTTATAAGCAAGCGTCATAACAGCACCCGCAGTTTTAATGTTGGCGGGTGGACCCGTGCCTTTTTATCAATCTGTCTTCTCGGAATACCTATCGGCTCCTACCTGGGCTACCACAAGCTACTTAAAAACGACAAAAACATAGATTCCAGCATTACTCAAGCTTGGGTAAGTGCGCTCGACAAGCAAGAACAAGAAGTCAAAGATGTAAAACAAGAAGCTGAACGTAAGTTGGCCGCGCTGACATTAAGAGTCGCTGAATTGCAGGCTAGAGTTGTACGACTAGACGCTTTGGGCGAACGATTGACCACAATGGCCAAGTTAGACAAAGGCGAATTTGACTTTAGCCGCGTGCCCGCACTTGGTGGTCCCGAACTTGCCCTTGATGATGAATCCCTGGCGAGCCAGAATGATCTGCAATTATTGCTTGGTCAGCTGGGCGCAAAAATTGAAGATCGACAACAGCAACTCGATGTACTTGAGGCTCTGTTGGCGAAACGTAAGTTGCAGAGCGATGTTTTCCTCGCTGGTCGACCGATCAAGTCTGGCTGGATGTCTTCCAAATTTGGTCGTAGGACTGATCCATTTACTGGGCGTATTGCTTGGCATGCCGGAGTGGATTTTGCCGGTAAGCAAGGCTCTGATATTGTATCTGTTGCAGCGGGTGTCGTGACCTGGTCGGGTGAACGTTATGGTTATGGCCAGATGGTAGAAGTGAATCACGGCAACGGTTTCACTACACGTTATGCCCATTGTAAAGAAAACTTAGTAAAAGTTGGCGATATTATTAAAAAAGGCCAAGTAATTGCCCTTATGGGGTCAAGTGGTCGCTCAACTGGTCCTCACGTCCACTTCGAAGTCTATAAACATGGCCGAGCTGTCGATCCGTCCACATATATTCATCGCGCAAGTCGCTGAATCCTCCTATATAATTCCCACCCCCTCGAAAAACAATATTTAGTAACCATATAGTGGTAATACTCAAACCACGTTATTTGGACGTCATATGTTAGCAAAAACTTTTAGAGCTGTTTTTGGGTCAAAAAACGATCGTGAAATAAAACGCATGGGCAAGGTCGTTAAGAAAATTAATGAATTAGAAGCGACCTATGAAGCACTAGACGCAGATGCCCTGAAAGCAAAAACGGCAGAGTTTAGAGAGCGTTTCAATAAAGGGGAAACTCTAGATCAGATTCTCCCGGACGCTTTTGCTGCTGTCAGAGAGGCGAGTAAGCGCTTTATGGGAATGCGTCACTTTGACGTACAGCTTATGGGAGGCATGACCTTACACGAAGGCCGTATTGCAGAAATGCGTACCGGTGAAGGTAAAACTTTGATGTCTACCCTGGCGGCATATCTCAATGCTATTCCGGGAAATGGTGTCCATATCGTTACCGTTAACGACTATCTTGCCGCGCGGGATGCTAACTGGATGAAGCCTTTATATGAGGCGCTGGATCTGAAGGTAGGTGTTATTGTTTCGATGCAACACCCAGAAGACAAGCGCGCTGCTTACGATGCGGACATTACCTATGGCACCAACAATGAATTTGGTTTTGATTATTTGCGCGACAATATGGCTTTGCGTAAAGAGGATCGCATGCAGCGTTCCCACAGTTTTGCTGTGGTGGACGAAGTAGACTCAATCCTTATTGACGAGGCTAGAACTCCTTTAATTATTTCTGGTGCGGCGGAAGATAGTTCTGAGTTATACCGCACGATGAACAAGTTAATTCCTTCTTTGGTAGAACAGCCTCAACAACCGGAAGGCGTCGAAGAGCCGATCGAGATTACAGGCCACTTCACCATCGACGAGAAATTACGCCAGATAGAGCTGACCGAGATCGGCCATCAGTTAGTCGAAGAGTGGTTATCGAAAAATAATTTACTGGAAGAGAATGATAGCTTATATAACGCCGGTAACTTAAGCCTTTTGCACCACGTCCATTCGGCATTGAAAGCACATAAGCTGTTTAACAACGACGTCGAATACATCATCCAAAATGGTCAGGTTGTATTAATTGACGAACATACAGGTCGTACTATGCCTGGCCGTCGTTTATCTGAAGGGCTGCATCAGGCGATCGAAGCGAAGGAAGGGGTGGAAATTCAGGCAGAAAGCCAAACACTTGCTTCCACAACTTTCCAGAATTACTTCCGTATCTATGAAAAATTAGCCGGTATGACTGGTACAGCGGATACCGAAGCCTATGAATTCAAGCAGATTTACAACCTTGAAGTGGTTGTTATTCCACCCAATAAAACGATTGCCCGGCAAGATTTAAATGACCTTGTCTACCTAAGTATTGATGAAAAATACGACGCTATCATTGCCGATATCAAGGAGTTTCGTAGCAAAAATGCGCCTGTTTTGGTGGGAACGGCCTCTGTTGAAACGTCAGAAGCTATGTCTCGACGTTTAAAATCTGCTGGTATACAACACGAAGTATTAAACGCCAAACAACACGAAAGAGAAGCCTATATTATTGCCCAGGCCGGAATACCTGGTGCGGTAACTATTGCCACCAACATGGCTGGTCGTGGAACTGATATTGTCTTGGGAGGAAACTGGGAAGCAGAAATCGCACAGTTAAAAGAGCCCTCTGATGCTCAGGTTGCCAGCATTAAGGAAGATTGGAAGAAACGTCATGAGACCGTTCTTGCAGCAGGTGGCTTACATATTATCGGCACCGAGCGTCATGAATCGCGCCGTATCGATAATCAGCTGCGTGGCCGTGCTGGTAGACAAGGTGATCCAGGTTTATCGCGTTTTTATCTATCTCTGGAAGATAATCTAATGCGTATCTTTGCCTCAGAAAGAGTGCGCAATTTCATGCAAGCTTTGGGGATGGAAAAAGGGGAGGCCATCGAACACCGTATGGTAACCAACGCCATTGAAAAAGCGCAGAGAAAAGTTGAAGCCCGCAATTTTGACTATCGTAAGCAAGTATTGGAATACGATGATGTGGCGAATGATCAGCGCCGAGTTATCTATACCCAGCGTAATGAGTTGTTAGAATCTGATGATATTGAAAACGCCATCGCCGGTATTCGAGATGATGTGGTCAACAATGTAATTTCTGGTTTTGTGCCGCCTCAGAGTATTGAAGAGCAATGGAATATTGAAGGTTTGGAGCGTGCCCTAGAAGACGATTTCGGTATTAAATTGACGATCCAAAAATGGCTTGATGAAGACGATAATTTGTTTGAAGAGCCCCTACGTAAGAAAATTGTCGAGGCTGTAGACGCCGTCTACCTCCAGAAAGCTGAGCGTTTTGGTGACATTATCCGCACCCTTGAAAAGCAGATTATGTTGCAAGTGCTGGATACATTGTGGAAGGAACATTTGCAGAATATGGATTACTTACGTCAAGGTATTGGTCTGCGTGCTTATGCTCAGCGTAATCCTAAGCAGGAATACAAACGAGAATCTTTCGAGCTGTTTCAAAAGCTGTTGGATAATTTAAAGCATGATGTCACTCGTATTCTCTTCCGTGTTGAGCCTATGTCTGAGCAGGAAGTGGAAGAAATGGATCGAAGACGTCATGAAGAAGCTGAACAACAAAAGTTAAAAATGGAACATGAGCAGGTGTCTCAGCTAACGCCAAGTGAAGAGCAACCGCAGGAAGTGGTAGACACTGAACGTCCCTATGTACGTTCAGGTAAAAAAGTAGGGCGTAACGACCCTTGCCCATGTGGTTCTGGAAAGAAATTTAAAGCTTGTCACGGCAAATTATCTTGATTTAGAGCGCAAGAGGATGGATTTTTATGGCCGTTGGTAACAGTGTTTGGCCCGAGTTTTATCCTATTAAAGGAGTGAAGCTTGGAGTTGGTGAGGCCGGAATTAAATACTCGTCACGTAAGGATTTGGCTTTAGTTGTTCTGGATGAAGGTTGTGAAGTTGCCGGTGTATTTACCCAAAATGCCTATGCTGCAGCACCTGTAGATATTTGTCGAAAGCATCTTGGGCAAAATAAAAGTATTCGCGCTCTAGTGATAAACTCGGGTAATGCCAATGCCTGTACAGGCATTGAGGGTGTGGATGCAGCGCTGCGTTGTTGTGATAAAGTAGCGCAACTTACCGATATCGAGCAAACGCAGGTGCTGCCCTTTTCCACCGGGGTCATTGGTGAATTATTGCCTTTTGAGAAAATTGAAGCGGCTTTACCAGCGGCGTATGAGGCCTTGTCTGAAAATAACTGGCTATCCTTTGCACAAGCGATTATGACAACAGACACCCGCCCCAAGGGTGCGAGTAAACAAATTGAATGGCAGGGGCAAACTCTTACCATCAGCGGTGTTGCTAAAGGTGCGGGAATGATTAACCCTAATATGGCGACGATGCTTGCATTTATCGCAACAGACGCCCCTGTAAGCAGCGATATACTAGACAAGCTATCCCGCGTAGCGGCACAACAATCATTTAATCGGATCACCATTGACGGTGATACTTCCACCAATGACGCGTGCATATTGATTGCCACAGGAAAAGCCGAACTTGAAACTATCGAAGCGGAAGATACGCCCTTATTTAACCTGTTAAAAGATGCTGTTATCGAAGTTTACCAATCACTCGCACAACAGATTGTGAAGGATGGTGAGGGCGCAACTAAGTTCGTTAAAATAGAAGTAATGGGGGGGCGTGACAACCAAGAGAGCCTTAATGTCGCTTATGCTGTTGCTCATTCTCCCTTAATTAAAACAGCCTTATTTGCCTCTGATCCAAATTGGGGAAGAATTGTTGCTGCTGTAGGGTACGCCGATGTAAATCAGCTCGATGCGAGCAAAGTACGTATCTGGATTGATAATGTGTTAATTGTTGAAAATGGTGGTCGTGCCGCCAGCTACATGGAGGAAGATGGGCAAAAAGTTTTTAACCAGGAAGAGTTTTCTATCCGGGTCGACTTGGGCCGTGGTGACGCTAGTGAGCTTTTGTGGACATCAGACCTCTCCCATGAATATGTTCGTATTAATGCGGAATATAGGAGCTAGTGTATGACATCTACTGTTCATGTTGCTGTCGGTGTTATTTTTGATGCTCAACAAAAAATTTGCATTGCTAAGCGCCCAGAGGGAAAACATCTTGCGGGTTTGTGGGAGTTTCCTGGTGGCAAGGTAGAAGAGGGTGAGAGTGTGCAGCAAGCTCTCAAGCGAGAGCTTTATGAAGAGCTTGCCATTACTATTAATGGCTCAAAGGAATTCATCCAAATTCGCCACCAATACCCTACTAAAACCGTTCTATTAGATGTTCATACCATTCACCAGTTTGATGGTGAAGCTAGTGGTAGTGAAGGACAAGTTATTCAGTGGGCTGAGTTATCTCAGTTAGACAAGTATAGTTTTCCAGAAGCAAATAAAGAAATTATCCAGGCTTTACTTGAGCGCTACTTAGTTTCTTAAAGCCAGTACTGACACCTTTGTACCAGTTCAGTTTGGTTACTAGCTCCAGTCTTTGAGCGTGCACTGCGAAGTTGAAATTCAATGGTTCGAATAGACTTATTAAGTGTCGCTGCAATTTGTTTGTAGCTAAGACCTCGTGCTGCTAGACGGACGGCATCAAGCTCTGCGGGGGAAGGTTTGTCAGTATGTTGCTGTGTATTAATTCTTCGGCTTATACTCAACACTGGTGCTAAGAAGATCTGGCAAAACTGCATGACGAAACACTGTTCACTCGATTGCCAGGTTCTTCCCGACTCTAGATCATCAATACAAACAATACCGTAAGCACCTTCCTCATCATCTAGCCGTTGGGCTAATATGGCGCGGCTACCGACTTGCTTGAAGCTTTCTTGAAGTCCACCGATGAGAGGGTTGTTTCTTATATCGTGGTAGGCGATTGGATTTGGGCTAAGCCATACTCTTTGTAATACCTGACTTTTGTTTGGTAAATCTATGCCGAACATCGAGGGTGCGCCATCAGCAAGGTGCTCAGCAGCCGTTGAGTATAACTTAAGACGATGCGAGCCGAAGCCTATATCTACCCGACCGACGGCCAAATGTTGTGCGAGATAGCTTAAAGCAATTTCCATAACATGTTCATGACGATCTATTTCTATCAGCATGTGAGCTACAGCATTGAGCGTTTCCTGTGCAAATAAATGGCGATTACTATCGAGAAATCGGGTGCGTAAGGTCTTTGAGTCCCAACTATTAGCTTGTGCTTGTGCTGCCATCTCAAGTTTCCAAAAACTGTATTTTTGTGTATATATTGTACTGTATACGTAAAAATTGCGATATCGACCACGTCTTTAATTCAGTAATTTATCTCCTGCTTGGTATGTAGTTGTTTCCTACTTCCTTGTTACAAGACTAAAGAAAATGATTAAAAACAGGAGCATACTATGAAAAAACTGTATCGTGTTTTATTCGCTTTATCTATTCAATTGCTGTTATCCGCTCCAAGTTTTGCTTGGTATGATAGACACCTGGAGCGCGTTGAAGACGCTAGCGAATTATTTGTAGAAAACTTTAATAAAAAGGATAGTGCTGCTCTAGGTGAATTCTATACTCGCAGTGGTGCTTTAAAATTGCCGGGAACCTCGGCTGTTGCTGGAAGGCATAATGTGGTTGATGCCTGGCAAGCAGGTTTTGATGGCGGTCTTGATTTTCTGGTTTTAAAAGCAGAAGGGGCACGCCGAACTAGCCGTAACACTGTGCTGGAAAATGGCCGATATGAGTTAACTATCCAGACACCAGGCGGGTCGATTATCCAGCGTGGCACTTTTTCGGTATTGTGGCGCGTTCCAGCCAATCCACACCGGAGCCCTAAAATTATTTTCGACGCTATCGATGCAGATTAAGTAATAAAATGAAGGTTTAGTCTAGGTGGAATGAATCTTCGCATAACATAATAGTAGGCACTGTAAAGTGTTGATGGTGCCTGCGATTGTTATCCTTTCAATAATTGTTTCATCGTTAGCTCATGTGCAGTTTAGCTAGTGTTTTTATACAAAGATGCTGACTCTAAAAGGGCTTTAATTATTATGGCGACCTATCGTATCGTATCTGTAAAGACGAATCTTTTGAACTTGTCTTTTCCTTTAAATTAGTTTTTGCATATTTGGCTTCTCTCTTACTCTTATGGAGCACGCGCTCTATAATAGCTTATAGAAGATCACTTCTATCTTAAAACTCTAAACAACTTTCGAAGTTATTAAATTATGATGATTAACGTTCATTCGCGTTGGCAAGCTTTTGCAGTGCATTTAGGTATTAGTTTTTTGTTATTTCTCGCGCTTGCAGGGGTTATAAAATTACTATGGTATCCAGGGTTACTATTTAATACAGAAGGTGGCTGGGAAGGTATAAAGTTAATTGCTGGTGTGGATCTGGTGATCGGACCACTATTGACTTTATTGGTCTATAACACGGCTAAAAAAGAGTTAAAAAGAGATCTTCTTATTATAGTCTTGATGCAATTGTTTTGCATTTGTGGCGGTATGTTTGTGGTTGAGCGAAATAGACCAATTGCCATAATTTATGCTAACGATATCTTTTATACTGCGACGCGAACTCAATTTGAAGAATACGATATCGCTGTGGATTCTGTTCCACTGCTCCGAGGTGATTCCTGGCTTGCTTGGATTAGCCTCGATTTACCGGATGATCCAAGTGAACGTAGGAAAGCAACTGTTGAGCGCTATATGGAAAGTGATATAAGACGAGCTATTGAACTGTATCAACCATATGAAACAAACAAATCCCGTCTTAGAAATGAGGGGTGGTCATGGGATGTAGCAATAGAGCGTGGCTATTCCCCCGCTGAACATCTTAAATCAGAAAGTATTCGCTTTTTTAATTTAATTACACGCTATGATCTATATAAAATAGCAGTTGATGTGGGTACTGGTAAATTGATCGAGGTCATTCCCACACGTGATACTAAAGAGAGAAGAGACGATAATGAATAAGGCATGAGCCCTATTTAGAAAATAAAAAACTCATCATTGAAAAAGTGATTTTATATCTAATATGTCAATAATATGGCTACTTCGCAGATGAATATGTTTCGACTTTTTGTAGGCATTAAAAAAGCCAGCTTGCATCACAAGCTGGCTTTGAAAATGCAGATGAGCTGATATTACTTACATTGTGATGGCAAGTAACGAGCTATTACAGGGTTAGCAGGTGCTGTAGGTGCATATCCATTTGCAGTTGCAGTCACGTTGGTCGCACCAGCACATGCCCAGTCGATATTACCAGCTGCACCAGAAGCTAGCGCAGCGTTACCAACAAATGGAGAAAGTGTGATTTCGTTAGCACCGTTTAGCTGAGGTAATGCATCGGCGCCTACATCATAAGTGACAGTGATAACACCGGTGTTAGCAGCAATGGCAATTGTCTGAACATACTTGGTGGCAACGAAGTTAGCATTCCAATCAGTGCTAGCAGCGTTCATAGCGGTTACATCACCAGCAGCGAATGATTCACTTACAGATACTTTTGCTGATTGCGCTAAGCCTAAACCTTCAGATACTTTAGTTCTCACAGTGTAGTCTTGGTATGCTGGTAAAGCTACGGCAGCTAAGATACCGATAATCGCAACTACGATCATCAATTCAATAAGAGTAAAACCTTGTTGTACTTTCTTCATTTATTTTTCCTCCAAAGGAAATAAGTGGCTATGATATAGTTAAGGTAAAGCTAATAGTATGCCAACTATTAGTGGGACTCTTTGGAGCAGCTGTTTGCAGAGCAATTGAATAAACTAGCGCCATTTATATAAGTTTTTAGTGTTAATGTGGTGACAATTTCTGTCAGCATATGCTGAAAATCTTCACTCCATTGGTGTATAAAATGTATAAATACGATATTGAGGTTATCGAAAACTTGTCTGTACTACAGTTCACTTCCAAAGATGCTGCTATATTGATGAGTTAAACGATTATTACACGTGTATTTTTTAAAGTTGCTGTGATCGGATGAACTTCAACATTGCCTTTGGTTAGGATGACAGCAATATTTCTAATATCAGTTTTACCTTATTCAAGATCTTCACTCCAGGCATCTGTCTCTAAGCTATTGCCCTCGACGCTATAGCTCTCTTTTGCCCACTCGCCGAAGTCAATATCACGGCAACGTTTACTGCAAAAAGGACGAAAGAGAGAATCTTTTGTCATTAATACTTCTTTTTTGCATATAGGACATTTTACTGAAAGGGTTTTAATTGTCATGGCGACCTATCTCATCGAATGGTTATCTTTCATTAATAGGTATTGTCGATGTAAATTGAGTACTTGCTGCTTGGTATTCTCAAATGTTCCTGAGTTATCAATAATATCATTTGCTTTGGCAAGTTTTTCTTCTCTAGAGAGTTGGTTGGCAATAATTTTTTCCACCTGAGCACTATTTGTTTCATCTCGTATGGTGGTGCGCAAAACTTGTTGTTCCGGTGTAATATCGACGACGGCTATCCTGCTAGTGAGCTCAATATCTGGTGATTCCAATAGTAGAGGACTTGAAAGAATGGCGTAAGGGCTACTTGATTTTTCGAGTGCCAGACGTGTTTGTCTGCGAATAACGGGATGCAATAATGATTCTAACCAGTGTTTCTCTTCTGGTTGGGAAAATATAATATGGCGCAGTTTTTTTCTATCAAGATTGCCGTTATCTAAAAGTATGGTGCTGCCAAAGTGTTGTTCAATCTTATATAGACACTGTGAACCAAGCTTTACAACTTCACGGGCTATAACATCCGTATCAACAACAGCTATACCTAATTCTTTAAATAAGTTAGACACCGTGGTTTTTCCTGAACCAATGCCTCCTGTCAAGCCGACTATAAACATGAGTTAATTTAATTTTAACATTTGCAAGTAAGAAGAGAGTATGAAGTCTCCCCAAAGGAAGGCAATCCAGCCAGCTATCGCTAAATATGGGCCAAACGGAATAGGTTTATTTTTATCTTTACCGTAAATAAGGATACCACAAATCCCTATAATGGCTCCCACTAAAGAAGATAAAATAACTATCAATGGTAGGGCTTGCCATCCCATCCAGGCGCCCAAAGCTGCCAGTAATTTAAAATCTCCATAGCCCATACCTTCTTTCTTGGTGATGAGTTTAAATATCCAGTAAATGCTCCACAGAAATAAATAACCTGAAATTGCGCCAATAATCGCATCGTTGAGAGACGTAAATGTGCCAAAGAGATTGGCAATTATTCCCAACCATAATAAAGGGTAGGTGATGTCGTCAGGTAATAACTGATGGTCTATATCAATTAACGTTAGCGCTATTAAACTCCAAGTTAAAATTACAGCAAATCCTGAGGCTACGGATAAGCCCATTTGTGAGACGACAAAAGCAGTGAGTAAACCTGTAACGAATTCAACGATAGGATATCGGGCACTAATGTGTGCACCACAATAATGGCATTTACCTTTTAATAGAAAAATATAGCTAATAACAGGGATGTTGTGCCAGGGCTTAATCGGAGTTTTGCAGGCAGGGCAATGAGACGCGGGATATGCGATATTAAAAGTTGTATCTTCTCCCATATCTTTAAGTTGGCCGACTTTTATTTCGCCTTTTTCAATTAGTATATCTCGAGCTTGTTGGTGCCAGTCACTAAATAAACTTAGGGGTAAGCGGTATGCTACAACGTTTAGAAAGCTGCCAACTAACAGTCCTATGATTAAACTGAAGAAAACAAATAACTCATTTATCCAAGTGAGGTATGTCAAGTGAACCTCTCGTTAAAGGGCACAAAAAAATACATGGTTAAACTCATGACTAAGATTAATTAAGAGAGAAACGACTCGTGTTTGGTATGGGGGGATTCACTAGGCATGAAAAATAGCAATGTAATTTTTCATGCGCTCATGATCTCTTAAATCGCTTGACCTATTTGGAAGATAGGTAGGTACATTGCGATCAATAGCCCCCCAACTAAAACACCCAGTACAGACATGATGAGAGGCTCAAGTAAGGAAGTAAGGCTATCTACTAGGTTGTCGACGGCCTCTTCGTAATAGGTAGCCACTTTATCTAGCATTTCATCCAGTGCGCCAGATTCCTCGCCTATTGACGTCATTTGGATTAAAAGTGAAGGAAACATTCTAGTGTGGTCAATGGCTATATTGAGTTGTGTACCTGCTGATACTTCTTCTCTAATTTTTAATGTGCATTTTTCATAATGGATATTGCCAGTAGAGCCTGCAACTGACTCTAAGGCATCGATTAGGGGGACACCAGCAGCAAATGTTGTTGAGAGTGTTCTAGCGAAACGAGCGCATATGGACTGGTATATAATATCGCCAATAACAGGGATTTTTAATGTTACTTTATCTACAGCGCTCCGAAAGGCGAAACTCTTTTCTTTCAGTTTACCAAACGCTAGGAAGAAACCAGTAAGTGATATTAGCACTATCCACCAATATTCTTGAGCAAGATCTGATAAATGTAAAACAAATAAGGTAAAAGCTGGTAGGTTCGCACCAAATGAAGAAAATGTCTCTGCGAATTGCGGGACAACTTTAATTAATAATATGGCAGTAACTACAATAGCCACTACAACTACAGCAATAGGATAAGTTAATGCTTTTTTAATTTTAGCTTTTAATTGCTCAGTTTTCTCTTTGTAAAGCGCGATGCGGTCAAGCATCGTTTCTAGTGCACCAGATTGCTCCCCGGATTCTACAAGGTTGCAGAATAATTCATCAAAATACTTAGGTTGTTTACGCAGAGAATTGGCAAATCCACCACCCGATGCAACATCTTCTTTGATACTTTTGATCAAATTTGTCATATTGGGGTTTTCAGAGCCATCTGCAACGATATCAAAGCTCTGCACCAATGGTACGCCCGCTTTCATCATGGTAGCCATTTGTCTGGTAAAAACAGCGATATCCATAGGCTTAATCGCCTTACCGCCACCGCCAAATAATGGTTTAGGCTTACGCTTTACACCTGTAGTTCGAATACCTTGTTTGACAAGCTGAGCTTTGGCTAACGCCGAGCTGGAGCTGCTAACTTCACCTTCGACCTTATTACCTTTGCGGTCGATGCCTTTATAAACAAATACTTCTGAAGTGGCTGCCATTGATCATTAATCCTTCGTTACCCGATTTGCTTCTTCTAAACTCGTCGTACCCATCGCCGCTTTGCGTAAGGCCGAGACTCTTAAGTTATTAAACCCTGATGCCTTAGCGGCATCAGCGATCTGAATGGAGTTACCTCCTTCCATTATAATGCGTGATATTTCCGGAGTAATGCGAACCACTTCATACACACCAACACGTCCCTTATAACCTTCATTACACTTCTCACAGCCGTTTGGTCGGAATAGTGTGATTTCATCTCGCGTCATACCGATATCATCGAAACCTTCCTCTTTAAACACTTCTTCAGGAATATCATCAGCCGGTAGTTTACAGCTATTGCATAGTCTTCTGGCAAGGCGCTGGGCAATAATTAAACTTACCGTTGTTGCCACATTAAATGTGGGTACCCCCATATTTAACAAGCGCGTGAGTGTTTCTGCGGCACTGTTAGTATGTAAGGTTGAGAGCACTAAGTGACCTGTTTGAGCAGCCTTAATGCCAATCTCGGCGGTTTCTAAATCTCGAATCTCACCTACCATGACAATATCAGGATCTTGCCGCAAAAATGAACGAAGTGCTGATGCAAAGGTTAAGCCTACTTTTGTATTAACATTCACCTGGTTAATGCCTTCCAGGTTAATTTCTACTGGATCTTCGGCGGTAGAAATATTGCGCTCTATGGTGTTTAAGATATTTAAGCCGGTATAAAGGGATACGGTTTTTCCTGATCCTGTAGGCCCTGTCACAAGAATCATACCTTGCGGCTGTTGAAGAGCGTCTAAAAACATTGCTTTTTGACTATCTTCATAACCGAGAGCGTCGATGCCCAATTTTGCACTAGAAGGATCGAGAATTCGAAGTACCACTTTCTCGCCGAACAAGGTCGGTAATGTGTTAACGCGAAAATCAATTGCCCGCGTCTTGGAAATCTTCATCTTGATACGTCCATCCTGTGGCACCCGGCGCTCAGAAATGTCCATTTGTGACATAACTTTTAAGCGTGCCGCTAGCTTGATCGCCAAATTTACTGGAGGACGGGCCACTTCTTTCAATATTCCATCGGTTCGAAATCTTACACGGTAAGCTTTCTCATAAGGCTCAAAGTGAATATCAGAAGCGCCAGTTTTAATCGCATCCAAAAGCACTTTGTTAACAAAGCGTACAATAGGTGCTTCGTCTACTTCATTGTCGTCTTTTTCTTGAGAGTCATCACTTACGGCTTCAACTTCGAGTCCATCGAGATCGTCTCCATCCAGGCCACCTAGGGCATCACCTAAGCTTTCCTCTTCTGCATTTAAGTATTTTTCGACAGCACTTTGCAGTTTGTCGGCATGGGTAAGCAGAGCTTCAGTTGTTAAGCCGGTGTTAAATTTGATTTCATCCAGGGCGTGGAGGTTAGTCGGGTCTGATACAGCAACGTACAAGCGTGTGCCACGTTTAAAAATGGGCAACACCCGGTGTTTTTGGATCAACTTGATATCCACCAAGCCATTGGGGAGAAGACTATGATCCAGCGACTGCATGTCGATAAGCGGGGTACCAAACTCGTCAGATGCTGCACCTGCTATAGCGCTGGAGCTGATGTCGGAATTGCTCACCAGATAGAAGGGCAGGGGGATTTTTTCTTTGGCAGCCGTTTCTACGGCTTTTACAGCATCTTCTTGAGTAAGAAGCTCGTCTCTGACAAGCCGCCGAGCCAGTCCACTTAACATCATGATATAAGGTCTACCTTTCTTTTCTCTGATCAGGATAAAGAGTGAGTACGATTGAGTATACTCTAATACTATGTATCCTTACTTTAGCATTTCCGCGAAAAATACACAGTAAGGCTATGAAATATTTGATATTTACATCTAGCTTGGATAGCAATTATTGAAGCTTTATATCGGTTTTGGCTGATAATTGTCATATAGTGACGTAATAAGTCTTTTAGGTGTGTGGTCTAACTAGGTTGATAGACGCAATAAACAAGACACCTGAGATATATAAACGATGAAGGCTTCTTTCTCATAGCTCATATTCTCAATCCAAAGAGTTGTTCCCTGGGGCATTGTTCCAGTTAATGGTAAATTCTCCCCGTTAATTATTGTAGATGTATCACATTGTTGTGCGCGGGAATTCTACAGCCCCTCTTTTTGTACGAAGTCTTGATGTGTTTGATTACTGACCAATATCGAGCGTCGAGGACGAGGCTAAGTTATCATCACTGACAACGTTGGTAGTTATACTTATGCACTGGATTTAGGTTACCTACTCGGTGGCTGGTACTTGTAACCGGAGCATATTATGACTAACAAATACAGTGGTTTCACCTTAATTGAATTGATGATGGTGGTGGCGATTATTGGCATTCTTGTGTCAATTGCTGCGCTGGCTTATTAAGACTATGTGACTCGCGCCAAAGTGAGGGAGCTGTTATTGCGATAACGCAGCTAGAAATACATATGAGCGATGTTTTTCAAGCAGAGTCTTTTTCTGGTATGACTGCCGCTGCAATAGGCTTGACTAACATAGTTATACGCTCACTTCCTGCCAAATATGCACCCTCAGAATGTCGTTAAGCTTTAGGTGTTGATAAAAAGTCATACGCATTTGCAATCACTTCGCTTCTCTGTATCCTACATATCACCATGAACCGTCTTTAAGGCTGCTGTTTAAGATCGTCTTTAAATGGTCTGACCATCTTCTGTTAGCTGTCTTAAAAATCTATATAAATAATAACGAAGACATTATTTGGAATACTCAATGAAAGCCATTATCTGCAATGAGTTTGCACCTGTAGAAAAACTTAACTATCAGGAAGTGCCTGACCCGGAAGCTAAAAAGGGAGAGGTTGTTATCGATGTTAAAGCCTGCGGTGTTAATTTCCCTGATGGTTTATTAGTGCAGGGCTTGTATCAAATGAAGCCATCTTTTCCCTTTGTCCCTGGCAGTGAAGTAGCAGGTGTGATTAGTGAAATTGGTGAAGGTGTTGAGCATTTAAAAGTTGGGACGAGAGTGATCGCCTTATGTATGTTGGGGGGCTATGCACAAAAGGTCGCGTGTCCTGCTAGCCATGTTATGCCAATTCCCGACGGTATTGGTGATGAAGAGGCCGCCGCTTTGGTAACAGCCCATGCTACTGCCCATCATGGTTTAAAACAGCGCGCACAAGTTCGACCTGGAGAAACGCTTCTTGTCACAGGTGCTGCAGGGGGGACAGGTTTAGCTGCATTACAAATCGGCAAACAGATGGGGGCCAAGGTAATTGCTGCGTGCTCGACACAGGAAAAGCTTGATATCGCCAAAGCTAATGGAGCTGATATTCTCATTAATTACACCGATACAGATCTAAAAAAGGCCGTTAAAGAGGTAACGGAGGGACGAGGTGTTGATGTGGTATATGAATGTGTGGGAGGAGATATATTCCATGCATGTTCCAGAAGTATGGCCTGGAATGGGCGTCTACTTGTTATCGGTTTTGCCAGTGGTGATATACCTGAGTTTCCTGTTAATTTAGCACTGGTAAAAGGGTATTCTATAGTAGGAGTGTTCTGGGGATCCTTTACTCAGCATCAACCAAAAGATTTTGCCGCGAATATGAATGAGTTATTAACTTGGTATGTTCAAGGCAGGGTTAAAGTAGTTGTGGATGATATTTTACCATTAGCGTCTGCCAAGGATGCGTTAAATAAAGTAATGGGAAGGCAAGTAAAAGGCAAAATGGTTTTGCGACCATAAGTAATAAAATATGAAATTCCGATTTAGTAAATACTTTTTTATGTTTTATTAACATAATCGGCTTTACACAATTTAATCGTATAAAGCCGAATGAAAAATTATGACTAACAGACATTAAATAATGCGAAAAGAAAGATCGATAGCCTGCACATGTTTCGTAAGTGCACCAAATGAAATATAGTCAATGTACATATCGTTGACCGCGCTAATATTTTCTACCGTTAAATTTCCTGAGAGTTCGTAGCGACTAGAGCCTTTATCGATATCAGCAAGCGCTGCTAGCTGCTGTTGTGAAAAGTTATCAAGCATAATGATATCGGCTTTTGCTTCAAGAGCTTGTTTTAATTGCTCAATGCTTTCTACTTCTACTTCCACCGTTTTATCAGGATGAAACTGCCGGGCTTGGCTGATAGCTTGTTGTATTGAGCCGCATGCGGCGATATGGTTTTCTTTAATTAAATATGCATCAAATAGCCCGATGCGATGATTGTGACAACCTCCAGTAGCAACGGCATATTTTTGCGCAGTGCGTAAGCCAGGGATGGTTTTACGAGTATCCAATAGTGTGATATTTGAATCACCTAAGGCCAGTTTGTAATCGCGGGCCTTGGTTGCAGTCGCACTTAGTAGCTGAAGATAATTCAGCGCTGTGCGCTCTCCTGTAAGCAAGCGTCTAGAATTGCCTTTAAGGGTTACCAGCCGAGTATTAGCTTGGACATATTGTCCATCTTCTGTATGCCAGTTAATAGCGTCCAACCCACCCAGTTGTTTGTAGGTTTCGTTCAACCATGACTGACCACAAAGTACACATGCTTCGCGAGTGATAATATAGGCTTCATCGACTTTGTCTTTTGGTATTAATGAAGCGGTGATATCACCGTTGCCAATATCTTCTTTTAACGCAATTTGTACCGATTCTTCGATATCTTGAGATAACTGATGTAGTGCTATATTCATAAAATTATTGTATTTGTTTGAGTGTCAATTCTGAGCCTTTCTGGCTAAAGTCCAAATCTTTGAGGGCACTCATGCCTAAAAGAATTTCACTGCCATGCATCCCCGGGCTGATAACTGCCCTGACGTTATGGAGCTTTATGGAACCAAGCTCTAATGTTGCTATGGTGGTATCGCGTACATCAGCAATGCCATTGGCTGTGACTACTTGGCGCGTAAATCCAGGTTTTAATTTTGTTTTATTCGCAACCTCAAGAGGAACAGCAACATCGGTTGCTCCTGTATCCAAAAGAAAGACGACTGGCGTGCCATTTATAAAACCACTGGCGACATAGTGATTATGGCGATTGCGAATAAGAGTAATTTCTCCATTACCCGATGAGCTAAGAGACTGGTTTGGATTATATTGTTTGCCTTCCCACCTACCTAGAACCCAGGTAAGTCCTGCGAGTACGATGATCCATGAAATCACCAACATACCTTTACCAAGGCCTCGCTCAGCGTTTGAATTTTCCATCTAACCTTCTATTCAACCTTAATTAATTATTAATGAACCTTTAATGAGGCGCATGTGTCTGAAAATAATAATTGCTGTTTGATGCCAATTATCTTAATTTTATACTTTGGTCACGAATTTTGTCGTTTAGTGTGATACATTTCTCTTTATGAGCTTATAGTGCATAGCCAATGTTGGTTGGACATTATACTCTAATGATGTTGATCAGTTTCGGTTTCCAAGATATTTTGTTTTAATCTTGGTTTTTGGAGGTTTAAGTTTAGTGCCTGGAAATGCTAAGCATGACATTGATGCGAAGGTAGTGCATTTGGAGCCTGAAAGTCACAGATTTGTGCGAGCTCAACTTGCGAGGTTGCCCGCACCAATTCACTCAGTCCATGAGAAGGGCAAGTTTCTTGTCCTGGGGCTCATTAAATCTTTTTTTGATCGCGCGGATGATTCCCTATTCGAATTAGCGGACAAAGCGCAATCCAATCAAGAGCAAAACCTTTACTTTGACTCGATGCGTGAAGTTCGAGTGCAACGTCGTGGCTTCGAGAAAAACTTTTCTGATGCGATTGACCAAGCATTTGCGAATTTAACCTCAAATCAGCCAGTAACCAATGATGAAGATACTGGCCGAACCTTTAACTCTGACGCGCTTTCTCTAGTAGGCAATGATGAGCTTGAGGAAATGGTGGCTCTGGATGCATCAATTGCACGGGCCAATAAAGAGCTGGGAGAGCCTATTCAGCTTATTTCGCTACGTATCGATAGCTTGGTACCAATCAAGGTATATCAAAAGAACAATCCACTGAGCCCCGATGTGATTTGCTCGGCTTTTATGGCTGAGACAAAAAAACTTGATATCGGTATTAAGGCTAAGCTTGTTCTATTCAAGCTATTTGATAAGTCTGTCGTCGGCCGTTTAGGGGAAGTTTACGGCCCGATAAATGATATTTTTAAAGACAATAACATACTACCGTCTTTATCTTCATCTTCCGACCGCCGCCGTCGTCGCACTGATAATATCGACAGACGCAGTGCTCCTCAACAGCCTAACAATACCCAGGCGACTGATTTAGGTGCAGATAATTCCAATGTTAGCCCAGAAGTTATATCGACACTCAAAACGCTTTTAGGGGACAAGGTTGCAGCCAATCCTGCTGCACCTTCGCAAACACAAATTGCAGCAAATGAATTAATCCAATTGCTATCCCGAGCGCAGCATATGCCCTCTATTATGGATAGTCGTGTTGCTATTAATGTTCGTTCTTTAGTTAATCAGTTACAACAGCAAACAGGTGCCCAAGCGACTATTGGCCAAGTGGATGACCAGGTGATGAATTTGGTTAATCTACTGTTTGACTTTATTCTGGAAGATCGAAATCTCGCTCCACCGATGAAAGCACTGATCAGCCGCATGCAAATTCCTATTATTAAGGTTGCTGTTGCAGATAAAGCTTTTTTCACTAAGGGTGGTCATGTTGCTCGACGTTTGCTCAATGAGATGGCAACTGCCGCTATGGGGTGGCAGGGTGATGAAGAAACGTGCAAGCGCGATGCTCTTTACCGAAAAATAGAATCTATTGTACGCACTTTAATCGAAGAATTTGATACCGACATTAGAATCTTTTCTGACTTGCTAGCGGACTTTTCAGCGTTCTTAGAAAAGGAGAAAAAGCGTGCGGCAGTGCTTGAAAGACGTACAATTGATGCTGAAGATGGAAAAGCCAAGGCCGAAGTTGCTCGTACGACCGTCGCTATTGAGATTGAGATTCGTACTGTCGGTTACTCACTCCCTAAAGTTGTAGATCATTTGATCAAGGATGCGTGGAGTAACGTACTCTTTGTAACGGTTTTAAAATACGGCTACGAGTCCGAAGAATGGCTGAGTCATCTCAATGTGTTAGAGCAGTTGGTACTCAGTGTTCAACCGCCACGAACATTGGAGCAGCGTCAAAAACTGATCAAATTGGTGCCGGGACTCCTTAAAAAATTGCGCTCTGGTCTAGATACGATTTCTTACAATCCGTTTGAAATGTCTGACTTGTTTAAATCTTTGGAACGTGTGCATATTGCCTGTATTCGAGGTGTTCCTCAGTCCGGAGCGGCTGCAGGTAAGCCAGAACGTAAACCTGTAAATCCAAGAGCAGCTGCTGTATCAAAGAATGCGCCCAAAGCGCCTGTTAACCCTAATAAACTGCCTCCAAAAGCGAAGAAACCAGCGGCCGCTGCCGATGCCGCAATAGAAAAAGAAATACCAGAGCGAAGCCTGAATGATTTAGCAAAAGGGGTGGAGCTTTCTGAAATCGATAGCGTAGATCGAATTTTGAGCGACGCCGATCCTAAAAAACCTATCAAGCCTGTTAAAAAAGCGCCGCCAGTTCCCACTAGCCTGCCTTTGGACGACCCTTATATGGTGCAAGTTCGCGCCTTTGTGCAAGGAGCGTGGTTTGATATGACAGATGCTAAAGGAGTCAGCACTCGTTGTCGTTTGGCCGCTTTTATCAAGCCTACGGGTAAGTATATCTTCGTCAATCGCAACGGTATGAAGGTTGCGGAAAAAACTCAATTCGAGTTGGCTATGGCTCTTAAAAACAACCAGTTAAGCGCACTTGATAATAGCGTTTTGTTCGACAGGGCATTGGAAACTATCGTTTCAAGCCTGAGGAAGAATTGATTTAGTCCTCATCTCAGCATAGCCTTAAGCGTGTAGATACCTTGTTTGATTTTGTGGTTACACGCTTATTCTTTTCTTAATATCGAACTGTATCTTTTTAGTGTCCCTTCCCATATATTTGTTCATTTTTTTATTAAAGTTTTCTGATGCTTGCCATTAGGGTGTGTTGCTAGGCCTTAGCTTATTCCTTGCTATTTAGGTGGACTTGCCAATAGTATTGGTCATTTATCATTGGAGGATGGTATCTTGCTGAGTGATGGTTGGTGGGATCAAGCAATACATGCTTTTTCACCAAATTTTAATGATAGACCCGAAGAGAGTGATATCGATCTGTTGGTTATTCATAACATTAGCCTGCCGCCAGGTGTTTATGGGCAGGGTTATGTTCATGACCTTTTTCTCAATAAGCTTGATTGTAGCCTTCACCCTTATTTCAAATCACTTGAAAACCTACAAGTTTCTGCCCATGCTTTCATTGAGCGTGATGGTTGTATTACACAATTTGTTTCCTTCGATAAGCGCGCTTGGCATGCTGGACGCTCTGTTTTTGATGGTAGATCCGAATGTAATGATTTTTCTATTGGTATCGAATTGGAGGGCACCGATGATGATGCTTACACAGATGTTCAATACCGGCGCTTGGTTGAACTTAGTGCTGTAATTATGAATACTTACCCTAAAATCACGCTAGACCGTATCGCAGGGCATAGTGATATCGCACCTGAACGTAAAACCGATCCAGGCCCGTCTTTTAACTGGCAGTTTTACAAGTCGTTATTAGCTCAGAATATACTCAAAATATAGGAGGAGGGTGTAAACGTGGATCTTTTTATTGTTGTACTCGCTATTTTGTTTCTTCAAGTTTGGGGAGCAGATAATCCATTTCACAAAGATGAATGGGTAAAACGATGGGTTGAGTATCTCGATAATAGCTTTTCACCTGGGGCCAGCCTTTTATTTTTTCTTGCGGTAGGCTTGCCAATTTTGGCTGCATCCCTGGTCATGTATACCATTGCTACAGTGTCTTACTGGCCATTGCTCCCAATAAGTGTATTTATTTTGCTCTATAGTTTTGGTCGCGGGGAATTTACCAACATTGTGACAGAGTATACCCAAGCATGCTTTGACGAGGATTGGGACTCTGCTCTTGAGCGCGCCGGTAAATTGGATGTGGATCTTACCGGATTGGCGCCGAACGATTGGGACACGCTCCATCAACATGTGCTGGACGAGGCGGCGTATCGTGGTTTTGAGCGGATGTTTGCTGTGCTATTTTGGTTTTTCATATTTGGCCCCTTAGGCGCTTTGCTCTATCGATTAGTGTTTCTTTTTAATCATGGCGCAAATGGCGAAAATAAGAGCGCAAAAAAATGGCTTTGGGTACTAGAGTGGCCCGCTGTTCGCGTGCTTGGTTTGTCATTTGCGATGACGGGGAATTTTGTTGGCTGTATTAGGCGTTGGCACGATAGCTTGTTTTGCGTCACGCGACCTACTCATATGACGATTGGGCAGTCTGTCCTAGGAGCTCTGTCAATCGAAGATGATCTGGATCAAACATGTGAAGTTACGCGCAAAGAGCTATCATTATTAGATAAACTGTATCTACGTACCCTTTGGTTCTGGCTTGGGGCGATAGCTGTTTTTATCTTAGTTAGCTAATGGAACCTAGTAGATGATGAGTACCAAAATACCTTTATAAGAACTTAAGCCTAATGTCAGGTTTAGTTCTTTAAGGTGTGAGAGAGCGAATGAGATGGGTATTAGGTAGTTAACTGTGCTTTTTAATTCACAAGTTAGGCACTTTAGTTGGCCCACTATAGAGCCGATTTATGACGATTGTTAATAGCTCGTGGTTTGTCCTAGTGTCTCGGCCTAGCACCGGGATCATATAAAAGATTTTGTAAAAAGAGACTATGTAAAGAGCATCTCAGTATTTCGTCCTATAATGTATAAGAAAAGCTAATTATGATAACGATAGCACTATATAATTTAAAAGGCGGGGTTGGCAAAACGACCACATCGGTTAATATGGCTTTCTTAGCGGCTCAGGCAAAAAGAAATACTGTGCTCTGGGATTGTGATCCGCAGGCCGCTGCAAGTTGGTTTTTAGGCGCTGACGGTCAACAAAAAAAAGCGATTAAGCTTTTCAATAAAGGTGCCCCTATTGGTTCTTTGGAAGTAAAGTCTCCTTATTCTCGCTTAACGTTAATCCCTGCCGATTTGAGTCTGCGCAATGTCGAGGCTGAATTCGAAGGTAAACAGCGCGCACGAAAGTTTTTTAGTAAGATTGTTGAGCCTTTAAGTGAGAATACATCTATTCTCATATTCGATTGTCCACCGACTCTTTCTCCTTCTACAGAGTATATTTTGGCAAGCGTAGACTTGGTTTTAGTACCAATTATTCCTAGCCCAATGTCGGTAAGGGCTGCTACTCAAGTGGTGGATTTTTTTGCTAAAAAGAAGTCAGCACCGGAAAAAATTGTTGGCTTTTTCAATATGGTGGATCTTCGACGCAAGCTGCATAACGAAACCCTGTCCACTGCTAAGAAACTTCCGTTGCAAATGTTAAAGACTTTTATCCCAATGGATTCCGCCGCTGAAGCCATGTCTCATCGACGTGAGCCATTGGTGAGTTATTCTAGCAATGGTCGAGCAGCTCATGCCTATCGACGTATGTGGAAAGAAATTATTCGTATTGTTAATGCACAAAAGAGAAATAAATAAGGTTCACCTTTGCCTACTCTTAGGGCATATTTTTAGGTAAATTCTATTTATTTGATAGCTCTTTATATGCAGTCTCTGAAGACTTCACAAGATGTCCTATATAATGTCTTAGTCGGATTAATATAATAAGGCTTGGTATAATCATTATCGTTGTTAGGATAAAAAATAATGCCCAATTACCGTCTAGCCAATCTACAATTTGCCCACTGAAACTCGATAAGCTAGTTCTACCTAAGTTACCAAGAGATGCTAGAAGCGCATATTGTGTTGCAGAAAATGCATGATTACAAAGTAAAGAAATAAATGATACGAAAGCTACCGTCGACCATCCTGCAGTAAAACCATCTAATATCACGGCAAGTGCATAGAGATCTTCTTCTGGTCCCACCACAGCAATAAGTGCAAACAGCAAATTCGTGCTTGCCATCGCAATACCGCTAATAAGTAATCCTTTTAAAAGTCCTAGCCTCGCATTGATTAATCCGCCTACTAGGGCGAAAACGACGGTTAACCACCAGCTCAAAATTTTAGAATAAGTGGCGATTTGAGAGTTTGTGAATCCCACTTCCTTATAAAATAAAATGGACATTCTTCCTAAAAATGCCTCTCCCAATTTAAAAAGCAGGACAAATAGTAATAAAGCGATGGATAACTTTACGCCGTTGCGAGAAAAGAATTCCCGTAGGGGAGCCACCACAGCCACAAGTATCCAGGCTAGGCTGATGTCATATAAAGTAGCTGTTTTACTGCTTAAGTGGCTATTAGAAGTACTTGTTAAACGCGAAAGTACGATTGCAAAAATGATGACGAAGAAGAAGACACCCACTGCAATACTTGGAACAAAAAGTGAACTTTGGCGCAGATCTGCGCTGAGCCCAGGGCTACCATTCAAGCTCCAAATAATTAGACTGATAGGAAGTAAAACAGAAAGAAAAAGCAGTGCTTTAGTCCAGCGGCCTGCAGTGCTTGCCATTGATAAGTAGGTATTTAAAGCTAAGTGCTTGGTTTTGTCGCTGTGGTATTTTGGTGTTGGTAATATCGCACTGGCGATACATAGTAAAACAGTCATACCGCCTAAAAGCATATATAAATCTGGCCATTGCCAACCTTTATCGGATAAAAATAAAGGGATCGCACCAATGCCTGCATAGCCTGTCCACCAGCCGGCAGTAATCATGCCTGCCGCAGCAGATACCTTATTTGTTTCGTGTTGTTCAAAGCTGTCCACGCGGTATGCATCAATGGCAATGTCTTGAGTTGCAGAAACACTGGCGATAAGTAAACAAAGCAGCACTAGATCAATGGCATTCGTAGTTGGATCGATAACTGAAATAAAAAAACAAGTGAACGCAATGACCAGCTGGCATAAAAAAATCCAGCTTTGCCGCTGACCAAAGCGGGAAAGGAATGGTGGCGAAACCACGTCTACAATAGGCGACCATAGAAAATTGATTGCATAAACACTAAAAATCAAAGCTGCATAGCCGATATCTGCACGGCTAATGCCAGATTCTTTTAGCCACAGTGTCAACATAGTGCCGATCATAACCCAGGGCAGCCCCTGAGCAATACCCAATATAAAAATGCTCACGACACGGCGATCGAAATAAATCTGTAACTGCCTTAAAAAGCTTTTGCCCGCTATCATAAAATTACGGTGTCCACAAAAATTTTTGCAAATCTATCCTACCATTGATAAAGACAACCCCTTCTTCTGCTAGTAAGTCTTGCTGTTTTTTTCTACTAGGGTGGTGATCTGGTAGCGATATCCGTCCTTGACTGTTGACAACACGGTGCCAAGGAAGTTGAGAATCTTTTGGTAGCTTTCTTAAGGTTGTACCAACAAAACGTGCTGCTCTGCCTAAGCCTGCGAGTTTTGCCACCTCACCATAAGTGACAACTTTTCCGGCTGGAATAAGTCGAAGTACTTGGTAAATCGCTGTTTGGGGGCTATTGGACATTACAAATTTTATCTTAATGGTTTGCCTGGGCCTATCAAAGAACCCTAAGTTTATAGTATTTTTATTTAACACCAAACCCTAGAGCCTTAGTATGGTAATTGTGTGTTTCGTGTACATGAATAATATCGTGACTTAAAGCGTGCGCTATGGCTTGGCTATTTAGTGCAGTGACTTGAAGATGTAAATGCCGTGTGAAAAAAGAGATTTCCTTATTTGATGATTCGATGTAGAAAAAAAATCTGTTTTATTATTTTGTTAGTTTTAAGCTTTAGTAAAGCGCAGAGTGGTGAACTTATATTGCACAATCAGGACACCCTCAAAGGAGAATTATTTGCCATTAATCAAAATGATATTATATGGATCTCCGACCTTATCGGCCGAGTTACCATTGCCAAGCAACATATAAAATCTATTTTTAGTGCCGTTCCTTTAAAAATGCTCGGTGAAAAAACACCCTGTTATTGGCAGGGCTTGGAACATACGGATGCCTTAATTCAATGCACTGGCGGTAGGCAACAGAGAATCACTTTTGACTCGTTGCAAGATGTTTTGTTATTAGAAGGCTACGCTCAGTTGGCTCACGATTATCAAGGTAAACTGGTGGGCGTTGGTTCCAAGGCAAATGGTAATCGTACCCGCCAAGATTGGCTAGTAGATGTAGATGTCTCATTGCGCCACTATGACTATCGGCATATTGTTGGCTTGAAATATGAAGCGGAGGCGGTGGATGAAGGGGAATTGAGAGAAGAATATGAAGCCACATACTCTCTTGACTGGTTTTTCTCTCAGAGAACGTTTTTATTTGCAGAGTCCTCCGCGGGCAAAGATGAAACACGTGATATTGAAGAGCGCTATTCCCTTGGTTCTGGTGTCGGTTATCAGTTTTGGGATACGGGGCAGACGGCATTGTCCTTGAGGACAAGTCTTGAGTATGTTGAAGAACAGTTAGAAGAAGTAACGGATAGACCAAGTGATTTCTTTTCCTGGCGTTTAGCGACAAATTATCGATATCTACTGCCTGGCAATATTGCATTTTTTCTCAATGCGGATTATCTGCAATCTATTCGGGTTGGAGATGAATGGGAAGTGGATGCGGAGACGGGGGTGAGTTTGCCGATTGCCGGTGGTATTACCGCTGATGTCAAATATGACTACGACTTTGATAATGTTGCCGCCGAAGGGTTAGTGCAAGAAGATACCACTTTACGTTTTGGCGTAGGCTATCAATGGTAGCCTGATTGAGCCTTTTTAAAGCTGCCCGCTACAATGAAGGTTTCACTTCGTTGCCAATGGCTAAATGCCTTATTTATCAATAATTTGTACGGTGCTCTGCCGGCTATAAATTACCATGCCAACAATGATTATCTGGTTTTATCGACTATCATAGTACATATGATATCTATTTACCTGGGCAAGAAACACTATGTCTTTATCAATTAAGAACAAGTTGCTGAGTTTAACCTTACTTCCTGTTTTAATGCTATCCATAGTTATGATTGGCGTGATGATCCGCAGCACTGCCCAGCTTAATAGTGTTCAGGTCGAACGTACACAAGACTTGCTACTTGCAGAAAAGCGCGAAGTTTTAAAGGCACTAATGAACGTTGTAGTGACGGCTGTGAAACCCATTTACGACCAAGGTTTGCCAGCGGAAGAGGCGATCAAGTATATGAGAGAAATTAGCTACCCCGGAGGTGGCTATATCTTTGGGTACTCAGATACAGGTGTAAGAATTTTTAATGGTAGCAACACCGCCGGTGTAGGTAATAGCTATTGGGATTTAAAAGATGTTAATAACGTATATTTAATTCGTGATCTGGTCAGTGCGGGCAAGAAAAATGGCTTTGGTGATGGCAATGAATTTGTACAGTACCATTTCCCTCGTTTAGGAGAGAAAACACCTCTGCCCAAGTTGTCTTTCTCAACTTACTTTCCCAATTGGAATATGATGGTTGGGACAGGTTTTTATATCGACGATGTGGATGCGACTGTACAAACAGTAAGAGATGACATCGATGCCGCGCGACAAGACATCATTATGTCGATGGTCATCATCACCGTTTTGTTGGCGCTCTGTGCTGGTATCGTCGGCTATTTTGTAAAAGGCTCCATTATCAACCCTATTTTGGGTATCAGTGATTCCATCCAAAAACTAGCCGCAGGCGGTGGCGACTTAACACAGCGGATTAAATCTAAAGATCAACATGAAATAGGTTGCTTAGCTACTAACCTAAACTCTTTACTACATGCCTTGCAAGATATTATCTCTAAGGTAAAAACCGTGGCGCAGGATGTGAAAAATGAAACCAGTACCATGGCTGATCGCGCCGATACCATTTCTGATGTGACCAACCAACAGCACTCCGAATCTGACCTAGTTGCCAATGCCGTTGCACAAATGGCAGAGACTGCAACAGTTGTCGCCAGTAGTTCAGAGCGGGCTTCTGATGCCGCCAAGCAGGCAGACGAGAGTCGGCTTAATGGGCTGGAGACGGTAAAAGCCAGCAGTGTGGCAATGTCCGAACTTGTCAGTGAAATTAATCGTGCGCAAGAGGTGATTGCGGGAGTTGGTAGTGAAGTGGACAATATCAGTGGCATCCTCCAGGTCATTGAAACTATCGCTGAGCAAACTAACTTGCTTGCACTAAATGCTGCTATTGAGGCCGCTCGCGCAGGGGAGCAGGGGAGAGGATTTGCTGTGGTGGCGGATGAAGTACGCAGTCTCGCCAGTAAAACCCGCCAGAGTACGGAAGAGATCAAGCAGATGATTGGTAAGCTGCAAGAGGGGTCTAAAGCGGCAGTGTCTGTAATGGAAGTTAGCACTGGCAAAAGTGCAACCGCAGAGCAGCGGGTACAGGAGACTTCACAGGCTTTGGATACTATTTCCGGTGCAGTACAGACGATTAGTGATATGAACTCTCAGATTGCACATTCCGCTATAGAACAGCAGCGAGCTAGTGATGAGATCAATCAGCGTATTGCGGCTATCTCAGGGCATGTAACTAAGATGTCAGAAGTGGCAGATCAAAATGGTCAAGGCTATCACCTGTTAACCAGTAAAACTCAAGAACTCGACGATGTAGTCGGACAATTTAAAGTATGAGTTGAGAGTGGTATTGCAATAAAATTTATTTTAGGGATGTCTATCAATAAAAGCTTTATATACTTGTCGTTTTGCCTCTGAGCTTTCATGCCCAGCACGTAATCTCCAATACTTAGCACTTGCTATGGCCAACTTTGCCCCCATGTAAAGAGCAACACTTTAATAAAGGTGACTGCTCTTGCATCCTATCGTTTTACTTTTTGTCGTAATGCCAATTTTGGAAATGGTCGTCTTGATCAAAGTTGGTGGTGTCATCGGGGTTTTTCCTACAGTTGGTTTAGTATTTTTAACCGCTGTGGTTGGTGTGGCCATGCTTCGTAGGCAGGGCTTGAGTACTATTTTGCGCGCACAGCAGAAAATGCACTCTGGTGAACTGCCCCTTAGTGAGATGGTTGAAGGTATCTTCTTAGCTGTTGGAGGAGCATTGCTGTTAACCCCGGGATTTGTCACTGATGCTCTCGGCTTTTGCTGTTTAATTCCTTTCACAAGGCAATTTGTTATTGGTATGGGAATGAAAGTTTTTAAGCCTTACGTGGTAGCAAAGCAGATGAAAACTCCTTCACAACACCATGAAACAATCGATGGTGAATTTAAACGTGAAGAATAGTGCCATATTTGTAAAAAATATCTATTTTAAGGTGTTGAAATTCTAGAAAGCAGACCCATTGTTGGGAACACGAGCGGAAGGGCTTTACTTCCCTCCTCAAAATGTAATGAATTTCTCGGTATAAACTGAGAGGTTTGTGAGATAAACCGGTTCGAAATTGAACTTAAAGATGTGAAAACGCTATTGGGAGAAACATCAATGAAAATTCGTCCTTTACACGATCGTGTTGTGGTTCGCCGCAAGGAAGAAGAAGAAACTACTGCTGGTGGTATCGTATTACCTGGTTCTGCTAAAGAGAAGCCAAATCAAGGTGTAGTAGTTGCCGTGGGCTCAGGCCGCGTATTGGATAGCGGTGAAACGCGCCCAGTTGACGTAAAAGAAGGTGACATCGTAGTTTTTGGCAAATATGCCGGTAGTGACACTATCGAAATCGATGGCGAGGAATTGGTAATCCTCAGCGAAAGCGATATTAAAGCGATAGTTGAATAAGTATTGATCTATTGATTCTAATGACTGAACTATATTATTCAGTCGAAGCAAAATTTAGTAAGGTTTAGTAAGGAATTATTACTATGGCGAAAATTGTAAAGTTTGGTGATGATGCACGTCAGCTGATGTTAGAAGGCGTAAACGTTCTGGCGGATGCGGTGAAGACCACTTTAGGCCCTAAAGGTCGCAATGTTGTTTTGGATAAATCTTTTGGCGCACCGACCGTGACTAAAGACGGTGTTTCTGTTGCTAAAGAAATTGAGCTAGAAGACAAGTACCAAAACATGGGTGCGCAGATGGTTAAAGAAGTGGCTTCTAAAGCTTCTGATGATGCCGGTGACGGTACTACCACTGCAACTGTACTTGCACAGGCGATTGTTAATGAAGGCCTTAAGTCTGTTGCTGCTGGCATGAACCCAATGGATCTTAAGCGTGGTATCGACAAGGCAGTTGCCGCAGCTGTTGAACATGTTAAGTCTATCGCTCAACCATGTGAAGACGGAAAATCTATTGCCCAAGTAGGTACTATTTCTGCTAACTCTGATTCTCACGTAGGTGAAATCATTGCAAGTGCGATGGAAAAAGTGGGTAAAGAAGGTGTTATCACTGTTGAAGAAGGTAATAGCCTTGAAAATGAACTGGATGTTGTTGAAGGTATGCAGTTCGATCGTGGTTATCTTTCTCCTTACTTTGTCACTAATCAAGAAAATATGTCTGTTGAGCTTGAAAGCCCATTCATCTTATTAGTTGATAAGAAAATTTCTAACATTCGCGAATTATTGCCAACGCTTGAAGCCGTAGCAAAAGCGGGTAAGCCTCTCATTATCATCGCAGAAGATGTTGAAGGTGAAGCATTGGCGACCTTGGTTGTCAACAATATGCGCGGTATTGTTAAAGTAGCTGCATGTAAAGCACCAGGCTTCGGCGACCGTCGTAAAGCTATGTTGCAAGATATCGCTATCTTAACTGGCGGTACTGTTATTTCTGAAGAAGTCGGTTTGGATCTTGAAAATACTACTCTTGAGCACCTAGGTTCTGCCAAGCGCGTTACTATGTCTAAAGAGAACAGCGTTATTGTTGACGGCGCTGGTCAAGCGGCTGATATCCAAGCGCGTGTTGCTCAAATCCGTGCGCAAATCGAAGAGACCTCTTCTGATTACGATCGTGAAAAACTTCAAGAGCGTGTTGCTAAACTTGCCGGCGGTGTTGCTGTGATCAAAGTAGGTGCTGCTACCGAAGTTGAAATGAAAGAGAAGAAAGCGCGTGTTGAAGATGCCTTACACGCAACTCGTGCTGCGGTTGAAGAAGGTGTTGTACCTGGAGGTGGTGTTGCACTTGTTCGCGCTGCCGCTGCTATTACAGACCTTAAAGGTGACAACGAAGACCAAAACCACGGTATTAACGCTGCCTTGCGTGCATTACAAGCTCCTCTTCGCCAAATCGTTGCTAACACTGGTGATGAGCCTGCTGTGGTATTGGAGCGAGTAAGCTTGGAAGAAGGTAACTTTGGTTACAATGCAGGTACTGGTGAGTACGGCGATATGATTGCTATGGGTATTCTTGATCCTGCTAAAGTAACTCGCACAGCTGTACAAGCTGCAGGTTCTATCGCAGGCTTAATGATCACTACAGAAGCTATGGTTGCTGATAAGCCAGAAGAGAAAGGCGCTCCAGCTGCTCCAGATATGGGTGGCATGGGCGGAATGGGTGGCATGGGCGGCATGATGTAAACGCTGCTTACTGCATATTTTCCCAAAAGCCTCTGTATCTTTTCGGTGCAGAGGCTTTTTTATAGCTGCAGATGTATGATCACTGGTGTTTTGCAATATCCTCTCTTTCCTTTAATTTCAATCCATAGTTAAATAGCTCTATGCATTTGAAAAGCAGAGATTTTGCTTAATCCAAACATCCGTAAATTTACGAATATATGCCGTATGTTTTCCCATAGTACGTGAGCCGTTTATATTTCATTGCAGAAATTTATCATCAATCTTTGCGAAAACAATTGGCTAAATATACCTTTAACCGTCAGTATTATACTGCGAAAAACTAACCCTCAAGGAATCCTAGATTATGGCTTTTGAATTACCCGAATTACCTTATGCAAAAGATGCACTTGCCCCTCATATCTCAGCTGAGACTTTGGATTTCCACTATGGTAAGCACCATCAAACTTACGTGACTAAGCTAAATGGTTTGGTTCCTGGTACTGAGTTTGAGGGCAAAACACTTGAAGAAGTTGTTAAAACATCGTCTGGTGGTGTTTTTAACAATGCTGCGCAAATTTGGAACCATACTTTCTATTGGAACTGCTTGAGCCCCAATGGAGGAGGTGAGCCCTCAGGTGCATTAGCTGATGCAATAAACAGCGCTTTTGGATCTTTTGAGAAGTTTAAAGAAGAGTTTACTAACTCTGCGATTAACAACTTTGGCTCTTCATGGACATGGTTGGTTAAAAAATCCGATGGCTCAGTTGCTATCGTTAACACATCTAATGCTGCGACGCCTTTGACCGATAGTGATGTAACACCGCTATTAACGGTTGATTTATGGGAGCACGCTTACTATATCGACTATCGCAACGCACGTCCTGCCTATATGGAAGCTTTTTGGGCTCTGGTTAACTGGGATTTTGCCAGCAAAAACTTAGGCTAAGACTTCCTGAGATTGAAGTGCTATTGCCTTTAATACCTGGCCAAGGATGGCTGTCAGCAATTACTGAACGCTCTACAGGTAGTGATTGCTTAATAAAAATACACTCCTTGCGTGTTAAACCTACCACAATTCACCTTTTTACATACCTTTTAGCCTGTTTTCACACCTTTTGAGAGCAATACGTTAGATCCAGGTGGAATTTTTGATAAACTGCCGACCTATATTAATCATGATGTATTTTTCTCCGATTCATGTTACCCCCGACTTTGTTGCACTTTGTCAAATTTGTCAAAGCCAAACAAGCTAAAATAGGTATCCGGTCGAGAGCGGAAACATCGCGTCATTACTATTATGCAAGTTAGTTAATCATGAGCGAGCGCAGAGAACCAACCATTTCATCCTACTCCCCGTCCAAAGAAGATAGCCCTCGTCAAGCTAATATGGGCAATCAACGGGCAAGACCTGCACAACGCAGTTCAGCTCATTCTCCAGCGGCAAAACCTGTTGCTGCCAAGTCGACGATGGCCGTGTTTGCGTTTTTAATTGCCTTAGTCGCCTGTTGTGCTGCGGGCTACCTATATTGGCAGCTTATGGAAGCCCAAAAGCGACAAATTATTTCGGATCAACGTATTGCGGACTTAGAGGGTAAGTTTGAACTGTCTGGCGATGAGTCGGAAATATCTACCCAGGCGATGCAAGCGAAATTGAAGTGGGCTGACTCTGAGATTCGTAAGCTATGGGGGGTCTCCCATGATACTAACCGCAAAGCGATAGAAGTCAATAAAAAGAATATTGCCAGCGCCTTAAAAACGGCGAAAGCAGCTAGCAGCAGTGTCGATGCTAAGGTACAAAAAGCTACCAAGGATATCATTGCTGATCTAAAATTGGTCAGTGATTTAGTGGATGCTCAACAGTCATCGCTAACGACAATTGAAGATGACAATGCAGCCATTGTGAAGCAAGCTCAATTGATTAACGATAAACTCAATAGCTTGGAAACATCTAAAAAAGAGTTTGAACGTCGTATTAAAACTAATGAGCAAGCCATTGAGGCCATTGATGCCTTCAGACGCAATGTCAACCAGCAGCTTCTGCAGTTAAAGGGTGGTGCTTAGGTATATATACTGCCTTACCGCTGTTGAATAAGCCATAATTGCACATCTATGTGGCTTTAGTGATAAAGAAAAAAGAAAGGCGTCGAGCCTTTCTTACATGGAAAGTATTGAGTCCACAATTCAATTACTATTATTAGAGCGCTATAATCTGTAATTAGAGAGTACCGTATAACTGAAATAATACGCTCTACCTCTATGAAGGGTGGCTCATGTGCTGCTCCTCAAAACTATAAAATAAGTGCTTTTATTACACTGATTCATAGCTTTTTCGCTATATCACCCATCATTACAAATTGGATTTAATCTCATGACTACGGTTATTCGCCAAGATGACATCATCGCAAGTGTTGCTGATGCCCTGCAGTTTATTTCTTACTATCACCCTAAAGATTTTATCGACGGTGTTCATCAAGCCTACCAAAGAGAAGAGAGCAAAGCGGCAAAAGATGCCATGGCGCAAATCTTGATCAACTCTCGCATGTGTGCCCAAGGTAAACGTCCAATCTGCCAGGATACGGGTATCGTGACAGCATTTGTCAATGTAGGGATGGAATGCAAAATCGAAGGTGATATGAGTTTTGATGACATTATCAATGAGGGGGTGCGTCGCGCTTATCAGCATCCAGATAATGTTTTGCGGGCTTCTATATTGGCTGACCCTGATGGTGCAAGAAAGAATACCGGTGACAATACTCCAGCGGTTATTCACTACAAGATTGTTCCTGGTGATAAGGTCGAGGTGCATGTTGCTGCCAAAGGCGGCGGTTCGGAAGCTAAGTCGAAATTTGCCATGTTGAATCCTTCTGATTCTGTTGTGGATTGGGTGTTAAAGATGGTGCCGCAGATGGGGGCTGGTTGGTGTCCTCCAGGAATGCTGGGTATCGGTATTGGGGGCACGGCAGAGAAAGCCATGCTTTTGGCCAAAGAAGCCTTACTTGACCCCATTGATATTCAAGATCTGCAAGCGCGCGGCGCTAGTAATCGTGCTGAAGAATTGCGCCTTGAGCTTTATGATAAAGTCAACGCCCTAGGTATCGGCGCACAAGGTTTAGGTGGTTTAACTACCGTACTTGATATCAAAATTAAGGACTACCCCAGCCATGCTGCTAACAAGGCAATAGCTATCATTCCCAACTGTGCAGCAACCCGTCACGCGCATTTTGTGCTCGATGGCTCGGGCCCTGCTTTGCAAACCCCACCTAGCCTTGATGATTGGCCTGAAGTAAGTTGGGATGTTGGCGATAGCGTACGACGAGTTAACCTCAATGAAGTTACCAAAGACGATCTATTAGAGTGGCAACCGGGTGAAACTATTCTGCTTTCGGGTAAATTGCTCACTGGGCGTGATGCTGCCCACAAACGGCTAGTGGATATGATTGCTAAAGGCGAACCTATGCCAGTGGACTTTACCGATCGTTTTATCTATTACGTTGGCCCGGTGGATCCTGTGCGCGAAGAAGTGGTGGGGCCTGCAGGTCCAACTACGGCGACACGTATGGATAAGTTTACCCGCACCGTATTGGAAAGCACCGGCTTAATCGGCATGGTAGGGAAGGCTGAGCGCGGCCCCAGTGGTATCGAGGCTATACGCGATAATAAAGCAGTATATTTGATGGCAGTAGGTGGCGCTGCCTACCTAGTCTCTAAGGCCATTACCAACGCAAAAGTACTTGCCTTTGAAGATTTGGGAATGGAAGCAATTTATGAGTTTGATGTGAAAGATATGCCTGTAACGGTGGCAGTGGATACTAAAGGCGAAGCCGTTCATGAAACCGGCCCTAAAATATGGCAAGCTAAAATTGAAGAGCGAGTTGTAGAAGTCAAGTAAACTCCAGCGATCCCTGACCCGGTAGATGTTTGTGCCGGGTTCTCTCAACTTAAAGAGGCGTTATTTTTAATGGGTGAAGTCGTTCAGTTTAAAAGGAAATCACTGGCTGACAAGCATAAGGGTAAAAGCTTGTGCCGCAGCGGATTTCATAAGTGGAAAATTAAACAAGAAAAACAATTTGATGTGAAAACAGGAAAGCTTGTTACGCTTTACATCTGTGCCCGCTGTGGAAAAGAGAAGGTCGAGTTACTTTAGCCTTTGGCGTCGCTAATATTCGATGTATTAAAGTTGGCGTCTATAAAATACAAACTTTTTTAATTTTAATTCTACTAACTATTACCGCCAAAAATCGCTTAAAGAGAATAGATGTGATTTACATTAACTTCACTCTATTTCTTGATTAGTAAGGATTATTTTTCGAGAAGACGTTTAATTGTATTAAAATATAAAGAGGACTATATGCCTAGGGTAAATAACTATTCTTCAGCGTCAACCGTCACATCTCATCATTCATCCCACAGAAGTGGTAGTAAAGGTAAGTCATACCGTACCAGTAACTCAGTAGTATCCAGTAGTAGCGGCCGTAGCTCAAGTCTCGATAGTTACTATGATTCTGCAAGCGTATCATCAAGAAAATCATCAAAATCGAGCAGTTCCTCAGGCTATAAGAAAACTCGTCATGAACGGCCTGTAATGGCAGGGACAGGGGCTGGATCAGGAGTAAGAAACCACTCCGATAAAGGTTATGGTGTTACAGGATATATAAATTATTACACAAGGTAATATTTAGTCGTCTCAGGCAGATTTTGTTAGGTTTAACTGACCTTGGTTTGACATTAGCTCAACACATAAGTGTGGTGAGCTAATTGCTCTAGATAAATTTTTTGCTTTTTAAAATGTAATTTCCTTACTATCACCGCTAAACTTAACATTGATTCTAAGTGTCTGGTTATTTAGCTTTAACGCGTATTGTTTGTGTTGGTCAGGTTGTATATTACTATTATTAATGACTTCTATTTTATTACCGTTTACATGGATTTGTTCCGGTACTTGTTCTAAATGTCGTATTAAAAATGTGATATAGCGTGTTCGAGGTTTGCCTTTAAATCTGCCTTTGTTAGATGTCAAATTAAAGATATGCTGTCCATCTTTAATTTGGCAAGTGAAGTTCAAAATCTCGTATTTTCCTTGCTCAATGGATTTGTGTGTCTTGCCGTCATCATCGTACAAAGTATAACTAGAGCAGGGAGTATCTTGGTCAGCATAATAAAGTACTTCTAAATAGCGTGTTGAATATTTCTTTGTCGATTTATGAAAATTTTGTTGCGTTGTTGCACTTGGTTGCATAGGCAGAAAACTTCCTGTGCGCACGAATGTGGGAATATATTCATCAACTAGCTTTATCGTCTGTTTATTGCCACCGATATATTTTTTGCCAGTGTAAAAGTCTACCCAGTTATTTCCTGCAGGAAAATAAACTTCTTGAGTTGCCTGTTGTGGTTTTAGAATCGGAGCCACTAAAATGTTATCTCCCCACAAATACGCCTCGCTGTATTCAAATAGTTTTTTATTATTAGGCTCGCGGTAAAACAGAGGGCGCATAAACGGATAGCCTTTGCTGCTATTTTCATAGGCCAATGAATAATTATAGGGTAGTAGTTGATAGCGTAAATTAATCGCTTGGCGTGTTAGTCTCAGTGTTCTATCGTCCCAAAACACTGGTTCAGCCGGAGATGATTCGTGAGAGTGAGGCCGGAAAACAGGTTGAAAAACACCGTACTGTAGCCATCGCGTGTATAGCATCGGATCTGAAAATAGCACACCTTCTTTATCCTTAAATGGAGCAAAGCCGCCTAGATCCGAGTGGCTATAGGCGAAGCCCTGCATACCCATCTGCATTGCAAGTGTTGGTTGCGATTGTAGGCCTGCCCAGCTGCGGCTGACATCACCGCTCCAAGGTATCATGCCGTAGCGTTGAGAACCGGCGAATCCAGCGCGCATTAACACGGCAGGTCGGCGTTTTGGAAAATCTTGAGCGTAGCCCTGGTAAAGAGTTTTTGCCCACTCATGGCCGAAAATATTATGCACGTAATCGGCAGTACCGTTAACATGTACCATATCTGATGCATGACTCTCCGGTTCACCGAGGTCACCCCACCATGCACTAACGCCTGCTTTCATATGCTTTTTATATATTTCCCAAAACCATTGCTTTGCTTCCGGTTTGAAAATATCAATCAAGCCTCCGGTGCCAAAATAAAAATCAAAGATATAAGGTTTACCTCGATAATCTTTCGCTAAAATATCGGCATCAATGGCATCTTGCCAGCGCTTTGATGTTTGCAGTATAAAAGGTTCGGTGATCAGTATGGTGTTAACCCCCTGCTTGTGAAAGTTTTTCATCATATTGACTGGCTTTGGCCATGCACTGTAATCCCAATCAAGATTTCCCATATGACCTTTAATATCCTTGCCAAACCAAAATAAATCAAGGACCACGGCATCTACTGGAACAGACTTTTTCTTGTATTGTAAAATGGTGTTTTCTGTTTCTTGTTGGCTGTGATACCCAAAGCGCGACGCGATGTTACCCAACATCCAGCGAGGAGGAAGGGGTTGTCTACCTGTTAGCTGTGTATATTGTGTATTGAGATCAAAAAAATCATCTCCTGCAATAAGATAATAAGTTTTACGGCCACCCATAGAGGACATACTTAAAATGTTTTTCTCTTTCTGTCCTATATCCAAAGTGCCCTTGGCTGGATTGTCGAATAACACCATATATCCTTTAGATGACATAATAAGCGGCAAGCTAAAATACATATCTGCTCGTTCGTCTGTATAGCCGTAAGCGGGTGTATTATACAGCGATAGAGTGTAGCCCTTTCGATTCATCGGCAGTGCCCTGGCACCACCTCCATAAATAACTTCAGATGGCTGCATATTGAATTTAAAGCCCGATGTTTCTGCCTCTTCAAAATAACCTGCTTGCTCACTAATAAGAGACTTTTCTAGATAAAAATACTTAATTTGAAAAGGCTGTTTAATAATTTCAAGATGTATGCCTGGTGTTCGATAAATAATTTTATCTTTATTATCATATAGGGACGTTGCTATTGTTTGACTGCGACTGACAATCGTATGTGAAGCAGGGTTTGCCGGTTGGCTCGTTGTCAAAAACTGTACTTCAATAATTTTATCGGAAAAAGGTGTTATGGAAATTTTTCCATCAGAAGTCATCAGCTCAAGATAACCTGGGTGCTCAACATGGTTTTCGAATAAGCGCGTGCTATTTTGTGCTTGTACTTGTGGTGTTAAGCAAATCGTTGATAGAAAAACGATGGTAACAAAAAATACTAACTCGGTAAGCGAGGATGCGAAGAGTTTACGTATCAAAATCATGATGCTTGAGCCTTATCCGCTTGAATTAACAACTGTCTAGTGTCAATAGACCCTAGTAAAACAGTGCTTAAATATTTTAGCTCAGTAAAGGTATTGAAAGAGTCAAATACTTTGTCTACTGCTGGTAGCCTGCTAACAGCGATAGCCAATCATCTTGCTGCCATAAAAAGTGGGTATGTTTTGTTGCTTCTTTATTGAATGAGCGTAAGAGCCGCTCAATGTTTTGATTTTTCCAGTGAGAAGAGCTTTGTCCGTTTTTTCTAATCGTGCCCTGATCAAAATCTATTAGCCAAATATTATCGTCACTATCGAGTAAGATATTGTGTATGTTGAGGTCATGGTGATACACCTGGTGATCGTGAAACTGACGAATAGTACTGCCAATTTTTTTCCATAAACGTGTATCGATCGTTTCTAAAGTTAACCGTTTTAGTAAGCTATCAGCGTTTTTTATACGTGAGATAATAATATCATTGGTACAGTAAAGACCTCCCACCTTGCTGACTCTGCAGGCCACAGGTTGAGGAACGGGAAGAGATAAAGCCCTTAATTGTGCTAATAGCAGAAACTCTCTATAGGCACGGGTTTGGGCATAACCAAGATATAGATAATGATCCTTAATAACCTTACCAATTAGACCACCACGGTAATAGTGACGCAAAACATATTCGTGATCCTGGTGCTGGAAAAACCAGGTGGTTCCACGTCCCTTAGCTTTTCCCGTGATTAAGTTTTCTTCTTGCCAATAACTGGGAGAAAAAATGTTATCGTTATTGTCGGCAAAGACAGTGATATCTCTCGTGCTAATACTATGGCCGCTTCGGTAAGTCCCAAAAGTCTGGCTATCTAAAACACTGTTGTTATCTTCTGTCATAGGGATGTTTGTGTAGTGGTTGGCAGCAATTTATATTAATCGTGGCCAGCGTATGTTAACCATGGTTATTTATAGCTATTTATATCAAAATACGCCGCACATTCAGTAAACTTTGGCTATTTTGGAGATAAGTACATGCCCGGTCAAACTCTTTCGCTAAGTTCTGCCCCAGACTCGTTATGTATTTTGCGTCTGTCGGCGATCGGTGATGTTTGTCATGCAGTTGCGGTTGTACAGCAAATCCAGAAAAAATACCCTGGCACTAAAATTACTTGGGTTATCGGTAAAGTCGAACTCAGCTTGTTACAAGGGCTCACGGGTGTTGAATTTGTCGTCTTTGATAAACGTGCAGGTATTCGTGGCTACCTAGAGCTTAGAAAGAAGCTCGCTGGTCGAACCTTTGACGTGGTTTTTCAAATGCAAATTGCCTTGCGCGCCAGTCTCGCAAGTCTATGCATTAGAGGTAAAAATAAAATTGGCTTCGATACTTATCGCTCAAAAGAAGCGCACGGTCTATTCATTAATGAACGAATCAAACCACAGCAGTTTCCTCATGTAATAGAGGGCTTTCAAGCATTTGCTGAAGCCATTGGTGTTGAACACATGCCTTTTTCCTGGAGTATGCCCCTCACCCAAGAACAAGAACTAGCATGTTTAGATAGCTTTGCGCTGCCTAAAAAATATGCTGTCCTATGTCCTGCGGCAAGTAAAGCTGAGCGCAACTGGAATATCGCAGGATATGCCCATATTGCACACTATATAAGCACTAAAGGCTTGGACGTTGTACTGTGTGGTGGCCCGACAGAATTAGAACGAAAGTTAAGTGACCACATTAAACATCAGGCGGCATCTTATGGTGATGACTCAAAGTTGATCGATGTGGTTGGAAAAACCTCACTAATACAATTGTTAGCGATTTTAAAAAATGCACATTTTGTTATTGCCCCTGATACAGGCCCTGCACATATGGCGGTCACTGTTAATACACCCGTGGTTGGTTTGTATGCGCATAGCAATCCTCGTCGTACCGGGCCCTATTTATACCAGCGTTATGTGGTCAATGCCTATGACGATATCATTCGAGAGCAGTGCGGCAAAAGCTGGCAAGACTTACCCTGGGGGCAGAGGGCGAAAGGTGAGGATCTAATGGCAAGAATCTCAGTCGATCAAGTCAAAGCAAAAATTGATAATGTATTACAGGATTTCTACCCACAGATTTGTGATGGCTAGGGCCTAGAGTCTGTAGAGCAGTTGATCGAGCTTGTCTACGCTAGTTTTGGTAGCCCCTTGGTTTTGCTTAAGTACCGTTAGTGCATTTTCTCCGAGCTGCTGTGCATGATCGGGATCACTCACCATTTTAGTCACGGCATTTGCTAGCGTTTCGGCGTTACTGTCGTCAACTTGCAACCATCCATTGGCCTGCTCAAGTCGTTGTGCAATATCTTGAAAATTACTCATATTTGGCCCGACGATAATTGGGCAAGAGAAAAGTGCCGGTTCCAATGGGTTATGACCACCAGTCGCGCCAAAACTGCCGGCCACTGTGCATACATCTGCAATTCTATAAAACAGCAGTAGCTCGCCCATAGTATCGATTAGCCAAATGTTGTGCTGTTCACTAGGTAACTGCCCTTGGCTTCTTTTTACCACTGACAAGCCTTCTGTTTGGATACTTAATTCAAGAGGTTTGATTCGCTCTGGATGGCGTGGAGCTAGTATACATAATATATCGGGATGTTTGCGGTGTATGACTTTTAGGCTTGATAGTATTAAGGCTTCTTCATCTTGATGGCTGCTGCCGATGACCCAAACCTTTCGATTTTTGGTTGCGTTTACAATTTCTATAGCTTTGTCTTCTATGTCCTCTGGTTTAACTAAGTCGTATTTCAAGTTGCCTGATACACTTGTGCTGTCGGCGAGCGCTCCGAGCTGTATGAAACGTTCCGCATCTTCCTTACTCTGCGCCAATATATTATCTACTTTGCATAACGTGCCTGTTATTAATGATTGTATTTTTTGGTAGCGTGTAAAAGATCGGGCTGAAATCCTTGCGTTAATTAAAAGCAGCTTGATTTTACGTGTATTGCAAGCATCGATAAGACTTGGCCAGATTTCTGTTTCCATAATCACGATGGCCAGAGGTTTTAGCTTGTTAAGAAAAAGCGCGACGGAATAAGGTGTATCAAAGGGTAAATAACAGTGTTGCACTCGTGAGCCAAAACTTTTCTTAACTTGTTCAGAGCCTGTTGGTGTAAAGGTTGTCACGGTAATAAGGTGCTGCGGGTATTGTATAAGCAATGCCTCAATAAAAGGGCGAAGGGCAATAACCTCTCCTACACTTGCTCCATGAATAACAATACCTCCGGATCTCTCGACTTGCGCCAAACCAAAACGCTCCAAAATCCTTTGGCGATATGACCTTTGCTTGATAGAGCGAATGAATAAACCCAGACACAAGAATGGTGTAATAAGCGTCAATAGTAGTTTGTAGAAAAATAATGGCACCATAGGTCATTTATTACCAACAATGTTTATTGTGAAAAGGGACCATTTTAACGAGAATACTCCAATAATAAGTACATGCTTAGGGCCTGTTCACATTATCTTAGCATAAGGCTATCTACTAACTTAGCTGAGTATGAAATATAGCCCTGCAATGTCGCCAAACTATTTTGAAGTTTGAGGCGCCGGATTGCAAGAGTGAACCATTTAGCTTGCGCTAAATGAGAAGCTTAAAATTTAAAAGTAGTGCTCATCTCTACATCTTGTTAGATTTTAGTCGTGTTCACAATAATGTTACGCGAGTGTGCTTTTCTACTGAATTGAATGTTTGCTTTATTTGAGGTTAGTTCTGTGCGTTTTTGTTTAATATTCTTAGTTTTTTTATTTTCTGTGAATGTTGCTGGGCAAGGGTTAAACGATAATCTCAGCGCGAATGGTTATGCAAAGTTTAGTGAATTTGGAGACGGTGTTTTTATTGCCGCGCTTTACGTCGATGCTCCGTCAAGTGATGTCGCTGCTTTAAGAAATAAAACTGAAAAACGTATAGAAATAAAAATAGTTGCAGATAAATATTCCTACAGGCGTTTAGCGAGTATGTTTGTCAAGGGGGTGGCGATCAATAATCCCCCTAGTTTGTTAACACAAAGTGCTAAAGCTATGGAGAATTTTCTGAGCTGGTTTCGTGGTAATTTCGTGGCTGGTGACCATATTGTCTTACAAAATAAAGCGACGGGCTTCGCTCTTTATATTAACGGTGTAGAACTTGCCGATATTAAGTCTCCGCAATTATTTAATATGTTATTAAATACTTGGATTGGTGATGTGCCCCCAAGCCGAGATTTTAAAGCCTCTATTCTCGGTGACACTAGCGGCGGTGATTATGCCGGTGAGTTCTTGGTATTGCAGCCTAAGCCTAGTCGTGTCAGCGTTATGGAAGGATGGAAAGCAAATTTGGCTGAAGCAGAAGAGCGAAATTCACAAGAGCAAAGCGCCAGCAAACAAACTATTAAAGTGGCGGCAGCTCCAGCGGTAAAAAAAGTAGTCAAAACAGTGGCGAAAAGTGCTGCAACGCCGAAGCCGAAAGCAAGTGTTCGGCCATTAGCTAAACAAGAGGTTAAAAAAACACCGAATGTTGCAAGTACTCCGCAGGCGCCAAAGGCAGCCAAACAAGAGAAAGTGATAAAAATTGTTGTGACACCAACGCCGAAGCCAGTCAGAGAAATACGCAGAGAAGAGCTTGTACAAGAAGATGCTATACCTCCCAGTAGGGATGACGAATTTTCTGCAGAAAATCTGCTCGCCACTCAGTTATACACGAATACCTTATTACGCCATTGTCAGAGTAAAATGACCTATCCTCGTGTTTCCCGTCGTTTAGGGCATACAGGAGTGGTGGTTGCTAAAGTGACCATCGATCGCGATGGTAAACTGGTATCTTCTCAGCTGACCCAAGAAACTGAATACGATTCGCTCAACTCAGCTGTTAAGAATGGTATTAAGCGTTCTGTACCTTATCCTGATATGCCAGAGCATATAAAAAGTGATACGTTTACTTTTCAAGTACCAGTGGCTTATAAACTTGCTAACTAGTTTCTATAGCCTCAGTCAAGTGTGATTCAATTGGTACTAAGGAAGGCCTAGTGCCGACTGTTGGCGTAAGCATACAATAGTCGGTGCTGTAAAAAAAATGATCACTATTTTACTGGATGACCAGCAGTACCCATAAAAATGGCAATATTTGGAGCAATTCTTCCCCTAAACTGACTATTTCCTTTTTGTTTGTTTGCCTGCTAGGGGCGCATAAGTTACCCTGGATCTAATAAAAGTCAGAAATGTTCCAGAGAAAGAATACTGCCTTATGAGTACTCGTCAGACGCCACTTGCCATTGCGCTCGTTCCTGTTGTTATTTTGATTACCCTACTATCGATCAATGTATTTATCTTTAAAGATGATGCGGTGAGTGGTTCCAATCAAATTATCCTAATCTTTAGTGGTGCTTTGGCCGCATTGCTGGCTTTGAAGTACGGCCACCAATGGCAGGATTTGGAAGGCGGAGTTATTAATAGTATTCGTATTGCGATGCCTGCAATTCTGATTCTACTTATGGTCGGAGCATTATCTGGTACTTGGTTAGTCAGTGGCATCATTCCGACGATGATCTACTATGGCTTGCATGTGCTTAATCCCTCAATTTTTCTTGTGGCTGCCTGTATTATTTGTATTTTTGTGGCTGTTTTTACAGGAAGTTCATGGACCACATCTGCCACTGTGGGCATAGCGCTAATTGGTATTGGTAAAGTCCTCGGTTTGCACCCAGGGATGATTGCCGGAGCAATTTTATCCGGTGCGTACTTCGGCGATAAAATGTCGCCTTTATCGGATACCACTAATCTAGCTTCTGCCTCCACCGGAACGGAATTGTTTACTCATATCCGCTATATGTGTTTTACCACTATCCCAAGTATTTGTCTGGCTCTGTTAATCTTTCTGGTGTTGGGATTGGGGGCTGATAAAAGTACCTCTGATGATACCATTGGTGTCATACTCACCAGCTTAGATAACAGCTTTGTTATCACTCCTTGGTTGTTGTTAGTGCCGGCAGCCGTTATTGTCATGATTGTAAAGAAGGTGCCTGCGTTGCCGGCATTGTTTGCAGGCACATTGCTTGGTGTCGTGTTTGCGTTTATATTTCAGACAGACATCATCGAGACGGTTGGGAAAGGTCGTGGTGCTACTGAGCAGTATTATTATGTTGGTATTATGCAAACGCTGTTTGGTGATACCGCCATGCAAACAGGTAATGATACGCTAGATGAGCTATTAACGTCCGGCGGTATGGCCGGCATGTTGACCACTATTTGGCTGATTATCAGTGCTATGATTTTCGGCGGTATAATGGAGCGCAGTGGCTTTTTGAAAATAATTACTGAAGCGCTGATTCAGCGGGTGAAAAGTGCGGGCAGCTTGGTAAGTACCACCGTGGGCACTTGCGTGTTTTTTAATATCAGCACTTCTGACCAGTACTTAGCGGTATTGTTGCCCGGTCGTATGTTTACTGAGGCTTATGAAAAACAGGGCTTAGCACCACAAAACCTGAGTCGTACTTTAGAGGATTCGGGAACCGTGACCTCGGTATTAGTGCCTTGGAATACCTGCGGTGCATACCATGCTAGCGTATTAGGTGTGGCAACGCTTACCTATGCGCCCTTTGCATTTTTCTGCATCATCAGCCCTCTTATGACCATGGCCTTTGCTTACTTTAAGATTAAGATTGCACAAGCTGAGTATGAGGCCCAGCAGCATTCTGAATCCACAACATAGCAATCTGTTATTTAGGGCCAGTCTATACTTATTTTTGGTTTTTGGGGGGTTCTTTAGCGGCAGATCAGTTATTGCACAGAAACTCTCCTTGGCGGCATTCTATATGACATGGTTAATTGTGCCGTTCGTGCCATTTTGGGATTCTCACTAGAACTGTGCCTAATGATCTGTTTTTTTTGCACCTTTTTGGCTAGAGGGTCCGTAACTAGTATACAAAGATGCTAACGGAAGCCCTATGTCTATGTCCATTTCTATATACAAGTTACTTTCTTTCACTGACGAGATTAGTCGCTTGAAATTTAAAGCTGCGCTGTTTGTTGTTACCAGCTCTTGTCTTTCTGCCTGCACTTATGTGAATCTCGAAGATGCTGAGGCAGGCCGTATTGATACGCCCGACAGCCTAGCTGTGGTAGGGCCGCTGCAAAGCGAAAGTACAAATGACGTCACTGAGCAAGTAGCTGCAAGTCAAGAACAGAAGCTGCAAGACCAAACAGAGGCTTCACCGGTAACAGTGCCTTCATCGGTAACTGCGCCTATTGAAAAAAATATCGATACTCGTGGCCAGGTGACGACTCGTCCCCCGGTTAAAGAGGTTCCTAAGACATTAGTCACAAAACAAGCGACAACAAAGGCCAGCATATATTCTGCTAACTTAGATAGTGTTAGAAAAACGGATAAACCGGTGAGCCTATCCAAGCTTCAAAAGGTAAGCAAAAAGGCTGTTGCTAGGTTACAGGCTGGAAAAACTTCGCAAATAAATAAAGTTGGTAAACCTATTGGTGGTAGCCTTGAGGGAAGTGTTGTCATTGTCGGCAATAATAATAAGCTATTACCATCCAAAGGTGTAATTTTAACGTTGACACCCTCCGATGGTAGAGTTTTATCACTTGATCAACGAGCACCTATGACTCACACCATCGATATGCAAGATAAGACCTATCTACCAGGTTATATCTCTATTAGAAAAAATGATCGCGTCAGCTTTGTCAATAAAGATAAAATTAAACACAATGTTTTTTCTTCCACGGGTAAGAACGCCTTTGATTTGGGTACTTATAGTGCAGGCAAAAAGCGAGAAGTTACCTTAAACTCGGCAGGTATTGTCAAAGTGTATTGTAATATTCATGCAGATATGGCCACCTTTATTTCTGTTAGTGACAATAGTATTTCTGTGGTTGCTGATCATCAGGGACATTTCTCTATCAAAGACTTAGAGCCTGGAGAATATAATCTCAATGTCTGGCATGTTCGCGGTGAAAAAACTGAAAAGATTGTAATTAAAAGCCAACAAAAAAATAAATATATTACCAGCCTAAATACAGCAAATTACAAAAAAGTTGCGCACAAAAATAAATTTGGCAAGAAATATAATAAAAATTCTGCCATTTTTGATGATGAATTTTATTAATGGAAACGAAGATGAAGGATATAAAATACAGTATCAGGTTTAAGTTATTCTTTCTCGTGCTGGTAGCCTTTACGGCATTAATCGTTGCCACCGTATGGCAAATCGGTGAGCAAGCAAACAAAGTATCGTCAAAGTCTATTGTCCAGGCGTTGAAGCAATCAAGCGTCGTACTTGAAACCAAAATTGATAGTCGCTTTAATACGATTGAGGAAGTGGCAACCAGTATTGCCAAAGATAGCCGAGTTCTTCCTCTCGTTTTCGATTCTGAATCCCTGACTTTGCAAGATCTTAGTACGGAGTTTCAACGGGTTTTAGAATTTAATATTCTATTTTTTACCGACGCTCAGGGCACAATTTTGGCGCGTTCCGATCGGCCCGAGGCGATAGGTCGGACGATGGCTGGTAAAAGTGCTTTATTTGATAGTGCTCTGGCAGGCAAAGCTGCACAGGGAGTATTTGTGAGTCGGGGTGAAATCTTACAAATTGTAGTGGTGCCTATTTTTGATAATGTTGCCTCCGACTTAGTGCGTGGTACAGTAGCATTGGCTTATGAGTTTTCAAAAGATATGGCAACAGAAATTAATGCTCTAACGGCTAGCGATATCAGTGTTTTTATTTTTACGCGCGATCAAAATAGGAAAATAAACGGTGTTAAGACTAGCTACAACACTAACAATGATTTAGGCACTAAGCTAGATAGCTTTTTCTCTGAAAACCAGGATCGATGGCGCGACATCTATGATGCCCAAAGTAGTATGAGTAATCTTAATGTCAGTTTAGACGATGAAAGTTTTTTTTCGGTAATTCACAGTCTAAGGAACCAAGATGGTAGGCCTCTCGGATTTGTTATGGCGTTGCGATCGAGAACCGAATTGTTAAAACCATTTCTCGATATTCAGCGCACTGTGATTATTATTGGTTTTATCTGTTTAATTGGAGCGTCGATTTTTGCTTGGTTGTTTTCTCTTAGGATCAGTAAGCCTATTATTAAATTAGTTTCCGTCGCTAAGAACATCCAAGAAGGCCACTACACAGATTTTGATAATGATGTAAAAAGTAAAGATGAAGTTGGGGCTTTATACAAAGCTGTGGTAAAAATGGGCAAGACCTTAAAAGAGAAGGCTGAGCTAGAGCAATATCTGGCACAAATGTCAGATGAGTTAAACATTGCTGAATCTGTCGCTCAGGATTTAAATGCTGAGGTATTTGCGAAAGATGAGCTGGCAAGAGATGAATTGGTTAATGCTGAAAATAGGGTAGTAGACGATACGGATAAAACCATTGTTAAATTTTCTATTGGCTCGGGGAAGCATACATCCTTTGTTCAGGCTGGAGAAATTGTAGATAAACGCTATAAAATACTTCGGCATATTGGTGCTGGTGCAATGGGCACAGTATTTCTCGCTCATGACTTAGACCTTGATGAACGAGTGGCTATAAAAATAATGGCCAAGGAGTTATTTAGCCAGCAAGAAAGTGTTAACTTTAAAGAAGAAATTCGCTTAGCGAGACGTATCACTCACCGTAATATTCTACGCACGTTTGATTTTGGCAATTGGCAAAATTACTACTACATCACTATGGAATATTTATCTGGTTATGATTTAGGTGCACTGTTAAAAAATAAAGGCGCATTTGACGCTCATGTGGGCGTTGTTATGGCTCGTCAAATATGTTCAGCCATGAATGCGGCTCATGAAGAAGGGATTATTCATCGTGATTTAAAGCCTTCCAATATGATGATTAACCGTCAGGGTATTTTAAAAATAATGGACTTTGGTTTAGCCATGAATGTTGGTAAAAACAAAGGCCAAGGTAAAAAAGCATCTTCCGTTTCTGATAATAACCTTGCTAACGACGTTAGCTCCGGAAGTTCGAATCTTATTGCCGGTACTCCGCGTTATATGGCTCCAGAGCAATTTTTTGGGTGGCCCTTAGATGAACGCACCGATATTTATGCGATAGGTGTTATTTTATATACCATTTTTAATGGACGTCCGCCGTTCAATGATAATGATTTTGACAGACTTGCCCAGATGCACTTGCGCGCCGAGCCGCCAAAAATAAAAGGTAAAAATGGTAAGTTTCCTGAAGATTTACAGCATATTATTGCTAAGGCGATTGCCAAGAAACCAGAAGATCGCTATCAATCTGTGCGTGAAATTTTAGATGTTCTTCATTAGGGCTTAAACCCTAATGAAGTGGATTCGCATAGATAAAATCTTTAAATAAACGTTAGGGAGATAAGCTTTATCGATGTCGCCATATAAAGCTTACTAGCGTTTCATTGTTTTCTTCTTCTCTTCCTGCTCGTATAAATGTGTTATCGGCATATTCTATTATTACCCGCAGGGAGTCGGATAAATCAATATTAACCCCGTAATCGTATTTCTCCCATTGCCACCAAACGCTTGGTGCTGGATAGGCTGGGTTGCCTACAAAATCAGGATCTAATTCTGAATATCGTATCACTGGAGATATGGTTAAGCCCCAATCAAATGTATAGCTCAACTCAACTTCTTTACCTACACGTTCAAGGTTTGCCGCTTCTTGATCTACCGCCTGAGCGAATAGGGAAAAACTGCCCACATTTAGCCATAGATTTGCGCCTAACTCTTCTTTTTTATCGCCCTCAGCAGGCAGCCTAATACCTGTTGCTCCGGCTACCTCCCCTAAATCAAACAAGTCTAAATCAGAGCCGTAAAATGAACCATGAAAGCCGCGATCTTGCGCTAAAGTACGTTCGTAACCAAATAATAGAATATCGAACGCGGTGTTGTTATCTTCAGAGCGCCAGCGGTAGCCCACGCCTAAGCCCACTTCTGAGTCTTCACCCAAATCAAAAGATTCAATTTCAGCATCGTATAGAATGGGGATGCCTGTTTTAAGTTCAGGGTCTGGATTTACGTTTGGTGGCACGCGAATATCACTGGTGCCATTATCGCCTGCCAGGGCATTGGGATCGCGAATAAAAACGGGGTTGCCTGTAGTCCAACTGGCTTTACCATATAAGCCGATAGGTAGCTGGAAACCTAACTCAATGCCTGCGTCTTCAAAACGATTAAATGCCGTAGAGACAAGTCCATAGCTCTCTGTTCTGCGTTCCCGTTGGCGTTCAAATTTAGCAAACTTGCCAATTTGTGCATAAAAGCTGGGTGTCAAAGGTACGCGAGTTGCTCGAAAATGCTCGCCATAACGTATAAAGAAAACATCTAAATCTATTTTGTTGTCTTCTGAGGTTGGATTACGGTCGTACTTATCCCAAACATCTACTTTAAAATGAACCGCTAATTTTTCATTCCAAGACCATCGCCCCGCCGCAGTGATAGTCGATAAATCAACTTTATCGCCGGCATCTACTGTCTCAAGGAAGGCTGTCTGAGCTCCCTCTGGTAAAGCTTGAGGAGGAAAAGGAAAACTTACAGGAAAACGATTTTCTTCGCTGTTCCTATAATGCACTTTTGTTTCGAAACGAATATCAAAGTTATCCTGAGCCGCTGCTACGCCACTGCAAAATAAGGCAAACATCGCTAACAAGCGTCCAACGGTAACCGGATTGCCTTTTAAAAAAGCCGAGGAGCTAAAGCCGGTAGCTACATGGAAGTAGCTAATAGGGCGACGCATAGCTACAAGGATGTGGCGTAGTAGAACAATGCAGGAGCAATTGTCGAGGGAGCTAAAGCCGATAGCTACATGGAAGTAGCTAATAGGGCGACGCATAGCCACAAGGATGTGGTGTATTAGAATAATGCAGGAGCAATTGTCGAGGGAGCTAAAGCCGATAGCTACATGGAAGTAGCTAATAGGGCGACGCAGGGAGCTAAAGCCGAATTTATTCAATGTGTAGTCTCCAGCAGTGATAGTCAATAGAAACCTAAACGCCTAATTCGCGTTAATTATTATAGTTTGTATAGATTTTTAACATATACATTAATTGTAATACGCACAATATTATTTGCATCAAATAATATGTATCTATATAAGCAATAGAAAAACCTTAATATTTGGCACTGTAGATTTTATGGTGCTAATGACTTGGGCTTATTTAGTTACCGCGATAGCTCTTGCAATCATTGTAATTTACCGATAGCTTAAGCGCCTCTTCTGTTGGCGCTCAATAATGCATCTGTAGATATAGTAGAACATTATAATTTATTACATTCACAGTTATATGGCAGTAAATAGTCTGTATCGAGTCCAATTACACATAACAATATGACTTTTTTGGAGATAGTAGATGGAAGCAGTTAAGCATATACATCTTACATTTGTGGTGCTATCCGTTTTGGGATTTTTAGCTCGAGGTTTATGGATGATTGTTGAATCTCCATTGCTCAAAGCGAAGCCGGTAAAAATACTACCTCATATCATCGACACGGTGTTGCTAGTGAGCGCTTTGGTGTTAGCGGTGAAAATGGGGCTCAAACCCTCAGAGCACCCTTGGTTGCAAGCAAAAATTGCCGGTCTTGTTTTATATATTGTGTTTGGTGTTATTGCTTTTAAACCTACTCGCCCTAAGAAAGTCCGTATAATTGCTTTTATATTAGCAGTAACAACAGTCGCGTTTATTATTTCGGCCGCGTTCTCTAAGTCTGCTGCAGGCTTTTTTGCCTTTCTCTAAAACTTTTTGCTTTTCTCTCGCGTATGCAAATATACCCCCAGGTATATTTGCATGTAGCTCAATTACCCAGCCATGACTATTATTAACGGATATTAGAGTTTTCCCGACAAAGTTTGACCTTTTTGTGATGCGGTGACCAGTCACTATGGTTTACCTTGTAAGGCAGTCTGTGTTTGCGTGCTTTTTACCCAATTTGAATAGATGTATGTAAGGAGATTCATCAAGTGAATAAGATTCGAATATTAAATAGTCTGCTATCGTTCTTGTTAATGTTTATATGTATATCTGTTGAGGCTGCCAAACGCTCCGATAAGGCTAGTCATATGAACAATGCTAAACTGCAAAGCATTATTGAAAAAATCGACGAAAAGTACCAAGGGCGGCCAGGTTTCTGGCAACTTACAATAGAGGGAGTCGGCATACAGATAGTCACAGATGAAAATGCGGACCGTATGCGTATTATGGCTCCGATTTTGAAGGTTGATAACCTTAACAAAGAAGAGTTACTGCGCTTGATGCAAGCAAACTTTGATAGTGCATTAGATTCACGTTATGCGATTGCCAATGGGATTTTGTGGGGAACCTTTATCCATCCTCTTTCATCCCTAACTACAAAAGATTTTATAATGGGGTTGGGTCAAACCGTTAATGTGGTTATCTCTTATGGCAGTACCTACTCCTCCGGAGCGTTAGTATTTGGTGGCGGTGACAGCGGAGAGTTACAACGAGAACTTATGCAACGTTTAAAGCGGCTATCTGATGCTATCTAAATATTGTTATTAACAGGTCTTAGATAGTCCGGCAGGGATAAATATTGCCTTACTATTGTCTTTAACATTGAATGTAAGGTCGCGATGAAACCTGGCCATAACAAGTTATCAACAAAATTACCTGCATTTGCAGGCTAATTATCAGTAATAGTAGGAAAACCGCCATGCTAAAATGGTAACTGATAAGGCCCCTGAAAGGGATTATGGTTTAGTGAACACCTTGTCAAAAAAGTACAGGCTAAACCTTATGGCGATAATAGCGAATATAATACTTACGAATATGATTTCTATACAAAAATGAGACCGGCTTGGGCCTTGCAAAAAGTAACTTGCTCCATACTTTCTTGCAGCTCTTAAACGCTTGTATTAATTTATGTTTTTTGGAATTTAAAATAACAATTTGCTTGCGGTTTTAACTGTGATTATTGAGCTATCTCACAGACAAAAAGTTATTACCCTAGAAGGCAAACCAAAACGTTTTTATCATGTTTATATCTGAGGTAGAATCCCGCCGTCGCAGCAAGTTGTCTACTGGGAAATCTTTATGAAATTTGTTAAACCGATAGTGCTCGTTATTTTTTGCCTGTTGTTAGCAAATTGTTCCCTTATGCCCGATATTCGTCAGACTCAGACTAAGTCATCAAAACCTAATGTGGCTCAAAGGTCTTCATCTATACCAGGGAAAAAGCATATCACTAAGCCGTCGAAAATTATTGCGCCAGATGAGACTGGAGATGGCCAAAAAGTACCACCACTTGCTCCCCACGGAACGATTGTTTTTTTACGTTCTTCGGTTGTTGCATCCGCTGTGGAAGCAAGACTTTATGACGTCACAGATGGTCAACCAAAATATATTGCTACATCGCGTAACAATACACAGGTGCACCATAAAGCACGGCCCGGTAATCATATATTTATGCTGATATCAGGGGATTCCGTCGACTACATTGCAGCAGATATTAAACCCAACTTAACCTATTACAGTATTATTAAGCCTAGTATGGGGGCCTGGAAGCCTTCGTTTTCATTACACCCCATTAAGAAGCGTCGAGCAAATCACAAGAGCAATTCCCCAGAGGGATATTTCTTTGACGACAATCATATAGAAACTTTGATTTCATCCGCTGCCCCAATGGTACAAACTGGTGGAATCAATGAATCCACCAAGGTTGACCAGGATGTGTTGAACAAACACGAACGTCAATGGGCGAAGTGGCTCGATGAGAGTGCCGATAGAGTAACACCTAAAACGCTAAATATTCTTGATGGCAGGTAGACATTCGTTAGTACTTCCCTCACCATGAGTTTTGCATGGGGCTGTTAAGTGAACAGCACTCTAAATCTATACATGTTGATGGCGATTAAAAATAATACTATGCGAATATCCCTTATTTTTCTTCTCTTCCTATCGTCCTGGTGTTTGGCAGGAGCAAGTGCCTCTGACTATGCTCGGACGACGAAAGACGGCAAAGGGGCTGTAGCCTCTGTTAATCCAATTGCAACTCAAGCAGGCCTCGATGCTTTTAAAAACGGGGGCAATGCCATCGATGCGGCAGCGGCGGTGGCCTTTACTCTAGGAGTTGTAGATAGCCACAATTCTGGTATCGGCGGCGGGTGCTTTATTGTTGTTCACAAAGCCGATGGTACTGTAATCGCAATTGATGGTCGCGAGATAGCGCCTGCTAAAGCCCATCGCGATATGTTTATTCGCGACGGCAAAGCAGTTAACGAATGGAGTAAAACGGGTGCTCTGGCGTCTGCGGTTCCCGGCTCTATTGCAGCATTGCACTATGCGCAAAAAGTGGCAGGTAAACTCAAGTTTGAGGATGTAGTGTTACCAGCGGCAGATGTGGCAGAGAATGGCTTTGCTATTGATCCTGTAATGGCAAAACGCCTTAACCGCAATGCCAAACGTATGGCAGAGTTTCCTGCTACGGCTGCTATTTTCCTTAACGATAAGGGGCAAGCACCGAGTGAAGGCGATACTCTAGTGCAAAAAGATTTAGCTAAAACTTATCGTATGTTGGCCAAACAAGGGCCAGATTACTTCTACAAGGGTGAGTTTGCTAAGCAAGTGGATCAGTGGATGTCTGCCAATGGTGGCATTATGGCGGCAAAAGATTTTGCCGATTATGAACTTAAGATGCGCACGCCCATTCGAACTGCTATTAACAAGCATGAGGTAATCGGCTTTCCACCGCCCAGCTCCGGTGGTGTTTTGGTTGCTGAAATTCTTAATATCCTAGAAAACTTTGATCTTAAAAAAATGAATGAAGCTGAGCGCTATCACGTCATTATCGAAGCAATGAAGTTAGCTTTTGCTGACCGTGCCTATTGGCTTGGTGATCCCGCTCATACTAAAGTGCCCAAGGGCTTGGTTAGCAAGGAGTATGCTAAGACACTGGCGGCTAAAATAGATCTGAAAAAAGTCACCAATGTAGAAAAATACAGCATGCCCCCTGGCGCTGAAAAAGATTTGTTTAAGCATACCACTCATATTGCTACAGCGGATAAAGAGGGTAACTGGGTCGCTATTACCACCACACTCAATACCAGCTTCGGTAGTAAGGTTGTGGTACCAGGAACTGGAGTCTTACTCAACAATCAAATGGATGACTTCTCTATACAGCCAGGTGTGCCTAATGCCTATGGTTTAGTGGGAGCAGAAGCCAATAGTGTGCAAGCATTTAAGCGTCCACTGTCAAGTATGAGCCCAAGTATTGTGCTAAAAGATGGTAAGCCCGTATTAACAGTAGGCGCAGCAGGTGGCCCTACAATTATTACGCAGGTGCTCCAGACCCTAGTGAATACCTTGATGCTAGAAAAAACCTTGGTGGAAGCGATGAATATGCCTCGTGTACATCAACAATGGCGTCCTGAGACGGCCCTAATTGATCCTTTTGCAAGTGATAGTCTGAGAAAAGCCTTGGAAAAGAAAGGACATAAACTAAGAGACTGGCCGCCGTTTGGCGCAACGCAAGCAATCTCTCTTGAGAATGGTAAATTTGTTCCAGTAACAGAACCTCGTTTAGTTTCTGGTAATCGTTAAAGTCGCTTATTCGCGATTCGCTTATGAGGCAGGCATTCTAAGGCCTGTCTTATAAATAGGCTGCAACGGCATTTCGCAATACTTCATATTCTCTCTCACGCTTAATTTTCTCGAACAGAGTATTGGCTTCTGGGTACTGCCTTTTAAGATAAAATAACCACTGCTTTAAGCGGTTGCCTGTATATTTTTTGGCGTAGACCTGGCAGGTTATTTCAAAGAACTCCAACAAGATAGCGGCAACCTGCGACCAGCCCATATCTTGATATTGCCTTCCTGCTTCATAGGCTTTAATAGCTAGTGCTAAATCAGGTTTTGCCAGCAGTCCGCGCCCTAGCATAACGTCTTGACAGCCCGATACCTGCTTACAACGTTGGTAATCTTGCAAACTCCAGATTTCACCATTGGCTACTACTGGGATGTCTATCGTTTCTCGGATTTTGGCCAAATATTCCCAGTAAGCAGGTGGTTTATAGCCGTCTGTTTTTGAACGGGCATGCACTACCAGCTCTGTTGCGCCTGCTTCATAGATGGCTTGAGCGTTTTCTAGGTACGAAGATCTATCTTGGTAACCAAGGCGAATTTTTGCTGTCACTGGAACATCTTTCTGCACAGCCCGCCGAGTTTGGCTGACAATCTCATACAAAGTATTAGGTTCGTCTAACAAACAAGCACCGCCTCGATTCTTGTTTACAGTCTTCGCTGGACAACCAAAATTTAGGTCGATACCTGGTGCTCCTAAACGCGCCGCCTTACGTGCGTTAGCAGCGATAGCTTCAGGGTTGCTGCCGAGAAGTTGTACGCGGGTAGGGCATCTTTGGTTATCTTGCTGTGAAGCAACATCTACTAGTTCAGGGCTATAGCGTGTAAATACTTTGCGAGGCAGAACATGATCAGTAACCCGAACAAATTCTGTGACACAAATATCAATACCTCCAATTCGACGCATCAGATTGCGAAGATGATGATCAACAACACCCTCCATTGGCGCCAAAAAAATTCTCATAGCTCAAAACTCTTAGTGGTAAAACAATAAATTTTGCCGTTTTTGTTATTTAAATGGCCAGTATGAGCGATTTGTCGGCGAAAATGTCATGTTGCACTTGCTCAATTGACCTGTTTTTCATTATCTTATGCGACCGCGTGTAATGAAAGTACTTAAATGCTCTAAAGTTTAATGCTAATCATTCGTAAAAAAATAAATTCAGCGGGTATTGAATACTAAAAAATAAAAGATGAGGACCTGATGCAAAGCTCACTATTCCAACAAGGTGTGGACTTAATGCTATTTGGTATGGGGACGGTATTTGTCTTCCTTACTTTGTTAGTTATTAGCGTAACGCTCATGTCGAAAATCATCGCCAATTATTTTGCTGAGCAGGAGCCTGAACCTGTTGCCAAAGCACCTAGTTCCGCAAACACACCGGCAGCCGTAGATCCGGTTATTCTGGCGGTAATTCAAGACGCCATACACCAACATCGAGCCAAAAACCAGCCTTAGGCTCTTCATGCATTTAAGAGATTAGAAACCACTCATGACTGACATACAAAAGCCATTGGGTATCACCGAAGTTGTGCTGAGAGATGCCCACCAATCCCTGTTTGCAACACGTCTTCGCCTAGACGATATGTTGCCAATCGCAGAACAAATCGACAATATTGGTTTTTGGTCGGTTGAAACATGGGGAGGCGCCACGTTTGATGCCTGCATTCGCTATCTCGGGGAAGATCCATGGGAGCGCATTCGTGAACTTAAAAAAGCAATGCCTAAAACCCCACATCAAATGTTGCTGCGTGGGCAAAACATCCTTGGTTACCGTCACTATGCTGATGATGTGGTAGAGAAGTTTGTCGAGCGCGCAGCGACCAACGGTGTCGATGTGTTTCGTGTGTTTGACGCAATGAATGACATGCGTAACATCGAGACGGCTTTAAAGGCTGTTAAGAAAGTGGGCAAACATGCCCAAGGTACTATCTCTTATACCCTAAGTCCCGTTCACTCTGTGGATGGCTGGGTCGAGCAAGGTAAGATAATCCAGCAGATGGGGGCGGACTCCATCGTGATTAAAGATATGGCAGGTTTGCTAAAACCCTATGTGGGGTACGAGCTGGTGAGGAAGCTAAAAGCTACCTGTGATATTCCAATCCACCTTCACTGTCACGCGACTACAGGTTTGGCTCATGCTACTTTAGTGAAGTGTGTGGAGGCCGGTATTGATAATGTAGATACCGCTATCTCTACCATGTCCACCACATACGGCCATAGTCCTACAGAAACTCTAGTGGCAACTTTGGAAGGGGAGCAGAGGGATACTGGTCTGGATTTAAGCGCATTACAGGATATTGCTTTGTATTTCCGCGATGTTCGAAAAAAATATGCCAAATTCGAAGGATCTTTAAAAGGTATTGATGCGCGCATTCTTACTGCTCAAGTTCCTGGAGGTATGCTGACGAACATGGAAAGCCAGCTTAAAGAGCAGGGGGCAGAAGACCGTTTCGATGAAGTATTAGAAGAAATTCCCCGTGTTCGTGAGGATCTTGGGTTTATTCCGCTAGTGACGCCTACTTCGCAAATAGTGGGAACTCAGTCTGTGATTAACGTTATTCGCGGTGAGCGGTTCGCTACTATCTCTAAAGAGACGCGCGGTGTGCTAAAGGGAGAGTACGGTGCGACTCCTGCGCCAGTAAACAAAGAGTTACAAGCCAAAGTATTAGCAGAAGATGATTGCGAGCTTATCACTTGTCGTCCTGCGGATTTAATAAAACCTGAGTTAGTTGCATTGACGCAGGAGTTAAAAGACGAAGCTAAGTCTCGCGGTATTAGCCTAGCTTCTGGCAGCAATGAAATTGACGATGTTCTTACCTATGCGCTGTTTCCTCAAATCGGCCTTAAGTTCCTTGAAAATAGAGGCAATCCCGACGCTTTCGAGCCAGTGCCAACAGGGACAGAAAGTGCTGTTGTGCATGCTGAAAATGGTGATGAGGTTTATACCGTCGAGGTAGAAGGCCGGTCTTATACAGTTTCAGTGAGCAATGGTGGTGAATTAACCGGGGTAGTGCCCTTAGCGGGCGCGCCGTCTGCAGCGCCTACTATTAGCGCCCAAGAGGGCGGCGAACCTGTTAAAGCTCCTCTTGCTGGAAACATATTTAGGGTATTGGTGAGTTCCGGACAGCAGGTTGCCGAAGGCGATACCCTGGTTGTCATGGAAGCGATGAAAATGGAAACTCAAGTCAGTGCGGCTAAAGCAGGTACGGTTGTTTCGATCAACATCCAAGAAGGGGATGTTGTGGCTGTGGGTGATGTTCTGTTAACTGTGGCATAGGGCTAGGCGCTGATTCGATGAATAATTTTCTCAGTTTATGGTACGACTCAGGTCTATACCAAATAGAATTTGGGCAACTGGCGATGATGATTGTATGTCTGATGTTGCTGTTTCTTGCAATCCGACGAGGTTTTGAGCCCTTATTGCTAGTGCCCATTGGCTTTGGTGGAATATTGGCCAACATCCCTGGTGCCGGGCTTGCGGCGTCCGCTATTGATGCTGCTATTGAGGCCGGTCAGCCTGAAGTGATTATGAATATAGCGTCATTAGTGGGCATGGAGTCATGGGAGTCCAGTAAAGAACTGCTAAAAGCTGTGTCGAATGCCTCACCTCAAATTCAGCATGAAATCGCTATGATTGCTGCGGGTGCTGGCTATCAAAATGGCATGCTGTATAACTTTTACAGTGTCACCATCGCCAGTGGTGTAGCGCCGTTGGTTATTTTCATGGGGGTTGGAGCTATGACTGACTTCGGCCCGCTTCTGGCTAACCCTCGTACACTATTTCTTGGCGCTGCGGCGCAGTTCGGTATTTTTGCTACAGTTCTCGGAGCCGTGGGGTTATCAGCCTTCGGTATCATGGATTTCTCCATTGCTGATGCCGCAGCGATTGGAATTATCGGGGGTGCCGATGGTCCGACGGCCATTTATGTTGCTAGTAAGTTATCACCCGATTTACTTGGGGCGATTGCTGTTGCTGCGTATTCTTACATGGCGCTGGTTCCGATGATCCAACCGCCGATTATGCGTGCGTTGACCACAGAGCAGGAGAGGCGGATCGAAATGACGCAGCTACGTGTGGTTGGACGCCGTGAAAAAATCACCTTCCCCATATTGATGCTGATATTAGTCGCCCTAGTTCTGCCTTCTGCTGCTCCTTTATTAGGAATGTTCTGTTTTGGTAACTTGATGAAAGAGTGTGGGGTTGTATCTCGCTTAAGCGATACAGCACAAAATGCTTTGATCAATATTACAACCATATTCCTAGGGCTCTCGGTAGGATCCAAATTGGCCGCCGATAAGTTCTTAGACCCTAAGACTCTCGGTATCTTGTTGCTAGGTGTGGTTGCTTTTGGGATTGGTACGGCTGCCGGTGTATTGATGGCGAAATTCATGAATCTTGTCAGTAAGAACAAGATTAATCCATTGATTGGGTCGGCGGGGGTCTCGGCAGTTCCAATGGCCGCTAGGGTTTCAAATAAAATTGGACTGGAGTCCAACCCGCAAAACTTCCTTCTCATGCATGCTATGGGGCCTAATGTTGCCGGTGTTATAGGTTCTGCTGTTGCCGCAGGTGTAATGATTTCTATGGTTTCAGGGACATTGTGATATTTATTTTGTTAGAATAGATATCATGAAGAAAATATTGTGTGCACTAATGCTTCTTAGCTGTTTTTGGAGCACACAATAATATTACCTTTCAGTTACATGTTTTCATTTATTTTCAATAATTTTTTTTAATTATCCATTAGGGTGTGTAGAATGCGCCCAACTTTTATCGTAACGCTAGTCCACGGAGAAAAATATGTTTAGACGCACCAAAATTGTCGCCACCTTGGGTCCTGCAACCGATGAACCGGGTGTCTTAGAACAACTTATTTTGGCCGGCGTAAATGTTGTGAGAATGAATTTCTCCCACGGTAGTCCAGAGGATCATCAGGCTCGTGCAGATAAAGTCAATGAATATGCTGCCAAGCACAATAAATTTGTCGCGATTCTAGGGGATTTACAAGGCCCCAAAATTCGTATTGCGCGCTTTGCTGAAGGGCCTATCTTCTTGAAAGTGGGCGATAAGTTTGTGCTAGATGCTTCGCTAGAGCGAGATGCAGGTAATCAGCAACATGTTGGCATCGACTATAAAGAGCTGCCGAATGATGTTTTGCCTGGCGATTCACTGCTGCTAGATGACGGTCGCGTGGTACTTAAAGTGGATAGCGTTGAGGGAACTAGAGTAGAGACTACGGTAACTGTAGCCGGTAAGCTTTCTAACAATAAGGGTATCAATCGTCAAGGTGGTGGCTTAACAGCACCAGCCCTTACTGAAAAAGATATGCAAGATATCAAAACGGCTGTAGCCATCGGTGTCGATTATCTCGCCGTATCTTTCCCACGCAGTGCGGATGATATGAATTTTGCTCGCCAACTGGCTAAAGAAGCGGGTGGCAGTTGTCACATGGTCGCCAAGATCGAGCGTGCTGAAGCAGTGGTTGATCATAAAGTATTAGATGAGATCATATTGGCTTCCGACGCAGTTATGGTTGCCCGAGGTGATTTAGGTGTTGAGATCGGTGATGCGGAACTGATCGGTGTTCAAAAACATATTATCTCTCGCGCTCGTTGCTTGAATCGCTGTGTTATCACTGCCACACAGATGATGGATTCGATGATCGAGAGTCCGCTACCTACTCGAGCCGAGGTATTCGATGTTGCCAACGCCGTGTTAGATGGCACTGATGCCGTTATGCTATCTGCCGAAACTGCTGCAGGTAAGTTTCCAGTGCAAACCGTTGAGGCCATGGTGCGTGTGATTATCGGTGCAGAAAAACAACCTCAGGCGGAAACCAGAGTGACACCTGATGAAGAGGGTGGCAAGGCGATCAATGAATCAATTGCTTTGGCGACTATGTATACGGCAGATAAATTGAAGGGTATAAGAGGTATAGCAGCACTTACCGAAACAGGGTCGACACCTTTATTGATGTCTCGCTGTGGTACACGCTTACCTATTTTTGCATTTTCTCACGATACCGCCACCTTGCGACGAGCTGCGTTATTCCGAGGTGTACAAACGGTGTTGTTTGATAATCGTAGTATTCCTTCTGCGGAGATAAACCGTGGGGCGGTTGAAGAATTGCGCCGTCAGGAAATTGTACAAGATGGTGATCTGATTATCTTATCCAAAGGTGATGTTAACGAGCTGGGCGGCACCAATACGATGAAGATTCTTCAGGTGGGGCAATATATTGCCTAATTAAGCGCTGTCTTATGTCGCTGGCGTTCTATCCATATACAAAGGGAGGCTGTTAATAGCCTCCCTTTGTATTTCGGTGTTTGTCGCTAGTTACTGCTCGATAGCTAGCTGTAGCATCATCAATATACAGCATACTCTGCTTTACGAAGTTAAGTCTGCTGATTGTAAATATTTAAGTATTTTGTGTGTTACTGGTTTGAGATTTTGACTTCATCTGTGTTTGCTCGATGGTTTTTTGCATATAAGCATAGTAATCATCGATTAGGGAGCGAGTTAGGTTACGTCTTTCAGCAGATTTGCGGCGCTTCCTATGATACAGATCAGCAGCAATATTTTTGCAAGGGTCGAGGTCAAATCTCCGGTCTGTGCCCCGTCGCCTATTAACAAATACTAATTTTTGTGTCATTCCGCTAGGCCTTTTACTTTATTAGCTATGGGTGAAATGTAAACATTTACAATCAATATGTTACGTATTTTTTACATATATTACAGATGATTTCTATAAACTAATTCTCAACAGTAAACCATCATACAAGAGCAATACTTGAGTTAAATCAGACAAAGTCTCTTTTGTATACATGTTTGCTTAGTTTTTCTGCAAATATATCGAACTATGAACTTATACCATAAGAACATAATCAAAGTCGATCTATGTTTAGGAGTTTTAATACTAATGAGGAATTACCCATGAGCGAGATGCGAGATAGAATCGAGCAAAAGCTGCAGCAGCAACTGAAACCTACATACATTAGCGTTGTGGATGAAAGCCACGGCCACAATGTGCCGCAAAATGCCCAAACTCACTTTAAAGTGGTTATGGTGTCCTCATCGTTTGATGAACTACGAGCTGTTAAACGCCACCAAAATGTCTATTCTATTCTGCAAGAAGAGCTATCTGGCAGCGTCCACGCGCTTGCTCTGCACCTCTATTCTGTTAAGGAATGGTCTGAACATGGCAATGTTCCGGATTCTCCTGCTTGCCTCGGTGGCAGTAAGAGTAATAGTTGATATATCTCAACATGTTTGGTGTTTCGTCGTAGTATCCTTTAGAATCGTGCTCCATTTTTCACCAAATTATAGTTTTTGAGTTAATCTAATGACCCACCCCTTAGTTATATGTGCTTTATATAAATTTGTCTCTCTCCCAGACTACCGTGAAATGCGTGAACCTTTGCTAAATTTTTGTGCTGAAAATGGTATTAAAGGCACATTGCTATTAGCCAATGAAGGTATCAATGGCACTATTGCTGGTTCCAGAGAAGGGATTGATGCGGTGTTAGCGTATCTTAAGAACGATCCTCGTTTGGCTGATATTGTTTACAAAGAATCACATGACGATGAGCAAGCGTTTTACCGAATGAAAGTAAAACTTAAGAAAGAAATCGTCACCATGGGGGTCGAATCTGTCGACCCTAATAAAATTGTCGGCACTTATGTTAAGCCTAAGGATTGGAATGCATTGATTAGTGATCCAGATGTCACTGTTGTCGATACTCGTAACTACTATGAATACGATATTGGGACATTTGAAAATGCCATAAACCCCGAAACTGAGACGTTTCGTGAATTTCCCGCCTATGTCGCCAACCATTTAGACCCTCAAAAAAACAAGAAAGTGGCAATGTTTTGCACTGGAGGCATTCGCTGCGAAAAGTCGACAGCTTATCTCAAAGAGCAGGGCTTTGATGAGGTCTTCCATTTAGAAGGTGGTATCTTAAAGTACCTCGAAGAAGTTCCCGCAAGTGAAAGTATGTGGAAAGGAGAATGCTTCGTTTTTGATAACCGTGTATCGGTAAATCACGATCTTGAGAAAGGACAATATGATCAATGTCATGGTTGTCGTCACCCTATCACAGAAGAAGAAAAGTTGTCAGACAAATATATGGAAGGTGTTGCTTGCCCGCGTTGCTTTGATAAGCAGACGCCTGAACAGCATGCTCGTTTTTCTGAACGACAAAAACAGATGCAGCTTGCTAAGTCCCGTAACCAACTTCATATTGGCGCCCCACCTCCTGGGCGCCAAGTTAGAAGTGCGAAAGGTTAAAATCTAAAATCTAAAACGAATAGACTCTGGATAAGGGCTTTTCTGGAAGTCGCATCTCTCTATAGGTATCTTTATAGCGTTAGTTGCGCTTTTTAGATCTCATGCACTTTCAATATATTTTCTTGCCAACAGACCGGTCGGTCTGTTAGTCTTTCTTTTAATTGTAATTAATCACGCCGTTCTCTCGTGCTGAGAGAGTATTAATACGACACTATGCAGTAAATAGTAGGAAACATAAGTAAGCTATATGGCTCAGTCTCGAGATTCAGAACTAACGCGTCAACATATTTTGAATATCACTGCTGATGAAATGCGCGTCAATGGTTTTAAGGCATCTAGCCTGTCAGATATTCTACAAAAAGCGGGTGTCTCAAAAGGGGCTCTGTACCATCACTTTGCAAATAAACAAGAGCTTGGGTATGCCGTGTTCGACGAGATATTTATTCAGCAATGTTTAGATGATTGTGAAGCACCTTTATCCGACAAGCGCCCTGTAGATGCTATTTGCCAATGGTTGACTCAGTTTGCGGAAAATATAACCGCTGACGAATTGGAAGTTGGCTACCCAGCATGTAATATCGCCACAGAAATGTGCGGCAATGATGAAGGATTTCGTCAAAAAATAGTGACGATGTTTGAAAAGCTTCATAATAGGTTTGAGGCCGCGATTATGAGAGCCCAAGCTGATGGCCAAGTGCGTAAAGAAGTCGATGCTCGAGCATCGGCCATATTTATTGTAACGGCATTTGACGGAGCTGTGATGCAGGGTAAATATTGTCGTGATGTGGACTCGTTTAGGTCTGCAATCGAGTGCTTGGTAACTTATGTTACTTCATTAAAAAAGTAAAAATTTAAGAATGTACATACCGTCTGGTCGGTTTGGCTTTCGCTAACAGATGTAACTTTTATTTTTGCAAAGGAAAAAGGTAGATCATGCAAGATTCCCTCAATGAAAAAATATATGCCTATACAGAATTTGTTATTCGTTGGCGTTGGTTGGTAATGGCAATATCTATTATGGCAAGTCTTGCGCTAATGTATGGCGCGCAAAATTTGGCTTTTGACAATGACTACCGATCATTCTTCTCAGAAGAAAATTCTCATCTTAAAGCTTTTGATGAACAGCAAAAAACCTATACCAAAAATGATAATATCCTTTTTACAATAACGCCTGATAGTGGTGAGGTTTTTACTCCTGAAGTGTTAAGTGCTGTCGAGGAGGTAACAACTGCGGCATGGCAACTACCATTTGCTTTACGGGTAGATTCAATTTCTAACTTTCAATATTCCCATGCCCAAGATGATGATTTAATCGTAGAGGATTTAATAGAGGGCGCGCTTAATTATACTCCTGAGCAGTTATTGGAAAAAAAGCGTATTGCTTTAGCTGCTCCTTTTATTGTTGGCCAATTGCTTAATCCTCAAGCGTCGGTAACTGCTGTTAATATTACATTTCAAATGCCAGAGTTATCGCCAGATGAAGCCCCGCAAGCAGTGACCGCTGCACGTGAATTAAAAGAAAAAATTGAAAAGAAATATCCGGTAAAGGTGCATATGACAGGTGTTGTCATGTTATCTAACGCTTTTTTCGAAGCATCGATACAAGATTTTATGACACTCACACCTGCGATGTATTTGATTATTATTTTAACCATTACTTTTTTATTGCGATCTATTGGAGCGACAGTAGCGACGGTGCTGGTTATCGTATTTTCTGTCGCTGCCTCAATGGGAGCTGCAGGTTGGCTAGGTGTTAAGTTGACCCCCCCTTCATTTGCCTCTGGCACAATCATTATGACGCTTGCTGTTGCCGATTCTATTCATATATTAACGACTTTATTTTCAGCTCTGCGAAAAGGGATGAGCCGTGAGGAAGCTATTCACCATAGCATGCGCTTAAATATTGGGCCCGTTTTTCTTACTTCGGTGACAACAGCTGTGGGCTTTCTATCGATGAACACCAGTGATGCACCGCCGTTTCATGATCTGGGCAATATTACCGCTATTGGGGTTATGTGGGCTTTTGTTCTCTCCGTTACCTTTTTACCTGCAATATTGGCCACGATGTCGATAAAGGCACGAAGCAGCGGTAACAAATTTGAACACTGGATGGAATTATTAGGCGAGTTCGTTATACGTAAAAGAAAAGCTGTCTTTGTTTCAGCAGGTCTGTTTGCGATACTTATTGTTTCGGCGATACCACTTAATGTTTTTGATGACAATTTTGTTGCGTATTTTGATGACTCTGTACAATTTCGCGTTGATACAGATTATGTTAACGACAATCTAACAGGTGTTTATCAAATCCAGTATTCACTGTCTTCAGGTGAAGACTACGGTGTTAGTAATCCAGTTTTTATGAAGAAAGTCGAAGCGTTTGTGACGTGGATGAGAAAGAACCCCGATGTTACACATGTTAATACTTTCACTGATACGCTCAAACGTATTAATAAAAATATGCATGCAGATAATCAAGAATATTATCGTCTACCAGAAGAAAAGGATTTAAGTGCCCAATACGTTTTATTATATGAATTGTCGTTGCCAGAAGGACTTGATTTAAATAATCAAATGGATATAGGTAAAAGTGCGACTCAAATTATAGTGACAGTAAAGGACATGCCATCAAGCCAAATCGCCAGTATCGCCGAAGCCGGGCGTGAATGGCTGTTAAAAGAGCAGAAGCTTGACGCTTATGGTACTGGCCCCGCCGTTATGTTCGCCTATATCTCAGATACTAATATGAGAAATATGCTGTACGGCACTGCCATTGCTATTGTAATTATTTCGATGTTAATTACGGTATCCTTACGTAACTTACGTATAGGCGCGTTAAGTCTTATTCCTAATTTATTGCCGATAGCTATGGCATTTGGTTTGTGGGGGTTGATCGACGGTCAAGTTAATGTTGCCGTTTCTATGGTGACTGGCATGGCTTTGGGGATCGTGGTTGATGATTCGGTTCATTTTTTAAGTAAGTATCTAAGAGCTAGAAGGGAAAAAGGCCTCAGTCGAGAGCATGCTGTACGTTATGCTTTTTCTACTGTAGGTATTGCAATTGTGGTGACATCTATTGTCTTAGTTGCAGGCTTTGCTGTATTAGGACAGTCTAGTTTCGGTATGAATTCTAATATGGCGATATTAACAGCTATCGCCATTGCGATGGCCTTACTCGCTGATTTTTTATTGTTACCCGTATTATTGTTAAAATTTGACAAACACCAAACTGCCGATGAATTTGATCAGCAAGACTCCCCAACCTCTGACACCGAAAAAAAGGAAACACATTATGCTTAAATTGTATGCCACGTTGTTGGCTAGCATTTGCGCGCTCTATGTGCATTATGCAATAGCGCAAACCCCGGAAGAAAAAGGCCTTGCATTAGCGAAAGAAGTTGACTCGCGTGATAAGGGATTTGGCGACTCTATGAATCAAAGCAAAATGATATTGCGTGATAAATATGGTAACGAGCGACCACGTAATCTGCGTAATAGAACCAAGGAACAAGAGGGGGATGGTGACAAATCAATCGTTATCTTTGATAATCCTGGCGATGTCAAAGGTACGGCTTTTTTATCTTTTACCCACAAGGTCGGAGCTGATGACCAATGGCTGTACCTACCTGGCTTGAGAAAAGTAAAGCGCATTTCTTCAAGTAATAAGGCAGGTGCATTTATGAATAGCGAATTTGCTTTTGAAGATATTGCTTCGCAAGAAGTTGAAAAGTATACCTATAAATTCTTGCGTGAAGATACCCATGAAGGTGTTAAAGTTTTTGTTAATGAGGCAGACCCTGTAGATCCTAAATCGGGTTATTCTAAAATAGAAATTTTCATCGATGCAGAACGCTATATACCACTGAAAACATATTATTATGATCGTGGTGGCCGTAAAAAGAAAACTTTAATACTTGAGGAGTACAATCAATACCTAGACAAATATTGGCGCTCTCACAAAATGACCATGACTAATCATCAGACGGGAAAAGTGACAGTACTCGAACAAACTAACTGGAAATTTGGTAATAACTTTACAGACAAAGATTTTGACAAAAATAGTTTATCACGGGCTAAGTAATACGTATGACGAAACACCAGACGCGCCGATTTTTATCGGCCTTTAATTTGTTGGCCGTAGCTTTTCCATCCATAGTTATGGCTCATGATCTTTCGGGGTATGTGGGTTTAGAGGGACGATATTTCCAACATGACCCGATCTTTCCAGGACAATCAGATAATAATGCATCATTAACTGCCTCTATTGAGTATTATCATGACTATGATGATAATACCCAACGCATAGCTTTTACAGGTTTTGCCCGCGCAGATAGTGAAGATAGCGAACGCACTCATGGTGATATTCGTGAATTATATTGGTGGAAAAATTTTGATAGTTTTGAAGTTTATGCCGGAGTTCGCAAGATTTTTTGGGGGGTTGCAGAATCAGTACATCTAGTAGACATTATTAATCAAACAGATACCTTAGAAAATATTGATGGCGAAGATAAGCTCGGCCAGCCTATGATAGAGTTTGTCACTGCACAAGATTGGGGGACACTTTCTGCGTATGTAATGCCGTATTTTCGTGAGAGAGAATTTCCGGGCATTGAATCACGTCTACGCCCAGGGCCACTCATTTTAGATGAAGAAGTGTATCAGTCGGGTGATGAAGAAAGCCATATTGATCTAGCCTTGCGTTGGTCACATTACATCGATATCTGGGATTTTGGTGTCTCACATTTTTCTGGTACTAGTCGAGTTCCTGTATTTGAACCTGTTGTTGTAGGCGCTAACCAGCTTGCATTTAGAGCAAGATATCAACAAATTGAACAGACGGGTATTGATGTTCAGGCGACCACCGATGCGTGGCTGTTTAAACTCGAAGCCATTTCAATTTATGAGCAAGACTTTGGTCGTAATTCTGCCTTTGTTGGTGGCGTTGAATATACCTTTTTTACTGTGGGCGGCAGCAATGCGGATTTAGGCATCGTTGCGGAATATCAATTTGATGATCGTATCGGTTTTCGTCAAACTATCGCACAAAATGATTTTGTTGCCGGTGTGCGCTGGGCGTTTAATGATATCGATGGATCAGAAATCCTTTTGTTAGCTAGTCAGGATTTAGATTACAGCAACCGCTCTTTTTCTGCCGAAGTTAGTCGACGGCTAAATGATAATTGGAAAATTGAAGCGGAAGCTCGAATTTTTTCCTCAGCTGAAGTAGGCACATTTGATTTTGACTTCCGGGCAGATGATTACTTTCAAGTGGAGTTACGTCGTTATTTTTAAGCTACTTACAATCCATTGTTTTTAGTGGTTTTGGTGGCGGGAATAAATACTATTTCATGGAGAACCTTTAAATAAGCCGTTAAAGGTTCTCTTGTATTAAAAGACTTTAGAGGTGCTTTTTAATTAAATTCATAACCTATGGTTAATGTCCAGGTTCTGGGGTCTCCATAAAAGCCCAATATTGCATCTTCTCCTGCGGTTGCAGGAAAGTTATAGCCTCCCGTACGATATTCTTTGTCGGTAATATTTTTAGCATGTAACGATGCTGTCCAATGATCATCAACAGAATTCCATATTACACCTGCATCCCAAAGACTGTAGGCTTCCTGATCGATAACGGAGGTCACAGATTCAAACATACGGACATCATCGCGATAAGAGAGTGCGGTATTAAACGCGAATGTACCCCAATCACCAACATTTAGGTAATAACTAAGGCCTAGTTGACCTGTTAGTTCAGGGGCATTTTGTGCACCCCAAGGTTCAATAATAATTGGTTCATTGGTATTGCGGTTAACTGTTTCTACGCGATTTGCTCTGTTAACTTCTTCAAGGATAGGATTCCCACTAGCATCTACGCCTACAGGAATTAATTCTGTTACTTCTTCAAATTCCGCGTCAAGATAACCAAACGCAAAGTTAGCAACTAGGTCATCTGTTATTTGTAGTGTACTTTCAAACTCAATCCCTTGAATTGTCGACTCACCGGCATTTACCACGGTAGAAGAGAAAAACGCAGGTGGAGGAGCCGGCGCTTGCACCGTCACTTGCTGGTCTTGATAGTCTGAGTGGAAAATATTGATATTCATCCGCAAACGGTCATTGAACAACTGAGATTTTAGACCAATTTCAAATGTATCCACGGTTTCCGGATCATAACCTTCGGCAGCATTGGGTTCGACAATGGCGTCGGCGCGCATATCGAACCCGCCCGATTTAAAGCCTCTAGCGTAGGAACCATAAATCATAACATCATCATTAGCATCCCAACCTAGTTTTACCGATGGCGTAAATTGATTCCAGTCGTCATTAGTGTCTTCTTTATTAAAGTCTGTACGAATTGATGTTACGACATCGAAAGCTGGATCGCCGAAAGAAATTCCTGAGCCTTGATTAGTGGTACCAGGAAACGAGTTACTCGTTAACAAAAATGCACGATTAACGTCAGCAGCTTTCTCATCATTGGTATAGCGGCCCCCAAGAGTCAGGGTGAGACTGGAACTGAGATTTATGTTCGCATTAATGTAAATAGCACTACTTTCTGTATCTACCTCGCCTGATACTGCATTAGAAAATTGAGTACCACTTAATACGCCGGTGGGGCTAAACTGACCAAACAAAGCGTCGAAAGCACCTGCAGCTGTACCGTCGTAATAATATAAACCGCCGACTATAGCAATAAAGTCATTGGTAAAGTTAACTTGTAATTCGTGAGTTGTTTGTTCATCATCATAAAATGCAGGAATATCAAAACTATCGAGAGGTGTACCGTCAAAGTCAATGAATGTTTGGGTATTGCCTTCTCGTTCTGCGAATACATATTTAAAAGATAGTGCGTCGCTGACATCATATTTTGCCGTAAAAGAATATCCGTGAGTCTCGACATTTTGTAATTCAGTAATACCACACTGAGAATCGAATACATTATCGGTTGCCGGAAAAAACTCACCGTTAGGGCCGGCGACAGTATTATTCGCGAAGCGGGAGCCACAACGGCCGTTTGATTCATCTTCAAGGCGATCAGCGGCAATTTTAAAAAACCAACGGTCGCCAGGGGAATACTCGATTGTTCCGCTGGCGGCGAGTACATCTTTATTATAGTTCTCTGCTGTGCGTCGAAACTCTCCAAGTTCACCGTTACCAGAAGTGCTTGGCAAGTAATCTTTAAATTGAGTACCGAAGCCATCTCGGGTAAGGGAAGCCACAGAGTAACCAGCATAGAGCACGTTATCAATCAGAGGAATTTGACTTGAGACTTTGACATCGCGCTGATTAAACGCTCCCACTGATGTACTGATATTGCCACGCAAATCACCCGACATTTTGCGAGTAACGTATTTAATAGCTCCACCGATGGTATTTTTTCCATACAGTGTTCCCTGAGGCCCGCGTAAAACTTCAAGTCTTTCTATATCAATAATATCCAGCACCGCGCCTTGTGGACGTGCGATATAAACGTCATCGATATATATCCCAACACCGGGCTCAAAGCCCCATAGAGGATCTTGTTGTCCCACTCCACGTATAAACGCCGTTAAAGTTGAGTTTGTACCTCGGCTCGCACGCAACTGAGTATTAGGGACACTCTTTTCTACATCAATAATAGAGCTGGCTCCCTGCGCAGCGAGCTGGTCTGCACTAAATGCTGTGATTGCAATTGGCACATCTTGTAAATTCTGCTCTCTCTTTTGAGCTGTTACGATGACCTCTTCAAGTGCAGGATTTGCGTATGAATGAGCAGATAGAGCGCTAGCTAAAGTAATTGCAATGGTGAGTGGATGTTTATGCAGGACAATATTTTTCATTGTTCTAACCTAATGGCAAAAATTTTTAGAAACAATTTGATAACGAGTAACTATTATTATTCTAAAAGTTATACAATAGTTTCTAATATCTTATTAATTTAATTTTTATTTGGCCACTGTAACGATATATACATAACTTTACCTTGGTCATTATTGGCTAATGTTACAATTGCTTTGCGTGTGTAGTTACTACCACAACTTGCATTCATCAACCCCCCATTTATTTGCCGTACAAGTATTTTAATACTCTATTAATATGCTACTAAGAGCTTATTTCTTTCCAAAAAAACGTTAAGTATTTTCGAACCTTTGTTGAATTACTGATTATAATTAGTTTGTTCAATAAGGTGATTGATAAGACTCAATACTAAAAAATTAACGTGTCTTTTAATCACATTGTTAACCGCAATAACAACAAGGTAACCACAATACTAACAAAGTTATGACGTCATTATAGATACGACGTCGCTTAAACTTGCATATTGCAACGTTCTTTAACGGTGCAATTGTTAGTGGAACATATGTTAGCGACGCATAGCTTCTGATGTCTGTGTTTCTTACGATGTCTCGCATAGTGTAATACTTTTTATTCATCATTGCCCCTATACCTTGGTATGAAGCATAAATTTGCTAGACCACGTATTATTTCAATATATTCTTACAGGTTGAGGTTATGTTAAGGCGCTCAATTTTGTATCCAAAATAACTCTATATTACTCATATTGGAATTCTTATGGTTAGTATGATTGGGCTTGTGTTGGCACTTATTTTACTCATGGTTTTTACCATTCGCGGCATGAATTTGCTTATTAGCGCGCCATTATGTGCAATAGTTGTGGCTTTAACGGGCCGTATAAAGATTATTCCTACTGATAATGACAGTATGAGTTTTGTAACAGTATATATGGACGGTTTTGCTGGCTTTTTGAGCAGTTGGTTTTTTATGTTTCTACTTGGTTCGTTGTTTGGCAAATTTATGGAGGAGTCTGGCGCTGCCGATAGAATCGCTGCGTCAACCGTCGCTGCGTTGGGGATGCGTAACGCCGTCGCCGCTATCGTCATAGCATGTGCTGTCTTGACCTACGGTGGTGTCAGCCTTTTTGTAGTTGCCTTTTCTGTATATCCAATGGCTCTTAGCTTATTTAAGCAAGCCAATCTGCCCCGCCGATTTATACCTGCGGTTATGGCTTTTGGTTCGGTAACATTCACGATGACTTCTGCGGGGTCACCAGAAATTCAAAATTGGATTCCCATAAAGTACTTAGGTACCTCGCCATATGCTGGTTGGGAAGTGAGTATAGTAGTGGCACTTTTTATGATTTTTTTAGGCTATTGGTGGCTAAATAAAATGATAAGGAAAGCATTACTTAACGGTGAAGTTTTTAGCCAAAGAGAAGGTGATCCACAAGCGAAAACCAGCGACTTACCCGCGTTCACTTTATCTGTGATACCAATTGTTGCCGTTCTGTTGGTAACTTTTGTTTTTCATAAAACTTACGCGCAATATGCGTTAATACTTGCCCTAAGCGTAGGCTGTCTATGTGCCTGGGGACTTGTGCATCGGACATTTCTAGGCTTGGATAAAATTGTTTCCCAAGGGACTCTTGGCGCTTTGCTGGCAATTGCTAACACTGCTGCTGTAGTGGGTTTTGGCACAGTTGCTAAAGCATCACCGGCATTTCCTGTGGTGGTTGATGCGATTACAGGCCTTCCCGGCAATGGTTTGCTGGGAGCGGCAATTGCTGTTACTACCATTGCAGCAATGACAGGTTCTGCATCGGGAGGCCAAAGTATTGCATTACCTGTATTAGCCCCTCATTATATTGATCTAGGTGTGGATAGCGAGGCCTTACACCGAGTTGTGGCTATCTCTTCTGGGGCACTAGATACCTTGCCTCATAACGGGTATGTTGTCACTACCATTCGTGCTATATGTGGGGAGACCCATCAGGCCGCGTATTTTCCAATGGCTGCGCTTACAGTTGTTGTACCACTGCTGGGGACTTTACTGGCACTAATACTTTTCACATTATTTTAAATGAGAATTTTTTATGTCATTAAAATTTAAAAAAATGTCAATAATTACAGAAAAAAAATGGTTAATATGTGAATTGTTATTATCCTTCTCAATAGTATTATCTGGTTGTACTACCACTATTGCAGAGAAGTCCTCTTCTAGTAATTTCACTATTGCTCAACATCGAATAATCAAAAATTATTATGATGGAAAAGAAAATGATCTTGCCACAGCTGGACTAGGTCTTGAGGGACTAAGAGAGAAAGAACCCAAGGCCGCAAATCCTGGCCGGCCTTCTGCCTTTGATTTACGGCGTTCGGCCATTTATAACAGCTACAAAAAACTGCTGCCCTTAGCTGATGATATAGGCTATGGGCGTATTCATGCAAAGTTTTGGAATGATAAGGGCGGCGCGGTGAGTGGTTACGAGACTATTGCGCCTCTTGTCTTCGATAATAAAAATATTGCGGGACTTGTTATGCTACAAGTACCGGATAGCTTCAATAAAAGCAAACCTTGCCTCATTGCCACGGCTTCTTCTGGGTCGCGAGGTATTTATGGTGCGGTAGGTGTTGTCGGTGCATGGGGGTTAAGTAAGAGGTGCGCCGTCGTTTATACCGATAAAGGCACTGGTGTTGGATTTCATTGGCTCACCGAAAATAAAGCACATAAAATCACCGGTGAATTAGTTGATGCAAACGAAGATGTTCTATTTTCTGCTTTTGGCAATGAGAAAGTTGCAAATTTTAAAGAAAAATACCCCTACCGATTAGCAAGTAAACATACCCACAGCGGTGAAAATGTTGACCAGTATTGGGGCGATTTTGTTTTAGCTGCGATTGAATTTGCATTTGCGCAATTAAACGAGCAGTTCTCTCCTAGTGTTAAATATGGTCCGGATAATACCTTAGTCATTGGTGCGGGAATTTCTAATGGTGGAGCAGCGATTTTACGGGCTGCAGAAGCTGGTGGAAAAAAAGCTTTTGACGGCATTGTCGTGTCGGAACCTGCTATTAATTTACCTTTTGATTTTGCTTATGATATTAACCGTAATGAAGAAAAAAGACATTGGAAAACAAAAACCTTAGCGCAAAGAGCGGTGATCGATGGATTATTTATTCCCTGTGCCGCACTGTTCCATGATAACTCTGGGCTTGCCAGTTTTGTTATGCCAATTTGGCAATCACGACTTGAGACTCGTTGCCGTAAGCTTAAAGCTATCGGCGCACTAAACACTGAGACTTTACAAGAGCAAAGCCAAGAAGCTTATGACATACTGCGTGACAACGGTCTATCATCTAGCTCTGACGGCTTAATGTTGGCATTTACAACGGGATTCATATGGGATGCTGTACTTGTTAATTATATCAATGCCTATGGCGCTTACAGTATCGATGATCATCTGTGTGGCTTAAGTTATGCCTATACGGGTATTGATGGCAAGCCTGCAAGTGCACCTGGAGCACTTAAACAAAGCTTGCATAGTGTCAGTGGGGGGATTTTACCTGCGGCTGGCGTCACTATCATAAATGATAACAGTAAGGGGGAACCCAGTAGCCAAATGACTTCACTCGATGCAGATGGTGCATTTGATTTGGCCTTCGACAATCTTCTATGCTTAAGAGAAACTTTACAAGAAAGTCGTGTACGTAGTGGTATTGCTAAGACATTTGTAGACGGTGATTTACATAGCTTACCTAGTATTATTGTTCATGGTCGTGAAGACAACTTAATACATGTCAATCATAGCTCCCGGGCATATTATGTGCTCAACGCTAAGCGTGAAAAAAAATCTCGCCTACATTATTATGAAATAGATAACGGACAGCATTTTGACGCGCTAGTGGCCTTGCCTCCCTTTAAAACTCGTTATGTGCCTGTTCATCATTATTTCGAAGAAGCGCTTGATATTATGTTTGACAATCAAATCAACGGCAGCAAAATTCCCCCTAGTCAGCGGGTTAAGACAAAACCTGCTAAATCCCTTAGTGGTCAACTAACGGAAAATAATATGCCGCAATTATTGAATAAACCTGATGCAAAAATATGGATTAATGACAATGGAGAATTTGTTTTACCTGCCGATTAATGATTAATAATCTTCAAATTATCGGGTTCTCTTTAGGGTATCTGTTGATACTGTTCTCGATCGCTTATATGGGCGATCGTTTGCATGAAAACATCATAAAAAAAATTAAACCCATCGTTGTTGGCTTAGCCGTTACTATCTATTGTAGTGCTTGGAGCTTTTATGGAACTACTGCTCAAGCGGTGGATAACGGTTGGCATTTTCCTCCGACATTTCTCGGTACCATCATACTTCTTATATTTTTTGCGCCGTTTCTACGCAGGCTTATTAGCCAAAGTAAGCATGCTAATATTACTTCTATTGCTGATTATCTCGCTGTTAGCTATGGTCGCTCCAGATCTCTTGCGGTATTGATTACTCTAGTGTCTGTCGCTGTATTAATTCCTTATATTTCACTGCAATTGAAAGCGATCACTGATAGCTATCATATGTTGAGTGATATCAGCGCTGCTGAGACTAGAATATCCTCACACTTTGCTTTTGATACAGCATTTTATGTTGCTGTAATGTTAGGTATTTTTGCTTTAGCCTTTGGCACACGACATTTAGATTCGCGTGAGCATCACAATGGCTTGATGCTAGCCATTGCATTTGAAGCCATCGTTAAATTAATGGCTTTTGTTATCTTAACCTTATTTGTTACAACCTCCATGTTTAACGGTATCGAAGATATTTTTATCAAGATTGCGCAACAAGATACCCTATCATCATTTATTAAACAGAGAAGTAGCAATGGCAACGGCTATATTACGGCGCTAGTATTGGGTTTTATTGCAACGATTTGTTTGCCTAGACAATTTCATGTAATGGTTGTCGAGAGCGAAAGCTCGCGAGACTTTGAAACACTACGTTGGTTGTTTTCAGGTTACTTGATCATATTTGGTTTGTGTATGATTCCGCTTGCTTACGCTGGTCTTGTCATGTTTCAAGGACAAGAAATCTCTTCTGGTGCTTTTGTACAGGGACTCTCTATTGTGTCTGGGCGCGAAGATTTAGCATTACTAACATATATTGGTGGTCTGTCGGCGGGTAGTAGCATGGTTATTGTCGCCTGTGTAGCTATGGCGACAATGGCATGTAATGAATTAGTTGTGCCTCTGTTGTTAAAAACACATTGGTTCAATGTGCACCAGAAAAAAGATGTGAGTCAATTATTACGCACAATTCGGCGAGCTATCATTTTAGTCCTGATGTTACTGGCGTACATCTATTATCGATTACTTACTACTAATAGCGCACTTGGTACTATAGGTCTACTCTCGTTTGCGCTGGTGGCGCAGTTCGCTCCTTGCTTATTTTGCAGTTTATTATTAAAACCACCGCAGTGTGCTAACTTGTCTACCGCAGCGGTAGCAGGTTTGACCGTCGGTTTTATTTTATGGTGTTATACCTTACTTTTGCCTTCCATGATAAACGCTGGATTATATGATCGGGCAATGTTGGATAACGGCCTATTTAGCATAGCTTGGCTAAGACCTAATGCCTTATTTGGTTTGGAAAATTTAAGTGAGTTATCTCATGGCGTGTTATGGAGCTTACTTGGCAATATTTGTATTTTTCTATATTTTTTAAAGAACCCTCATGCGGTTTTTGAAGAGAGCCTGGTAAGTACAACAGGACGATTGGCGCTTGCTGATTTGCGTTCTCTATTAGTACGTTTTCTCGGCACGGTTCAAGCAGAACTAGTGTTTAAACAGTATCCTAAGCTCAATACTATTGATACTTTCGCCAGTGATGAGGATATTTATACTGTTGAAAATATATTGTCAGGCGTTATCGGTTCAGTGTCCGCACGTTATGTAATTGAACATGCCTATTCCAGTGAGAAAAATAATGAAACTTTGGAAAAGACCTCTGAAATCTTTCAATTTGGACGGGACTTATTACAAGAAAGTATCGATAATATTTCCCAAGGTATAAGTGTATTGGATTCGCAACTACTATTAGTTGCATGGAACCGCAGTTATTTGGAAATCTTTAATTATCCAGACGGTATGGTACATGTCGGAAGACATATATCAGACCTTATCGCATTTAATGCCCAACGAAATAACCTCACAGGTGAACAAGCACAGGCGTTTGTTGATAAACGTGTACGATTAATGGCTCAAGGAAGTGCTTATTCCCATAAATACACCAATTACAATGGACAGATATTGGAAATCCAGGGTGCGCCCATGGCGGGGGGCGGATTTGTCTCAACTTTTACCGATATTACAGACTACCAAAATACCTTAAATATTCTTGAAGAAACGCGAGCCACTTTGGAAGAAAAAGTGATAGAGCGTACACAAGAACTGCAAGATGTTAACGAAAAGTTATCTCAAGCGAATAAAAATAAAACGCACTTTCTTGCTGCTGCCGGGCATGATTTGCTACAACCCTTAAGTGCCGCCAAATTGTTTTTAGCTGCTTTAAGTCAAAGACGCTATGATGACGATACGCAAGATGTATTAAAGCATCTTAAATTATCCCTAAACTCTGCAGACTCTATTATTAGTGAACTGCTGGCTATCGCAAAACTTGATTCGGGTGAAATGCGAGTTAATCCACATACTTTCTGTATTGGTAATTTACTTGTTAATTTACGTCGAGAGTTTTCAGTTATTGCACAAAATAAGGGTATCGCCCTACATTGTTGCTACAGTTCTTTAAATATACACTGCGATGAGCGCTTACTTAAGCGTGTTTTGCAAAATCTACTTTCTAATGCAATTCGCTATACGGATCAAGGTAAAGTTCTTATTGGATGTCGTCGTAGACGCAATAAGATTTATATTGAGGTCTGGGACAGTGGCTGTGGTATCCCCAAACATGAACAAAAATCAATTTTTGTTGAATTTCATCGCTTAGATAAAACCCGTAATGATGGTGGCCTAGGCTTGGGACTCGCTACAGTACAGCGTGTATGTTCGCTACTAAATATTAAACTTGAGCTCACTTCAGAAGTTGGTCGTGGCAGCATGTTTCGTTTGATACTGCCAAATAAGTGGCAGCATCAAGTTAGACCACCTGAAGATAAAGACAAAACATTTCCTCTCACACATTTTTTTTCAACAAAGGTCTTATGTATCGATAATGAACAAGCTATTTTAGACGGAATGAAATTGTTACTTGAACCGTGGAATTGCGCTTTTCATGGGCAAAGGGCTTTGGACTATAATGTACCTTGGATTCCCGATATTATTTTAATTGACTACCATCTAGATAATGATGTTTACGGCATTGCGGTTGTAGCAAAGCTGCTTGAATATTTTTCAAAGCAGAGTCTTTCAAAAGGTGCTACAGCAAAAGAGATTCCTGTTGTCGTTATTTCTGCTGATCAAAATAATGATGTGCAAAAACAGGCAAGGGATAGCGGCTATTTTTTTCTTAAAAAACCTTTACAAGTTGCAGAACTTCGTTCGTTGTTTTTGCAGCTAGGCTTGCGATAAAGCCTCAAATTTTTGAGATAATAAAATAACTTCGGTGCGTTTGCGTAATCCCAGCTTGCGTAATATGGCAGTAACATGAGACTTCACTGTGGGTTCTGTTATCTCTAAGTCATAGGCTATCTGCTTATTGAGCCGACCTTGGCTTAACATGTTAAATACTCGGAATTGGTGAGGCGTAAGTGAGGCAATACGACGAGCAAACTCTTGCCATTCTAGATCCTGCTCATTACCAGTTGTGTCAAAACTCAATGCACCGTCGAGCAGCTTTTGGATGATGTTTTGCAACTCATTTGCTTCAAGGGACTTAGAAATAAAGCCAACCGCGCCCAGCTGCTTTGCACGATCGATAGCTTTTGAGCTGTCATCACCGGAAATAATAGCAATTGGTATTTGAGGAAAGTTGGCTCTAAGATCCATTAAACCGGAAAAACCATTAATATCTGGCATATGTAAGTCCAATAATACAAGATTTGGTTTTACATTACCTGCTTCTATGCAGTGATGAACTTCTGTTAAAGATGAACAGGCAGTACATTCTAACGGGCCAAATGTATCACTAAAACTCTGAATTGTTTGCACCAATGCAGCCCTATACAACGGGTGATCATCGGCAATTACGATGGATGACGTCATGTAGATACACTTCCACTATAATTTACAGCTGCAAATATTTACTCATTACAACTAGCGCTCTCGTGCGTGTGAATATCTTAATCTAATGAGTTTTATATTATTATCTTACGTTAGCTATTGTTGATATTCTCTGTTATCGCAGGTGTAGTGTTTTTATTTTTATGTTTGTCTTGGTCTTTATAGTTATCCTGGCATAGAAATCCACTATAAACCATTCCAGCTAGTTTTTACACCACATTTCCATTATCACATCTTTTAGCGCGCCAGCTGCAATCGAGAGGGAATAACGACGACGGGTTAATATTCCTACCTGTCGACTTATCGCTGGTTTTTGCAATGGTAGGCAGACCGCCCCCATTTCTTGCATCTGTGCTTGGCACAAAGACGGAACAGCACTAACGCCTAAACCACTGGCGACCATTCGGCCTATAGTTGCCAACTGGTGAGTTTCCACTGCAACAGAGAAAGCGAGATTATTGGCTTCTAAGGTTTGCTCTAATAATATACGAATACTGGAGGGCCGCTGCAGTGCGATAAAGTCCTGCTCTAGTAAGTCTTGCCAGCACAGGCTCTTTCTCTTGTTGAAGGTTGCAGGTGGAATTACGGCAATAAACTGATCATGGAAGAGGGGAGTAAAGATAAGATCCTCGCTCTCATCAGGATCAAAAGAAATCCCTATTTCTACTCGGCCTGTACGCACCATGTCCACTACCTTTTCTGCCACTACATCTTGTACCCTGATATTGATCTTTGGGTATTGCTGATGGTATTTCACTAATATGTTAGGTAGCAGGTTACACGCAAAAGAGGGCATTGTGGCAATGGAGATCGTGCCTCGTCGCATAGAAAACAGATTATGAATGTCTTCAATAGCCGCATCCCAATCATTGAGCAGGCGCTGGGCTATAGGGAAAAATTCTTCCCCTTCAGGAGTCAGAGATAGTGTGCGCGTTGTTCGCGCTAGTAAAGGGCCCCCCAAATCGGTTTCCAGATTCTTGATAGCGATACTTAGGGCGGGCTGAGATAAATGCACCATGCCACATGCTTCAGCAAAACTCTGAGTTTCAGCAATGGCGACAAAGGCACGAACTTGTTTTATTGTAATCATTTAAAAAATAAATCAATTAATCAAATAATTTCATTTGATAAATATAAGCCAGGGGCGCACTCTAGGCAATAACTTAACACTCATAACTTAATAAAGGGGAGAGCGCTATGTCGGGTTTCGATAAAGTCGTGACAAGCTATGCCGAAGCGATGGCCGGCCTTGAAGACGGAATGACCGTCATTTCGGGGGGATTCGGGCTATGTGGTATTGCTGAAAATTTGATTGCCCAAATCAAAAAGATGGGGACTACTGGACTTACTGTTGTCTCTAACAATGCTGGTGTCGATGGCTTTGGGCTGGGAATATTGCTCGAAGACCGCCAAATTAAAAAAATGGTTTCCTCTTACGTTGGCGAAAATAAATTGTTTGAAGAACAGCTTCTGTCTGATGTCCTTGAAGTGGAATTGACGCCACAAGGCACGCTTGCTGAAAAAATGCGTGCCGGTGGCGCAGGCATTCCTGCTTTTTATACGGCTACAGGTTACGGTACGCCAGTAGGTGAAGGTAAAGAAGTGCGTGAATTCAATGGCAGGAAATATATATTGGAAGAATCCATCACAGGGGACTTTGCTATCGTCAAAGGCTGGAAAGCTGATCGTTACGGTAATGTTGTTTATCGCGACACCGCTCAGAACTTTAATCCTATGGCGGCAACTGCTGGAAAAATCACGGTGGTTGAAGTGGAAGAAATTGTTGAGCCTGGAGAGTTGGAGCCCACTCAAATACATACCCCAGGTATCTACGTTGATCGCTTGATTAAAGGTACTTTTGAGAAGCGTATCGAGCAGCGCACAGTGCGTGCAAACTAACAGCAGCCAATTGCTAGGAGAACTATCAAATGTCATTATCCCGCGAACAATTAGCGATGCGTGTTGCACGTGAGCTAAAAGATGGTTATTACGTTAACCTCGGTATTGGTATCCCAACATTGGTTGCTAACTACGTGCCTGAAGGTATCCAGGTTATGTTGCAGTCTGAAAATGGTTTGCTTGGAATGGGGCCGTTTCCCACAGAAGACGAAGTTGATGCTGACATGATCAATGCTGGTAAACAAACCGTTACCGCCATTACTGGTGCTAGTATTTTTTCTTCTGCTGAGTCCTTTGCGATGATCCGGGGCGGCCATGTAGATCTTACCGTGTTAGGCGCCTTTGAAGTAGATGTGCAGGGTAATATCGCTTCTTGGATGATTCCTGGAAAACTTGTAAAAGGTATGGGCGGCGCGATGGATCTTGTTGCCGCGGCAGAAAATATTGTGGTCACAATGACTCACGCTGATAAAAAAGGCAATTCTAAATTATTAGAGCAATGCACCCTTCCATTAACCGGGGCGGGCTGTATTAAGAAAGTTGTTACCGACTTGGCCTATATAGAAATTGCCGAGGGTAAGTTCTGGTTAAAGGAGAGAGCACCAGGTATCAGTATTGACGAGATTGTATCTAAAACAGCCGGTGAGATAGTCGTGCCCGATCATGTACCGGAGATGGAATTTTAATACTTCTTTTTTAATGTTCAGCATTTTTATTTGTAATATCCAAAAGCCACACAGGAGGTGGTTTTTTGGATCGATACAAACACGTATACGAGGCTAAAATGAGTAAAGTTGTTTTTGTAACGGGTGCTGCAAGTGGCATTGGTGAAGCCCTGACGGAGGCGTTAGCCAGTGAAGGTCACCGTATTATCGTCAGTGATTTGAATCTGGCAGGCGCTGAGAACCTTTGCCAACAGTTAACGCAAAAAGGCCTGAATGCCGAGCCCTATGAATTGGATGTCAGTAACCAGGAGAAAATTGACCAGGTCGCCATTGATCATCCTCATATTGATATACTTGTTAACAATGCAGGGATACAGTATGTGTCAAAACTCGAACAATTCCCCAGTGATCGCTGGCGGCTGTTGATTGATATATTATTGACAGGTCCTGCAATGTTAACACGAGCAGTTTTGCCAGGAATGAAGGAGCGCAATTTTGGCAGGGTTATCAATATAGGTTCAATTCATGCGCTAGTGGCTTCTCCTTACAAAAGTGCCTATGTCGCAGCCAAGCACGGACTACTTGGTTTTGCTAAAACTATTGCCTTGGAAACAGGGGAAAATGATATCACCATCAATACCGTGTGCCCTTCTTATGTGAAAACGCCTCTTGTAGAAAAGCAAATTGCGGCGCAAGCTCAAGAACATGGTATTTCTGAAGACGAAGTGATTCATAATATTATGCTCGAACCTATGCCTAAGAAGGCTTTTATCGCTATGGAAGAGTTGGCTGATACGGCGAAGTTCTTAATGTCCCCTGCGGCGCGCAATATTACAGCTCAAACCATCGTGTTAGACGGTGGTTGGACAGCTCGCTAACCTTTTTACTTTATCCCCTGAAAAAGGCCATTCGCGCTTTTTTCAGGTATCACGGTAAAAGCGCCTCGCTTACAAATATGATCGAGCCTGCGAAATCTTAGGCACATATTTCCCAATCACTCTGCATCAAAAAGTCTGCCCCCAGAAATATTCCTGATCCTTAGCTAATTACAGTAGAATGGTATAGCACCATAAACTAGTGGGTTGAATGTCCATGAAAATATCTTTTGAAATTGATATTACACCTGAGGAAGTAAAAGAAATCTTTGACGGTAATATGGAGGTTTTACAGCGTTCTTTAATGGAGTTATTTATGCGCCAAATGGCGAATACGGATAAAGCTCCGAGCAATACTATGATGGCATTCTGGCAATCTATGGCCGAACAGAGTGCTTCTATGTTTCAGCAATACCAGCATGATATTACGGGCGGGTCGCCCAAGAAGAAATAAGTTTTATCACCTGTACATCATCTATATTCAGCTATATAAGAGCCACAATTCACATGAATCAGGAAGAAAAACATCAAGTCTTAGACTACATCGATAAATTTAGTACTGTTTTTAATAGCATGATGCAAGAGGTTACTAAGCGTATTGTTAACCAGCAAAATGCAACCGATCTCGATCGTTATCTCAATACGGATTTTGATCCACAAGAGCTTGCTTCAAAAGTTCAGGTCAACCCAAAGAAGTTTGTTGAGCAACAGCTCGCATTTATGGAGAAGCAGCAACAACTCTGGCAAAATGCGTCGAAAGCTTTTATGGGTGAGGAATTTGCCCCTGTTATTAGTGAGCCAAAGGGGGATAAGCGTTTTGGCGATGACGACTGGCAAGGTAATCCTGGCTTTAACTATCTTAAGCAGGCGTACTTACTCAACGCAGAATATATGCATCAGTTGGTCGATGTTTTAGAGTTCGAGGACAAAAAAGTCGAACAGCAGGTGCGTTTTTATACCCGGCAATTTATCAATTCTTTATCGCCCAGTAATTATGTGCTTACTAACCCTGAAGTATGTCGTGAGATCCTCACTACCCAGGGTGAAAACTTAGCCAAAGGCATTGATAATTTTATGCACGATTTGGAGAGAAGCCCCAACGAAGCCTTTAAAATTACTCAGGTTGCCGAGGATGCTTTCCAATTAGGAGAGCAGCTTGCCTACACTCCAGGTGACGTCGTATTCGAGAATCATCTCATTCAGCTTATCCAGTACAAGGCGACTACCAGTAAAGTATTCGAAGTCCCCCTGCTTATTGTTCCTCCTTTTATTAACAAATATTACATTCTTGACCTAGATGAGAAAAAATCTTTGGTCAAATGGCTGGTTGATCAGGGCTATACGGTGTTCATGATATCTTGGGTAAACCCTGATGACTCCTATCGTTCACTGCCCTTTGATGACTATATCAATAAGGGCGTGATCGCTGCTCTTGATGCCGTGCAAGATATCAGCAAGTCGAAAACGGTGAATGCCACCGGTTATTGCGTTGGAGGGACGGTGTTGGCAATGACCCAGGCCTACCTGGCTGCCAAAAATGATAAGCGCATCCACTCGCTTACATTCTTTACCACTTTGCTTGATTTCTCCGAGCCGGGAGAGGTGGGTAACTATATCTCTGAACATACCTTGCCTATGTTAGAGCAAACCATCGAATCAAAAGGCTATTTTGACGGCCGTATTCTGGCCTTAAGTTTTAGCATGTTGCGTGAGAATAATCTTTTCTGGTCATTCTTTATTGAAAATTATTTAAAGGGTAAGGATCCCACGCCTTTCGATATTTTGTATTGGAATAGTGATTCTACCAATGTACCAGCCGAAGCTTTTTTGTTTTATTTAAAAAACATGTATATGGAAAATCGTCTTGTAGAAGCAGGGGGGATTACCATCAATGACACACCCATTGATCTATCTAAGATCGACACATCGTGTTATTGCTTGGCCGCGCAAGCAGACCATATTGTGCTCTGGCAGTCGGCTTTCCAAGGGGCGAAAAAACTGCCTGAAGATACACGTTTCGTGATGACTGAATCCGGTCATGTGGCAGGGGTTATTAACCCGATAGACAAGGGTAAATACCCTCACTGGATCAATGATAGCCTGCCCGAAACACCAGAAGAATGGTTAGAGAAAGCCACTCGGGTGAAAGGTTCATGGTGGGGCGACTGGCATGCTTGGCTGTCTGCTCGCTCAGGAGATAAACGCAAGGCTCGCTCTATTGGCAATCGCAAATATTCGGCGCTGGAAGATGCTCCCGGCCAGTATGTTAAGCGACGTTTAGATACGCTATAGCCACATGATTACGGTAATACTCCTTGAGTCAAATCAGGAGTATCAAGGACTAGATTTCCTTAAACAGGTGTTTAATGGTTATACTCCGCAAACGATTCACTATATTGCCGGCCAGACCTCTGTAATAGCAGGCTCGCAATGATTAATAAGATGGGAACTTAATTTGTGATTACGATTAAAAAATATCCAAACCGCCGCCTCTACGATACTTCAAAAAGCCAGTATATTAACCTCGAAGTTATTCGTGAGCTGGTTATGAGTCACGAAGAGTTTTGTGTCATCGATTCGAAAACCGAAGAAGACCTTACTAAAAGTATTCTGTTGCAAATTATCAGCGAGCAGGAAAACAATGATCAGCAATCGCTTTTAACCCAGTCAGTGTTAAAACAGCTCATCCGCTTCTATGGTAGTGATATGCAGGTATTCTTAAGACAGTATATCGAACAGAGCATCGCTACCTTCTTAGATCGTCAGGAAGCCGTGCAAGGTGTGGTGAAAGATATGATGGATGCGTCTCCTCTCAATGTCTTTAACCAGATGATGGAGCAGAATATGTCCATGTGGGGAAGCTTCGCACCTAAGCCTGCAAACAAGCCCGCAAATAAGCCTAAAAAGCAAGAAAAGCGCCATACTGAAGACGATCTTGATAAAGAAGAATAAAAACCTTTTTTTTGATAGCGAAATAATATTGTTTTCTTTTGCAATGCGGCAAAATCACTTGACGACGAAGCCGCTCACTCTTAGAATTGTTACTAGTTTTGCGATGCAGCAAGTCAAGTTAATTTAGGAGTGAATACTATGTTCGATAAGATCTTTGAGCAGTCTCAGAAAGCGTTTGGCCCTACCAACGAATTGATGGCTTTAACTTCTAAAGCCTTTGAAGAAGCTGCTGAAAAGCAGAAGACTTTTTTCAATGATATGGTAACGGACAATATGGCCTTTATTAAAGAGTTAAGTGCACAGAAAGACTTCTCTGGCGTTTATCAAACACAAAAGTCATATGTACAAAACCTGCAAGATAAAATGGTGGCGGCGTCTACCGAAGCTTATGAAGCGTTTAGTGCTAACCAAGAAAAAGCTGGTGCTGTTATTAAGAACGCTGCCACTATATAAGCTGTAAAAGCAATGCATTGTTTTTATGCTGTAGCTTTAGCTGGTTAACCTGAAAAGCCCCGTTACTCAGCGGGGCTTTTTTGTAAGCGAATATGAATAATGTACCATTGTTTGTCACCTGTTAATTTCTGTTGCGGCGCACAAATCCAAATTGACCTGGCATGTCGAGTGGCATAGACTAAGAAAGTGCTTTTTGCTGTGCAGCAGGTTTTGATTAAATTGCTACTACCGCAGTGTTCGGGCTTGTTAATAGGCCCAAGATAATACTTGGAAAATATTTGAGAGGGCGAAGGCCATGTACGAAAAAATGTTGGAACAAGCGGAATCTTTCTTTAAGCCGATGAGCGACTTTGTTCAGTTTAATGTCGAAACACTTGATACCATCAGAGTTAAGCAAGCAGATTTAGCTAACGGCGTATTAGCCGACAGTATTGAATACGCTAAAGGTATGAGTGTACCGAGCTTAAATCTTGACTCTTATGTCAATGCCCAGAAGTCATATTGGCAAAATATCCAATCAAAAATAAATACCAATGCCCAGGACAATTACCAATTGCTAAACGATATGCAAGGTAAAGTCGATGGTCTATTAAAGGATGTATGGAACGTTTATAAAACACCCAGTGCAAATGACTCCTCAACTAAAGCAAGCACTCCCAAAAAAGCGCCTACCAAGGAAAACACTCCTGCTCAGGTAAAGGCTAAAGCACCTGCTAAGAAAAAGCCGGTAGCGAAAAAAGCGCCTAAAGTCGCTGCTGCAAAAACCGATGCGAAGGCAGTCGATAGCTCTGCTGTAGCAAAAGCAACATCCGATGCGGAAAAATAAATACCGCGGTGATATTGAATAGTCCATAAAAAAGCCCGCTCACTGGCGGGCTTTTTTATGGACTATTCAATATGGTATTTTGCTATGTATTAATACATATGCTGTCCACCGTTAATAGACAGTGTTGAGCCTGTAATAAACCCAGCATCATCCGATACAAGAAACTCTACCGCGCGTGCAATTTCATCCGCTTCACCTAGGCGACCAACAGGTATTTTGGCGACAATCTTTTCTAGAACTTTCTCTGGAACAGCGCGCACCATATCAGTAGCAATATACCCAGGGGCGATAGCATTAACAGTGATACCTTTGCTTGCTCCTTCTTGTGCCAGTGCCTTGGTAAAGCCGTGAATACCTGATTTGGCAGCAGCGTAGTTCACTTGTCCATATTGACCTGCTTGGCCATTAATAGAACCAATGTTGACGATACGGCCAAAGTTGTGTTCGCGCATACTGTCGATAACATTGCGGCTTAAGTTGAAGCAAGAGCCTAAGTTTGTATCGAGTACTGCTCGCCAGTTCTCTTTACTCATTTTATGGATAGTGCCATCACGAGTAATTCCGGCGTTATTAATTAAAACCTCAATAGGGCCTAAATCTGAGGTGATTTTTGCAACTGCCTCAGTACAACCGTCAAAACTAGAGACGTCAAACTTATATACATTGATACCATACTTGTCTTTAAAAGCCTGCGCAGCTTCATCGTTGCCTGCATAATTTGCCGCAACAGTGTAGCCTGCTTCTTTTAAACGAACTGAAATAGCTTCTCCAATACCCCGAGTGCCACCAGTGACTAACGCGACTCTGCCCATATTGATGTCTCCTTAAGAGTTTGCATAGGACGGTTAAGAATAATTGATGCTGCAACATCTATGCACAAATCAACACCACACTAAAAACTGTGTGTTGCACAATGATCCGATGCCCACTTAAAAGTAAAATTAAGGTGTAAGGGCATGCGGATATTCATCTTGAATGTGATTTATGGAAAAAGCAACAGCTCAGTAATTTTGCGCGATAGTACAGTATGTTAATCTAGCTTTTAACTGGGTATGAACAATAATGGCACTGGATTTTTTCTGGTATTTTGCATGCCATTAGATGCCAATACATTCAGGATGATTGTAATTCTATTTTATATCCCAATATATAATTAAATAATGTATTTCTTATTCACTTTTGGATGTTAGTTTTTTATGAGTTCTCATATAGCCGAAATCACCATGGATAATGCTCAGGCATTATTAATCGACGAGTCTTTTAAGCGCCCAATAGTTGTAGATTTTTGGGCGGACTGGTGCGGGCCGTGCAAAAGCTTGATGCCTATTATGGAAAAATTGGCCAATGAATATGATGGCCAGTTTTTACTTGCTAAAGTGAACTCTGATGAACAACAGATGCTCGCTTCTCAATTTGGTGTGCGCAGTTTGCCTACTGTATTAATACTGAAAGATGGCCAGCCTGTTGACGGTTTTACTGGCTTAAAAGCCGAACAAGAAGTACGAGAAACACTGGATAAATACTTGCCTAAACCATGGGATATACAGCTTATAAAAGCGCGTGAGCATATCAGTGAAGAAGCGTTTGACGAGGCTTGTACGCTGTTGCGTGAAGCGTATAGAAGTTCCGAGCAGCAAGCTGATATTGCTTTGGCGTTGGCAGAAGTGCTCATCACATTAAAACGTTATGATGAGAGCCAAGAAGTTTTGTCCAGTATTAAAATGGCGGATCAAGATGCTCATTTTCAGCAAGTACAAGCCCAGCTTGAGTTGGCAAAAAGTGCGCAAAAAGCGCCAGAGTTGCAGCAGCTAGAGCAAAAGCTGTCTGCCCAGCCAGATAACATGGATATACGTTTCCAGTTAGCTGTGCAGTATTACCAAAATGAGTATCGCAGTGAAGCACTGTCAATGCTTTACGAAATTATTTGTAAAGATATTAATTTTAAAGAAGGCGAAGCAAAGAAAACATATTTAGATATTCTAGCCGTAATGGGCAAAGGTGATCCTGTTGCCACTGAATTTCAACGTAAATTATATACTCTGTTGCATTAGTAGTTATTGCTCACCCGGCAGATAAATATTTATTACATCAAGTTCCAGTTTATTACGATAAGAACTTGCGTTGACAAACACTATAAGTCTTAACGATGGTGACCCTGTCGCGGTCTTTATAGTGTTCGGCCTGCCTGAACATTATGTACTTGCTTCCATCATGAGCCACAAAAATCGTATTTTTAGAGGATAAGTATGCAATCCCCAGCTAAACCAAATAATCCTAATTTCTCATCCGGACCATGCAGTAAAAGGCCCGGGTATGCGGTTGAGAACCTTCAACTAAATACGCTAGGACGATCTCATCGATCATCCTTGGGAAAAGATGCCCTCAGCCAGGCGTGCCTGAAAACGGCGGAGCTTTTGGGGCTGCCAGAAGGGTATCGAGTTGGCGTGGTGCCAGCTTCCGATACCGGCGCCATGGAGATGGCAATGTGGTCGCTGCTGGGCCAACGAGGTGTTGATGTCTTAGCTTGGGAATCTTTCGGTAAGGGCTGGGTAACCGATATTACCAAGCAACTAAAGCTTGATAATGTGCGTTTATTTGAGGCGGACTACGGTTATTTGCCCGATCTTGATGCTGTCGATTTCAATAATGATGTTGTGTTTACATGGAATGGCACCACCTCCGGGGTCAAGGTTCCCAATGGCGATTGGATTCCCGATGAGCGTGAAGGTTTGTCTATTTGCGATGCTACATCTGCCGCGTTTGCCATGGATATCCCATGGCAAAAAATTGATGTTGGCACCTTTAGTTGGCAAAAAGTGTTGGGTGGTGAAGGTGCTCATGGGATGTTGGTACTTAGCCCAAGAGCAGTAGAGCGCTTAGAGAGCTATACGCCACCTTGGCCGATGCCGAAAATATTCCGCATGACCAAAGGTGGAAAGCTGATCGAGGGAATTTTCAAAGGGGCCACTATAAATACGCCATCTATGTTATGTGTGGCCGATTATTTAGATGCGCTCTCCTGGGTAGAGAGTTTAGGCGGCGTGCAGGCACTCATTGATAAGTCGAATAATAATTTAGCGATTGTTGAAGAGTTTGTCAGCGCTAATGAATGGCTGAGTTTTCTAGCCCACGATCCGCACACGATCTCCAATACGAGCATCTGCTTAACTTTAGATGCCGAGCCTGATCAAGTAAAACAGATCGTTAAATTGCTGGAACAAGAGAAGGTTGCTTACGATATCGGCGCTTATCGTGATGCACCTGCGGGTATTCGCATCTGGGGTGGGGCTACTGTTGAGGCCGAAGATCTTAACAAGTTAATGTCTTGGATCGCGCTTACTTACGACCAAGTAGTTAAACAAGCTTAGAAGCTAAGAGCGAATTATAACTTTCACACTGACTCTTTTGCTCTTTACGGCAAAGTGAATAGCAAACGACTCCGTAGACTGATAAATAAAAAAGTTGATAAAACACTATGTTTCATATTCGAACCTACAATAAGATCTCTGATAAAGGCTTGAGTCGGTTTAGCGACAAATATAATGTCGGCGAAGATATTTCTTCACCTAATGCAGTGCTACTGCGCAGTCATAAATTACATGGTGAAGTGTTACCAGACACTGTTAGTGCTATTGCGCGAGCCGGTGCTGGGACTAACAATATTCCAATAGAAGAATACACCCAGCGTGGTGTGGTCGTGTTCAATACTCCAGGTGCCAATGCTAATGCAGTAAAAGAGCTTGTGCTGGCAGGCCTATTATTGAGTTCTCGAGGGATTATGCAAGGGCAGCGTTATGTTTCCACCTTGTCTGAGATGAGCGATGCGGCTGAAATGTCAAAGCTATTGGAAAAAGAGAAAAAACGCTTTGCTGGAAGTGAACTCACCAACAAAACCATCGGTATCGTTGGCCTTGGCGCCATCGGTTCGATGGTGGCTAATGTTGCCCTTAGCCTGGGTATGGATGTAGTGGGCTATGATCCTGCAATATCCATCGACGCGGCGTGGCGACTATCAAGCCAGGTGCGCAGAATGGAGTCGATTGAAGCATTACTAAGCTGTGTGGATTATCTTTCCTTGCATGTCCCTGCAATACCTGCAACACATCACCTTATCAATCAAGAAACCTTGAACTTGATGAAGCCTTCTGCTGCTGTGTTGAACTTTGCTCGTGAATCCATCGTCGATGCAAATGCTATGGTAGCTGCTCTTAATCAGGGAACTATCCGACAATATGTCTGCGATTTTCCGGAGCCATGTTTGATTGGGCATGAAGGGGTTATCGCTTTACCTCACATTGGGGCTAGCACCGCTGAGGCAGAAGAAAATTGCGCTGTAATGGCGGCTAATCAACTGATGGACTACCTGGAGAATGGCAATATCGTCAATTCTGTCAATTTCCCCCATACCTCTATGCCTAGGGGAAATGCGGGCTGCAGAATTACTTTTACCAACGCTAATGTTTCGGGTGTTCTCGGTCATGTATTGTCGGTATTTGCTGAAAACAAAGTCAATGTTGTGGATATGGTAAATAAGAGCCGCAATGAGGTGGCGTACAATATTCTCGATTTGGCTGATAAACCCAGCGACGATGTTATCGAGTGTATTAAAAATGTTGAGCATGTGATATCCCTGCGGGTGTTGTGCTGATCTGAAAATAAGAGGCTGCGCTGGCTGAATTTCCATCATCTACAAAGAAATTTACGACTTTTGCCATATAGAGCTTGAAAACTCGATTTATATTGGGATAATGCGCAGCCCTTGAGGCGGATTTATTCATCCTCAATGTTCTATGGTGGCCCGATTGGTCCCCCCGCGACAATTCGCCGCGAACCCCGCCAGGCCCGGAAGGGAGCAACGGTAGTGGTATGAGTGTGCGCCGGGGTGTGGCTGGTTGGGTCATCTCCAAATTCAAGTTTGGCTCCTCTTTAATCTCGTTTTCATTTCATCCGTAGATGTAAGTATCACAAACCGCAAATGCAAATATAGATAAATGCGTATGCCCGTGGTTCGTGTTGACGGCTGTATTGCCCGTTTCTCGTGAGCGATAGAAAAAACAAGGTTTTTCGACGGCTGCTTACGTTATACTTCAAGCCTTAATAGATTGGTGAATATCAGGATACGATGAGTTATCAGGTTTTAGCCCGCAAGTGGCGCCCACGAATATTTAGAGAAATGGTGGGGCAAGAGCATGTGTTACAAGCCATGATCAATGCCCTTGACCATAAGCGCTTACATCACGCGTATTTGTTTACCGGTACGCGTGGCGTAGGTAAAACAACCATTGCTCGTATCTTGGCCAAATGTCTCAACTGTGAAACTGGCGTCAGTTCAGAGCCCTGTGGAAAATGCACAGCCTGTCGTGAAATCGCAGAAGGCCGCTTTATTGACTTAATCGAAGTGGACGCGGCCTCGCGTACCAAGGTTGAAGATACACGAGAACTGCTGGACAACGTGCAATATGCTCCGACTCGTGGACGCTATAAAATCTACCTCATCGATGAGGTACATATGCTGTCTAATCATAGTTTTAATGCCTTGCTTAAAACGCTTGAAGAGCCACCTGAGCATGTTAAATTTTTGCTGGCAACCACAGACCCGCAAAAATTGCCTGTCACAATCCTTTCTCGCTGCTTGCAGTTTAATTTAAAAAACCTCAGCCCCGAGCGGATTGTAGGTCATCTGCAGCATGTATTGACTCAAGAAATGATTCCTTTCGAAGAAGCGGGGCTCTGGCAGTTAGCTCGTTCGGCCGATGGCAGTATGCGTGATGCTCTTAGTCTTACCGATCAAGCAGTAGCCTTTGGCGGTGGTAAAGTTTTAGAGACTGAAGTCGCTTCTATGCTGGGCAGTATTGATCACATTCTCATCGACCAGATAATGCAAGCTATTGTTGCCTGTGATGGTAAAGCGATGTTAGCTGCTGTGGCAAACTTCGCCGATCATGCGCCTAACTATGATGCTGCCTTGGCTGACTTGATTGCGCTATTGCATCGCATAGCTATAGCGCAGGTACTGCCTGACGCGCTAGATAATAGCTATGGAGATCGCCAGCAGATTTTGCAGTTCGCGCAAAATCTTGCAGCTGAGGATGTGCAACTTTACTATCAGACGGCCCTTGTGGGGCGGCGCGACTTACCTCTGGCATCTGATCCGCGCACAGGCTTTGAGATGACTTTACTGAGAATGTTGGTCTTCAAACCTCAGGGAGTTGTGGATGTGCCGACCAAACAACTTCCTCAAGAACATGTTATCTCGTCTGCGGCTGAGAATCACAGTGCGTCGTTGGAGGCGGCACCAGAGCAGATAAAAAAGCCCCAAGCAGCCATCAATGAAACGGTGCCGCAAGATGCACCGCCGGCTAGGGTTACCGATGACAATCAATCACAGATTAGCCAGCAGATAGCGCAGGTAAAGAGCCATCAGCCAATAAAGCGCCATCATCAAGAGCCTTCAACAGCTATTAATGAAACCAAAGGCAGTGTAGGCAACGCCAATGCATCGTCAATGGTGGAGGTGAAAGCTCCAACAGAAAGTGCAGCAAAAAGTGCTGAGAAAGCTGCTACTGATGAAGGCTTAGCAAATCACAAGCAGGTTCAAGAGCTTACAGCGAATACCCTTGCTGATACTGCTGCCGATTCACATCCTGTTCAAGGCAATCAAGCTGATGAAGGGAGTGGCAAACAAAACGCCAAACCTGATCGTGCTGCGATTATGGATTCCATCGCCCAGATGATGACTGAAACTGCGGTGGATAGAAAGAAAAGTACCGCTGTTACAGCGCGTGACGGCGGTGCTAAAATTGATAATAAGTCTCATGCCGATGGCCAAGAGACTGCTAGCCCAGCTGCTAATTTGGCAAATGTGGCAAATCTAGCGCTTAAAGATGCTGATGATGTTAGCACTGCCAAGATAGCGCTGGAGAGTTTTGCACCTCATCAGTGGGTAGATGTCTACCATCAGATGAAAATTCGCGGTATTGTGCAGAGTACCGCGGCAAATTGCGTCATGGTAGGCCGTGAAGGTAACGGGATTCAATTTATCTTGAATCAGGATAAGACAAGCTTATTTGACCCATCACACGGCCACCGTATGGCTGACTTATTAAGTGATTACTTCGGTCAGCCGGTGAAAGTAGATATCCATCTGGCTGCTATCCCTGAAGGCATGGAAACACCCTCAGAGCATGATCAACGTGTCCATAAAGAGCGCTATGCACAGGCTTTAGATCAGTTAAAAGCGGATCCCGTTGTGCAAACCTTGGAACGGGAATTTGGCGCCGTTATACAAGAAGAAACAGTAAAATACCCAACGTAAGTAAATAGTACCCAACTTAATTATTGTGAGGAATCAATTCATGATCAAAGGCATCGGCGATATCATGAAACAAGCACAGCAGATGCAAGAAAAAATGGCAGACCTGCAAAAAGACCTAGCCAATAAAGAGGTGACAGGTGAGTCTGGAGCCGGCTTGGTTAAAATAGTGATGACTGGGCGACATGACGTGCGTAAAGTTGAGATAGACAGCAGTTTGATGGAAGAAGACAAAAGCATGCTTGAGGACTTAATTGCAGCTGCAGTTAATGACGCAGTGCGTCGTGTTGAACAAGCAAATAAAGAAATCATGGGCAACTTGACCGGTGGTATTGAAATGCCACCAGGCTTTAAAATGCCGTTTTAATTTAAGCGCTAGTATATTTTTCTTTGATGTTTTCTCCTGTAATCGATCAACTCATTTTAGCTTTGCGCAAATTGCCAGGCGTCGGACCGAAATCAGCACAACGGATGGCATTACATTTGTTGGAGCGTGATCGCGTAGGCGCAGAGGTATTGTCTGAGGCTCTTGCCAAGGCAGTACAAAGTGTTAAACGCTGTCAAAAGTGCCGTACTTTAACCGAGCAGGATATCTGTAGCATCTGCTCAAACCCAAAGCGTAATCATCACATACTGTGTGTTGTTGAAACTCCAGCCGATGTTATTGCCCTAGAACAGTCGTGCACGTTTGATGGCGGCTATTTTGTTTTGCTCGGGCGGCTTTCTCCGATAGATGGTATCGGCCCGCAAGAAATTGGTATCGACCTTCTGGAAAGACGCCTTGTTGAAGAAGATATTCAAGAATTAATTATTGCTACCAATCCCACCATGGAAGGTGAAGCGACCTCCTACTATATCAACGAGCGGGCGAAGGCTCACGGGGTTAAAGTGACACGCATAGCTCACGGCGTGCCTATTGGCGGCGAGCTTGAATTTATTGATGGCGGTACGCTTGCACATGCGTTAAGCAGTCGCAGGGAAATTTAGGAGTCTCATGTCGGAGAATTTAGTTAAACAACCTATTATTTGGGTGGAAACCAATGAACATCTAGAGCAAATCTGTGGTCATTGGCAAAGTAAAAGCATGTTAGCGTTTGATACAGAGTTTATGCGTTCTAACACGTATTACCCTATTGCTGGTCTAATTCAAGTCAATGATGGGGAAAAAAACTACCTTATCGACCCCACCACCATTGATGACTTTTATCCTCTTATCGATATCATAGATAATGAAGATATTGTTAAAGTGTTGCATTCGTGCTCGGAAGATTTAGAAGTATTTCATTACGCTTTCGGTTGCCTGCCTAACAATATTATTGACACCCAAATTGCAGGTGCAGTGTTAGGTCTAGGGTACTCCGTTGGTTATGCTAATCTGGTGCGTTTGGTGCTGAATATAGATCTGCCTAAAAGTGAGACTCGTTCAAATTGGTTGCAGCGGCCGCTTAGCCAGTCGCAATTGCATTACGCTGCGATCGATGTGGAGTATCTATTTAAGCTAGCCAGTTACACGATTGAACAAATGGCATCGAGTAAACGCCTTGAGTGGGTTCAGCAAGACAGTCGTGCACTGGTGCAAAACTTTTTTGTCAACCAAGACCCGGATCGTAGCCATTTGCGCTTTAAATCTGCTTGGAAACTCAGTCCTAGGCAATTGGCGTCTTTAATTCAGTTGAGTCGTTGGCGTGAAGATTTAGCACAAGAAAAAAATGTGCCGCGCAATCGCATAGTGAAGGAATCGGCATTATTTTCTCTTGCCCAACAAGTGCCAACACATGTTTCCCAGCTGAAAGGCTACGAAGGCTTGAATGAGCGAATGATTCGCAGCAACGGTAGTAAAATAATTAAAATTGTCAGTGCGGTAAAGAATATCCCTGAGCAAGAGTTGCCGGCGCGCTTACCTGCACCGCTAACCGCTGAGGAGAGGGCACTTTTGGATATTCTGAAGAACAAGGTGGCACAAATAGCTGACCAACTGAATGTTCCCAATGAATTGTTGGCTAAGAAAAAGGACTATGAATTCCTTATCCATGGCCTTCGTAGAGGGGATGTGCAAATACCTTTAAGCTTTGCCGGTTGGCGGCGAGATATTATTGGTAATGCTCTATTAGAAATCACCAAAAACCAAGGAAATTAAGTGAAAAAAATAGTTGATATCTACCGCTGCAAAAAGAAGGAAGGTGCCTATATCTATTTGGCTAAAGGCAGCAGTATTGATGAGTTACCACAAGCCTTGTTGGAACAAACAGGTAAACTCGAACTGGCGATGACGATGCTATTGACCCCGGAAAAAAAACTTGCCCGTGCCGATGTAGCAAAAGTGTTAGAGAGTCTCGATAGCCAGGGGTTTTATTTACAGATGCCGCCAGCACCCGAGAGTTATATGCAACAAATCGCCAATGATAAGTTGACTCAGAAACCCATATAGAAATACCTTGAAATAACTATATCTCGAAATAATTATGTCCGACGTACAGCCATTTTGGCAAACTAAAGAACTGAGTGAAATGACCAGAGAGGAGTGGGAGTCTCTCTGTGATGGCTGTGGTCAATGTTGTCTACATAAACTAGAAGATGAAGACAGTGGTGAGATTTTTTATACCGACGTGGTTTGTCGTTACTCCAATAATGACACCTGTCATTGCGAGCGTTACAGTGAACGTTCGGTATTGGTGCCTACCTGCGTAACACTTACGCCAGAAAATCTTTACGATTACGACTGGTTGCCGCTGACCTGTGCTTATCGACTATTATCCCAAGGAAAGCCTCTTTATAATTGGCACCCGCTCGTCAGTGGAAATCCAGAAAGCGTTCACGAAGCCAGTATGTCCATACGTTATCGTGCTATCAGTGAAGACAACATAAACGAAGACGACCTAGAAGAGCGTATTGTTCACTGGGTCTTGTAAGCCGGCTTATTGAGAACAACTATGCGACCGAATATAACGCACCAGATTCCATATCTTAACGCTGTAAATCGATTTTTTTTATTCACTTGTATTGTATTTTTACTAAGTGGCTGCGCAAGTTTGTTAAAACCAAAGCTTAAACAGCAGCTAGTAGAAATTAAAGGCGGTAACTATCAACTGGATAAGCAACATGCCGCTTTGTTATTTAAAGTGGATCACCTCGGCTTTTCAAAATTTATTGGTCGTTTTAACGCCTTCGATGCAAGCCTGCGTTTTGATTCGAAAAATATTGAGAACTCCTCCCTCGAAGCGCTTGTGGATATGACCAGTGTCGATGTCAATAATGAAAAGTTTGAGCGTGCTCTCAAAGGTCGCTTTTGGTTTGATACTGAAAATTATCCTCAAGCATATTTTAAAACAAACTCAGCCCAACGTATCGATGAAAAAAATATTGAATTTATAGGTGAGCTGACGTTCCTTGGTGTAACCAAACCTATTTCCCTATTTGTTCATGTTAATGGCGCAGCAAACAACTTGCTTACTAGAAAATATACTTTGGGATTTTCTGCTAAAGCCTCAATTATTCGTTCAGAGTATGGTTTAGATCGTTATGTGCCGAGCATTGGCGATGAAATAGAACTGGAAATTCACGCGGAGTTTCAACGTGGTTAAGAGTTTCAACGCGGTGACAGCAAATCGCTCTAGCAATCTGGTAGAACAGCACGATGACTAATGAAGAATATATTCATGATTTACAATCCCGTATCAGTTTTCAGGAAGATACCTTAAATACCTTAAATGAGCGTGTAGCTGAGCAGGAGAAAACAATTATTATGCTACAAAAGCAGCTACAGCATATTTATAAAAAGATGAAAACCCTGGAGATGGCTATTGGTGATAGTGATCAACATGATGTGCCGCCGCCACATTATTAATCACCGTTACACTATTAATAAGTCATACTAACAATAAATAATTAACTCCTATTTTTTCGCCTGGCGCAGCTAGTACGCTTTCGTTTAGAATTGCTAAATGTCGTTTGTGTTGCCAGGGGCTCGTTCACACTAATTTGAGCATGCCCTCGCCAGGTGAAAGTATGCTTTCTGGTAGATGCGATACAATTAGTATTAACAAACCCCAGGAATAGTCGTTATGCCATTAGTGAGCCCTCTTGACGCCAGCCATGATCCGGAAACAGCAGATTTAGCCCGTTTTTTTAATGAGACCTTGGGCTTTTGCCCAAATAGCGTTTTGACAATGCAACACCGCCCTGCGATTGCGCGATCGTTTATCCAGCTAAATAAATCCGTTATGGAAAATAAAGGGCGCGTGACGAGCTCTCTAAAACGTATGGTGGGCTATATTTCGAGTCATGCTACGGGCTGTCGTTATTGCCAAGCGCATACGATTCTCGCCGCTGAACGTTATGGCGCAGACGCAGAAAAACTAGCAAATATATGGGACTATCGAACCCATGACGCGTTTTCAGAAGCCGAGCGTGCAGCTTTAGACTTTGCCTTGGTGGCATCTACTGTCCCTAATGGTGTTGATGACGAGATCAATGCCCGTTTGCATGAGCATTGGAATGATGGCGAAATTGTTGAGTTGTTAGGTGTGATAGCTTTGTTCGGCTACCTTAACCGTTGGAACGACAGTATGGGAACCACCTTGGAGGAGGGGGCTGAAACTGCGGGCAATCGTTTACTCGCTGAAGACGGTTGGAATAAAGGTAAACACTTGTAAGCTTACTGCTACTCTGTGTGCTTAAAAAAACTTGTGGTAGGTCATAGACCTGGGCCTACCATCCTCTGCTTTGTACAAAAAACACTCTCATCACAGCTTTTACTTAAAATATTTGACAAGAATCTATCTATTGCCCTTTTGATATCGCCATAGCGCAGTTAGAATGCGGCTCACAGAGTGAGTATGTAAAAATTTATGTTTACACAAGAAGAATATCTTTCGGCCTGGGCTGTATATCTAGCAGGGACGGCGGTTATGCTAATCGCGTGGTGGTTTATGACAGCCAGAATTCGGTTTAGTGAAACTCGTAATGTATTGCGTATTTTACTGGCAGTATTTTTGTTAGTGCCTTGGTATACCGAGCCCACAGGACGCTACCTCTCTCCGGCTTGGCTGATCAGTATTTTAGAAGGTGCTTTTCAAGGCCCACAGGCTTTTTGGCGGGCGGGAAAGCCACTGCTGATTGCCTTGCTCGCAAGCTTAATGTTATCGAGTTTACTGTATATCGTGTTATGGCTTAAATCTCGTCGACAATAGCACGTATTAGTCTTCTTTCTCCGGTCTTATCATTCTCTTTCTTGCGTCACGCCTGTTAACCTTAATCTGCCTCATGGCTTGGGACTTAATAGGCTTGTTAGCCTAATAGATATAGTTTTTTAGCAAACCTAAAGCTTCGGTGCTATAACTAAAATATATACGTTTGTCTTGGTTTAATACTCAAGTTACTGAGAAAAATGGAGCGTGCCTGATATCCCATGATTTGTCGCCTTAAGGCACTTAGACTCAGCCTTTTCTTCATTATTTACTGCACCTGTTTTTCTAGTTATGGACAGACAGCCGCAGAGCCATTGCCGCCGGATGTCCGCCTAGTTATCGATGTTTCAGGGAGTATGAAGCAAAATGATCCAAATAACCTGAGACAACCTGCTGTCGATCTTCTCGTACAGCTTCTACCAGAAGAGGGCAAGGCCGGTATCTGGACCTTTGGTCGCTGGGTCAACATGCTGGTAAAGCATCAAGCAATTGATGAAAAGTGGCGTAAAGACGCGAGTCAGAAGTCGAAGGAAATTAATTCTTTAGGGCTTTTTACTAATATTGGAGAAGCCTTGGAGAAGGCGCTATATGATATTGAAAATCAGCGCCAAGATCACCGCACCAGTATTATTTTACTTACCGATGGTATGGTGGATATCGATAAAGACCCTACCAAAAACAAAAAAGAATGGCGTCGCATCGTCGATGATATATTACCAAAAATAAAGAACGCCGATGTTACTGTTCACACCATCGCTTTATCTGATAATGCCGACACAGATTTGCTTAACAAGTTATCACTGGGAACCGACGGTATTGCAGCGGTAGCTAAATCTGCCGATGATCTGATGACCGTTTTTCTCAAAGCATTCGATGTCGCTGCGCCAATGGAAGAAGTGCCCTTATCTGACGATGGTTTCGTTGTCGACTCAAGTGTTGAAGAATTTACCGCGTTAATCTTCCGCAGCTCAGATAGCAAGCAAACCCAACTCATTGGCCCTGATAAAGAAGTGGTTACCAGTTCAACCAGCTCAAAATATGTCAGTTGGTATAAAGGTGATAATTACGATTTAATTACCATAAAACAACCCCTTGAAGGTCAATGGGATGTGGTGGCAGATATGGCACCAAACAGCCGCGTTACAGTGGTTAGTAATCTCAATCTGCGCGTTAAGCCATTGCCTAACAATATACTTAGAGATCAGCAGGAGAGCGTCTCCTTTTTTCTACAGGAAGATGGTAACAAAGTAACGCGTGCTGAGTTCCTCTCGTTAATGGATATTTCCATGACGATGTTAGGTGGTCAAGATGAATTTGATTTAAGAGAGATTTGGTCTTCTACGCTGGATACTCAGAATCCCCCAAAAGATGGTATGTTTACTGTTGCGTTGCCAAACTTTGATAAAGAAGGAATTTATCAGTTATCCATCCTCGTAGACGGTAAAAGTTTTGTTCGAGAATTTAATCACCAATTTACCACAAGGCAGCCTTTTGGGGCCGACATAGAGCAAGTTTTTAATGACGGTAAAGTGGAATATGTATTAATTGCCCGTTCATATAATGGCGATGTTGACATAGATAAAACGCAAGTCAGCGCCACGGTTGTTTCCCCTGACGGTCGCAAAAAAATAAGACCTTTATCGTCGACAGATGTAGATACTTGGCAAACTAACATTCGCCCGGAAATCGAGGGCGAATACATTGCCAATATTAAAATTCGGGGTCAGACACAAGATGGTAATAGTTTCAATGTTGAACTTGACCCCGTACGCTTTAACTATTCTATCGATGACGGCTTCGTTGAAAATAAAGAGGATTTTTTTGAGGAGGAAAAAGCCTCTCCTGAACCCACTAAAACTGCCGCACCAGAAGCCACTGCTGAGCCGGCAAAAGAAGAAGATTCTGTTAACGAAGAAGGTCAAGACGCCGAGTCTGAAGGTCTTCCAGATTGGGTATTATATGTCGCTCTTGGGCTTGGTAACCTGCTGCTTTTTGGCTTAGGCTTTCTTGTTTTTAGAAAGATTATGGGAGGTAATAAGGACGAGGAAATCTTAGAGCAGTTCTCAGAAGAAAAAATTACAGAAGGCGAGGATGAGACCGAACAAGCTGAACCAGAACAGGAAGATGAACTGGAAGAAGAACCACCAATGGAAGATCTCGACCCTATTGATGATAGTGATGAGGGAAATGACGATGAAGCGAATGAACCCGAAGTTTTTTCTCCTGAACCTGAGGTTTTTGATGCAGATACACAGAATGCTGAAATAGAGGCAGATTCTACGCAAGAAGACAACTCTGGACAAAGTGAAGCTGGAGAAACTGAAACTGCGCAAGATCAAGATTTCGCTGCTGATAATAATGATGATCCACTCGATGATTTAGATGAAATGGCCATGGTGGAGAACATTGATGAGCAAGAAACACAGGCGTCTGCTGCACAGGATGCTCCAGCAGATGCAAGCCAGGGGGATGAAGGAAGCGAAGCGGGGGAGGATGAAGAAGGTGAAGAAGACATGGTCGCCGCGATGTTAAAGGCACAAGGATTGGATTTAGCGGAGGATGAATTAGACGATGCTATTTCCTCATTAATCGACGAATTAGAAAACGATGAGAGCCTTGATGATATGGATGACGATTAAAGTTGTATGAGTATGCCTTAGATCTACTGTCTTCTGCCGATCTATTGCCAAATTAAATTATATTGCCTACCTATTTTCGCGTCTTTCAATTTCTACTCTTTAAGAATCTTCAGAAGCCATTTTTCGAAGGTATTGCAACCGATGAGGGCCGAACTTTTTTGTCCCTACTTTCACCAATTATCGATTTCTTCTTTATTGATACGCTTTTTCTTTTTATCGACGATACTGAACCCAAAAGGTGTGAAATTCATGACGAACCCGCTAGCTGGAATAGGTAGTCACAACAGGGCAGGATCAACGTCAGCGCTTACCCCGCTGGGAAATACCGGTAATGCGCGGATAATGCATGCTATGTCGGCAAAAAACCAGAGGAATGTGTTTCCAATTGCGGATAAGAGTTTGGCTTTTCAATGGGGGGGAAGGCCGTGGGGCTATCCGCAGCAGCAATATGGCTACCCTCAGCAAGCTTATAACTATCCTCAACAACACTATGGTTACGCCCATCAGGCGCATGTTCATCAACCATATCAGCACTGGAGGCAAGATGGATATGACCAACAACATCACGGCTACAGTCATAGCCGGAGGCGGCATCACCGCCCAGTGGAACCTCGACACACCGCGCCACAAGCGCATTATCACAGCAATAGATTTGGTTTTTTTCGACACATGCCAGCGGCACCTGCACCAGAGGAGAAACATGTTAACTGGGGCTCAGAGGTAAGCCGACAGGAAAGGCATAAGTTAACTCGTTCAAAAAGTGCACGAGAGCTAAGGAAGCAGCAAACAGCAGATGAAGTTTTCAACTTCTCCAACTTGCGCTTTGCCACTAGGCAAAGAGGTAGTAAGCCTACCTTGCACTTTTCTTCAGGTTCTCGTCATGGGCGTCTTAGAGAGCAAGGTGAGGATGGATATCAGAGACAAAAGATAAGAAATGGCTCGAAGCAGTTTTTCTTCCCCAGCCGAGATGCACAAGAGGCTTTTTTAGCCGATGTCCCCAGAAAAAGTTCGCTCAACAAACACATGTCAGCAATGAGAAGACACGGCGGTACTAGCACGCCAACAGCCGGCTACAACCATGTTGAAGTGCACTTTAAACGAGACAAATCGAAAGCTCGCCACCCAAGTTTAGGAAAAGTGGTGTCCGATCGAAGGTTGGAACGACTTCGAGAGCAGGCACCGGGTTTATATCGTAGTAAGAGTTATCGCTAATAACCGCCGCTATAATTGAGCAATGCCTAACTGCACACTATGACAAGGGATAATTTGTGTGCAGATATCTATTTCGAGTTCCTTAATAGACCCGAAAGTAACACAGCTGCACCGATCGTTGTGCAAATCTGTAAGTGGAAGCTTACTTACGCTCAACAGAGATTTTTTTTTTTCAAAATAATGTCATGATGACGGTGTTGAATTGTTGTAATAGCTGCCAGATGGCATTGCGATGTGCTTAATGGTGATTGATTGATCAAAGCCTAATGATATCTTTATTTTGTGACCGCCATCCCTTGTTTTATGAACTGGCGCCACAAATTAGTAAATTTAGGCCGTGAATATTTGGCGTATAGCGGTGGTATATTTAGCTAACAGCTATGATAATGGGCCTCAATAATAATACCTGCAAATTGTGTGATATCGATAAGGTGTTATAAACACTAAGCTGAGTGAGCGTTCATACTTTTTGCCTAGACGACTATTTAGCGTATCACTTAGTATGGCTAAAAATAACAATTTAACGTGTATCGACTTATGATCGATCGCAAATAAAACAGGAGTAAGTGAGTGGATATTATTTTGTCGTTGGTGCTGGTTGTGATATCAACGGGTGTTATTGCGAAGGCGTGCGATGGGTTTGAAACTGCTGCTGATTACCTTGGCAGAAATCTATCAGAAGGGGTGAAAGGCGCATCAATCAATGCTATCGGCAGTTCCATGCCCGAATTATTCGCTACATTTGTCTTCTTGTTTTTATTTACCGACACCAGCGGCTTTGCAGGTGGTATCGGAACCACCGCAGGTAGTGCGGTTTTCAATACCATGATTATTCCCGCAGCCAGTATTATTGCTGCTCTTAAAATGTTCAAGCTAACTTCAATTCCTGTTTCCAAGAAAGTGATTTTACGTGATGGTTTAGCGCTTATTGCCATTGAGTTTGTATTGATCGTAACGATTGGCGCCACTCTCAAGTGGTGGCATGGATTGATGCTAATGCTGCTTTATTTAGGCTACGTAGGTTATATGTTCGCTTCTATGGAAAAGCAGACAGGGGATGATGCTGAAGAGGAGGAAGAAGACGAGGAAGACGATAATGCCCCCTCTTCTAACCGCTTGTTAGCTTTTTTAAAGCTCGACTTAGAAGCCGCAGTTATCGGCAGCAATGACATTAAAACAGCCAATGCTTGGGTGCTCCTTTCTATTGCAACCTCCTTTATTGCTGTAGCCTGTTATTTCTTGGTGTATGGCTGCGAGTTGCTTGGCCATGCTGTAGGTATTGAAGGATATTTTGTGGCTGTTGTTATTGCCGCTGCCGCTAGCAGTGTGCCGGATACTATTTTGTCTATCAAAGATGCGAAAAAAGGCAACTATGATGATGCTGTATCCAATGCGTTGGGCAGTAATATTTTCGATATTTGTTTTGCTCTAGGTTTGCCTCTATTCTTATTCACCCTCATATACGGTGACATCTCAATGCCTGTGGAGATGGTGGCACATGTATCTGAGCTGCGTATCTTGTTACTTGCTTTAACTGTTGCGGCGTTCTTCATCTTCTACTTTGGGGCGGGTACCGGCAAGAAAAAAGCTTATGCTCTACTCAGCTTGTATGTGTTGTTTACGCTTTACATTGTTGCTAGGGCTTATGATATGACATGGATCACACCTGTAGCGGATTTTCTACATGTGATTCAAACGAGTTTGCAGTAACCTTGGTTTGAGTCAATGAGTCCGAAAGCAAGCCATGGTAAAAAATAGAGCGTTCTAAGGTTTTAAATGTGAGATATAGTCCTATATAAATAATATAGTGCTAATGTTGAATCAACCTGTATCAAAAAGGAAAATTAAAATGTTATCAAATTTCTTACGCGAAGCACGTAATAAGCTAAATGATCTAAAAAATGAAGCGCTTAAGTATAAATCTAAAGAGTTTTTAAATGCAGCTCTTGGTGGAAGTGCGCTAGTTATCATGGCTGACGGCAAAGTGGATGCCCAAGAGAAAGTTAAAATGATGGCATTTATAGAAAACCACGAGGCCTTATCTATTTATGATACGTCCGAGGTCGTAAAAACATGGAAGAACTATATCGACACCTTAGAGATGGATATGGATATTGGCAGTGCTAAAGCTATGTCTGCCATTGGTAAAATCAAGGGCAAAGAAGAGCAGGCAAGGTTGGTATTGCGTATGGTGTGTGCCATCGGTGCAGCAGATGGCGATTTTGACGCTGATGAGCGTGCTGTAGCTGCCAAGATCGCACGTGAGCTCGGTCTTGATCCTGCAGAATTTGAGCTAAGCTAAAAATTTAATGAAACTTGCATTATTTGATTTTGATGAAACGCTCATCCGTGAGAATTCTCTGGGTGTGCTATTCAAAGAAGTCACCAAAAAACGCTTTTTATTTCCCGATGTCTTGCCATTATTTTTTCGTGCAAAGACGTATTCGCAGGGGATTAAATTTTCGATTAAGCGGCGTTTATATAAGCGCTGCTTAGTCAATGTTAAAGAAGAGCAATTGACGTCAGCTGGGCGTGTTGCAGCTGCTAGGCTAAACCCGTTAGATAATGTGGTGGAGCGTCTGCATAAATTGCATGAGCAGGGATATACCATATGGATTGTTACGGCAACGCCTACTCCTTTTGTGAAAAGTATTGTCGATACATGGCAATGGCCTATCGCTAAGGTAATCGGCACTGAACTTAATAAAAATGGAAACATCTATACAGGTGAGTTTGGTGCAGAGTGTATGCGTGAAGAAAAAGTAAAGCGGATACAAAAAGTTATCGATGATGAGCAACTGCGGCCTTCTATTGGCGCAGCTTATGGTAATTTACCTGTCGATATTCCGATGATGTCTCTTGCTGCTGAGAGTTATGCTGTTACTCACGGGCGAGTATCTGCTTACCGTTGTTAATGCTTGTCGATAATCTTAGTATGAACAGGCTCTGTACATAATGTTATGTACCATAAGTAAATACTAATAAGTACAAGTTAAACAACATTAATGAACTAATAACGCTTGCGAGTATTCGTTAGCATAAAATTGATTAATTTTGGTCAAGGTTGTCATAGAAATAAGTAGTATTGGTTTTTTACTACTCGCAGTGATGATTTTGTCTCTGGTCTAAGTGCTTGTTAAAGCGCTTATTGCCATGCGCCTGTCAACAGGCTCTAAATTGTTAATTTAACCCAAAACGTAAGGAATAAAAAAATGAGTGTATCATTGCAAAAAGGTGGCAACGTAAGCTTGGAGAAAGCCGCACCAGGTATGACTAAAATTTTAGTCGGACTTGGATGGGATGAGCGTGCAACAGATGGCGCAGAATTCGATTTGGATGCTAGCGTCTTTCTATTGAAAAACGATGGCAAGGTGCGCGGCGACAGCGACTTTATTTTCTACAACAACCTTTCTTCGGGTTGTGGTTCAGTTGTACACCAAGGTGACAATCGCACCGGTGAAGGCGATGGTGATGATGAGGCAGTTAAAGTTGACTTGAGCAAAGTGCCCGCTGATGTCGATAGGATTTCTGTTACTGTTACTATCCATGACGCTGAGTCTAGAAAGCAAAATTTTGGTCAAGTTTCTAACGCTTTTATCCGCGTTGTTAACGATGAAAGTAACCAAGAAGTTGCTCGTTACGATCTGTCTGAAGACTACTCAATTGAGACCGCTATGATTTTTGGTGAGATCTATCGTAACAATGGCGAATGGAAGTTTAAGGCTGTGGGTCAGGGCTATGAAGGTGGTCTTAAAGCTATGGCACAAGGCTTTGGTATTAACATCGGCTAAAACATTAGGGCTTATCAACAGGCCCTAGAAGTGCTTGATATAGAGTGCTTTATGAGCTAATTGTAAAGCGCTCTATAGCTAATGTTTTTAGTTTGTTCGTTTAGCTGTTTTTAGATACAAGATGCACACGGCTAAGCTTAAGTGTATATCAATATTGAATCGCACTTATCAATTAGTGCGTGTTAGATAGTACTAACTAATAGCGCGACTGCTAAAACATTAATGTTTCAGACGAGAAATATTCCTCAATTGTGTTCGTCCATTGAAACTGAAAGGGAAGAATGGAGTAGTATGAAAATAGAAATTAGGATCGATAATGGAGAGTGAAAATGAGGAAAAAGAGAGCGAATTGCCCATAGTGATAAAACATATTCAAGCAGGAAAGCTGACTTTGCATCTAAGCCAAGGGCAAGAACGTTTTGATGAGTTAATTGGTTTGGCTAGCCGAGAAAATCAAAAACGTGGTTTTTTATTTGTCAGTAAAGTTTTGGGCAAGCATGTGCCGGTAAAGCCCTCTGTCATGCGCAAGGTTTACGATGAACTTGCTGCTCGCTGCTGCCAGCAGGGAGATATTGTCGGCGATGGCGATAATATTAATGCTAGCAATATCTACGTGATTGGTATGGCTGAGACAGCTACTGGCTTAGGCGCTGGTTTTGCCGACAGTCTCGCGCAGCAAAACCCTCAGTTAAATGTATATTATCAACATACAACTCGTCATGTTCTGGCGGATCATCAACAATGGTTTTCACTGTGCGAGAGCCACTCCCACGCAGTTGATCATATTCTTTATCATCCTAACCAAACAATTTATGATGGCATTAGTAAGAGTCAATGCTTAGTGCTTGTGGATGACGAAATGACTACCGGTAAGACACTTTTGCAACTCGCCAAAGGTGTACTTAGAAAAATCCCCAGTATTAAAAAAGTGATTATTGTCACACTGGTGAGCTGGCTGGATTCCTCTGCACAAAAAGCTTATGAGCAATTACCTGCCAGTGTTGAGTTTGTGCAAATTATCAAAGGACAATTTAGCTTTGAACCGGATCCTGCATTTTCTGCCCAGCTGCCTGAAAGTGTCGACCGTGATCTGTGTGAAGAAGAGTCACGGGATGATTTAGGGCGAACGGGTTTAAAAATGCCCTACAGATGTGGGCAGATTAGTGAGAGTTTTTTACCCTTGCAAAAACCTGCTGTCGTGGTCGGTACAGGCGAACATTTATATTATCCATTTTTGGTGGCTGAACATTTGGAAAAAACTGCAGATATTGTGTTTCAATCCACCACACGTTCACCCATCTTAAAAGGTGACGCTATCGAACGTAAGACGAGCTTTTCTGCCGGTGGGGACAAAATGCATTATATTTATAATCTTCCTGCTGATAGAACACCAATAATTTTATGTGAAACCGATGCTCTTCGACGAGTCAACGGTTTGCTACGTGGTGACGGTATTGACATTACCTAGCTCTAGAAGCTGTTTCGTAATTTGCAAACGCAGGCGAAACAAGGCAAAAAGAAATGATGGAGCGGAGCTTTTATGGGAAGTAAAAGAGCGCGTTGAGATTATTTCTAATACAGTATTAGCAAGTGTAGTTGTTATGAAATGGCTGCTAGTAATGGAATAAATTCTCTATAACAGGGAGTAAACAAACAAACCGAAACACTATGTGTTGGGTGAGGTATTGCTGGAGTTTTATATGTCGCTGTTACAAAAAACGTTACGACAATCGGATACAAGCAGTTCTAAAATTGTCATCTTTACCGATTTAGATGATAGTTTAATCCAAACAGAGGGCAAGCTTCCGTCAAATGCCCAAACCTTTCTTGGCGCTACCGATCGTACAGGTAAGCCTTTATCATTTTTTACCCAGAGTCAAAAAGCTTTATTGGCTATGTTTGCTAGCGCAAATGCTACCGTTATCCCTGTAACTGGGCGCAATACAGATGCTCTCAATCGTGTGCACCATGATTTTAATAGTTATCGTGTGGTATCTCATGGTGCTGTAGTGCTAACAAGAGATGGAAAACTTTGCCAGAACTGGCTGGGCGAAATTGATCGCGAACTATCTCATTGGCCGGAGTTACTTGCAAAGGCTAACCAAGAAATTAATACTATCATTAGTTCATTACGACTTGATGCCAGATCACGTGTTATTGTCGATCAGGATATTCCTGCGTATATATCAGTTAAAGGCGAATCAAAAGCGCTGGCAGCTATTCGGCAAAACCATTCCTTAGATCATCACTTTTATCGCCATGAAAATGGTCGTAATCACGCACTGATGCCACCCTATGCGAGGAAGAAGCGAGCGGTGGAATATCTCAAAAAGCAGATGCAGTTAGACGATAATGATCTTATTATTGGTATAGGTGACAGCATATCCGATCTGGATTTCATGCATGCATGTCAGTTTTCCATGATGCCGACTAACAGCCAAATTGTGCGAGATAAATTGTAATGATGGTGGAAGATAGATCTGTGACTCTCCATACTGCTATTTTTAATACACCTCTTAAGGGCAGCTATGATGCTGACGACTGTCTTTTCTTGCTCAAACCAATTAAGGCCGATTATCAAACTATCGATAATAAAGAAAAATTGATTCAGTCCGGCCAAATGCATTACTCGCAAATGATTCATAAAGAATCACCACCGACTAAAGAATACACCCAGCTGTTTTATCAAATGACTGCTAAGTATAAATCCCGTTTGGCAAGAGAGATCATGACTCTTGCCAGTTTAATATGTGAAGCCAGAACGGAAGAAGTTACGGTTTTATCTTTAGCGAGAGCGGGAACGCCAATAGGCGTGTTGTTACAGCGTGCAATCAGCCAATATTTTCAACGTAAGTCGACTCATTACTCCATATCCATTGTGCGTGATAGAGGCATTGATAATGTGGCTCTTGATTATGTTTTGGCGAGTGGACATACGCCTGAGAGTATCGTTTTTGTAGACGGTTGGACAGCCAAAGGGGTGATTACTCGCGAGCTTCATCAAGCGATCGAAGGATACAACGCAGCGCGTAATACTAACATCTCACCACAGTTATTTGTGGTGTCGGATATTGGGGGAACGGCGGATGTACAAGCGACTTTCGACGATTATACAATCCCCAGCGCGTTAATGAACTCTACAGTTTCTGGCTTGATTTCTCGCTCAATTCTCAATGAACAGATAGGGCCCAACGATTTTCACGGCTGTGTTCGCTATCAGCATTTGGCCGAGCATGATCTATCGCGCTGGTTTGTGGATGAAGTTTTTGGCGAAATGCAAAAAAGTGTACGGACAGAGGTCGTCAGTGAGTCAAAAATAAAACGACGTGAAAGAACGGAAGACTTCCTTAGATCTATCCAAGTAAGTTATGGTATAACTGACATCAATCGCATTAAGCCAGGTATCGCAGAGGCGACGAGGGTGTTATTGAGGCGGGTTCCGGATAAACTGCTTATTCGTCGCCGGGGTGACGATGGCACTCTTCATTTGGAACGCCTAGCACTTGAAAAGTCTGTGGATGTGATTGAAGTGCCAGATATGCCATTTGGCGCCTGTTCTCTTGTGAAAGATGTAGCTAACAATAATAAGGGTTAAGTGCATGCGAGAATATACTAGCTACTACGATCTTGGTGCTACACTATATACGCCATGCACCCATGGCAAATTGTCTTCCTTGCTCGAAGAAGGTCCGAGCAATGTGCGCTCAAGAGTTTTTTGTTTAGAAGACGCTGTACGAGAAGATGAGCTCTCGATTGCACTTAACAACTTAAAGCAATCTCTTAAAACATGTGCTGATAACCCCAGACAATTTTCTAAGGTAAAAAAATTTATCCGCCCACGCAATCCTCTCGTGCTTTCAGAAATATTGTGTTACGAAAATATTGAGCAGGTCGATGGTTTTGTTTTACCAAAGTTTGATCTCAATACCGCGCACCTTTATAAAAAAGTTATTGAAGAGCGCTGCGGTGAACGTTTTTCTTATATGCCTACCTTAGAAACTGCCCAGGCATTTGACAAAAATGCCATGCAAAAACTTTCCCGTATACTTAAGTCATGGGGCGACAGCGCAATATGCTTGCGCATTGGTGGCAATGATCTTATGAGTCTTTTGGGGATCAAACGTATGCGTGGAATGACAATTTACGAGACACCTTTGCGTACAGTGATTGATCAGCTTATTATTACTTTTAGACCCGAAGGCTATGAATTGTCCTCTCCTGTATTCGATATTATCGATGATGCCGATACGTTGAAAAAAGAGGTGGAGATGGACATCGCTTATGGCTTTTATGCCAAAACCGCCATTCACCCTAGACAGATAGGGATTATTGAAAATGCTTTTTTAGAATTTACCGAACAACACTGCGATCAAGTAGAGAAAGTTTTGGATGCAAGGTCACGTGCAGTTTTTAGCACTAATGGTCAAATGATGGAAACTACCTGTCATAAGGGATGGGCAAAGAGAGCTAGCCGGTTGGCAAAAAAATACAATTGATGAAGAATGACGATACGATATTTTAATTTTTAACTACGTCTATTTTACTTAACATTAACAGCAGGATGGAGAGACAACTATGGCAATTTCACTACAAAAAGGACAGCGCATTAGCTTAGAAAAAGATGGTGGGCAAATCAATAAAATGTGTGTTGGCGTTAACTGGGGAGCGATCGAGAAAAAAGGTTTTTTCGGTGGAACCAAAAAAGTGGCCGTTGACTTAGATGCGAGCTGTGCATGTTTCGATGGTAACAAACAGCCTATTGATGTTATCTATTTTGGGAATTTGAACGGCCAAGGTATTGCTCATTCAGGAGATGACTTAACCGGCGATATGGACGGCGATGATGGTTTAGATAACGAAGTTATCGTGGTGGACTTAACCAAAGTTCCTGCTAACGCAGAGCAAATTGTGTTCGTGCTGAACTCATTCCAAGGGCAGGATTTTAAAGATATTCCCTTCGCTTCTATTCGTTTATACGAAGGCACACCCTCACGAGTCGACAGTATCTTCGCCACTTTTGATATCGCCAACGATCCTAAATTCGCCGGTGCCGTGTCTATGGTGATGGGCAAACTGTACAAGAAAGATGGCAAATGGAAGTTTACTGCATTTGGCGAAACCACTAGCGATCGCAAACTAGAACAAACATTACAAACCGTTTCTTCTAGTTATTTATAAGTTACTTTTTTGATTAATGTGGAAAACGGGGTGAGCGCGTCAACCTAATGACATGACCTTATGTTTTCCACACAGGAGTTTAACATGAGCAGACGATTACCCGTTTATCTACTTATAGACAGTTCCGGCTCGATGCACGGAGAGCCGATTCATGCCGTTAATGTCGGCATCAGCTCGATGCTCTCGGCCCTGCGACAAGATCCCTATGCACTTGAATCTGTGCACATCTCACTAATAACATTCGATCGTGAAATTAAAGAGTTAATGCCATTGACGCCTTTAGAAGAGGCGCAAATTAGTGATATTGAACTGCCTCGCTCAGGAGCCACCCATTTGGGGGAAGGCTTGGAGTTTTTGATCGACAAAGTGAAACACAACGTTGTCAAATCATCAGAAGATGTGAAAGGGGATTTTCGTCCCATGTTGTTTATTATGACCGATGGTTCACCTTCGGACTTAATGGCATTTAACGACGCAATTCCTAAACTGAAAGAATGTAATTTTGCTGAGATTATTGCCTGTGCCGCTGGACCTAAAGCCAACACAGACTATTTAAAACAAATAACTGAAACGGTTGTTGTGCTCGATAGTATGGACAGCTCGGCCTTTGCGCAATTTTTCAAGTGGGTCAGCGACTCTATTACCGCAGGTTCAATGAGCGCAGGTGTCGACGGTGGTATGGATAATAAGTTACCGCCTCCACCACCCGAAGTTCAGATTGTACTATAAGTAAAGTTAGCGATTAGCCCGGTAGCTATTTACTGGCAGGATATATGAAAAGAGTACACATCATTACCAGACACGTTGTAAATACGTCCTTGTACGCTCTGCGTCGGCGTCCTGCCTCCGACGGTCTGATAATGATATGTTCTCTCTATTTCCGTTTTACATGCATTCCAGGCTAATACCAATGCGAGTAAGACTTCAGCAGATAAATACTCAACAATAGGAGGTGAGTATGCGTCGTTTACCAATTTTTTTTGTATTAGACGTCTCCGAATCAATGATTGGCGAACCCCTTCGTCGAATGGAACAGGGAATAGAGCAAATTGTTTCGACCCTAAGACAAGACCCTCATTCTCTAGAAACCGTTTTTATCAGTTTAATTGCCTTTGCCGGCAAAGCCAAAGCGATTACACCCTTAATTGATTTGGTAAGTTTTTACCCGCCGAAAATGCCTGTTGGCGGGGGCACGGCTCTGGGTGAAGCTCTCGATGTATTAATGGAACAAATCGAAACGAAAGTAGAGAAAACCACCTATGAAAAGCGTGGTGATTGGGAGCCTGTGGTATTTTTAATTACCGATGGCAAACCTACCGATAACCCTAGTAAGGCTGTCCAACGATGGCGAACTGAGTTTGCCTCTCGCGCTTCTATGGTGGCAATTACTCTAGGTACGAATGCGGATATGCAAGTGCTAGGGCAGCTTACTGAAAATGTTTTGGCTTTGGAGAATTCGACGGAAGAAGACTTCCGCAAGTTTATTGAGTGGGTCAGTGCTTCAGTAAGAGCGCAAAGTCAAAAAGTTGAAGTGGAAGGTAAAACCGGCGGTGTCTCCCTTGAAAAAGCAGAAAGTTCAGGTATGACTGTAGTTGATAATGTGGATACCTTTGCTGTCACAGATCCTGACTTCGTCGTACTTACTGGTAAATGTTCGAAGAATAAAAAACCTTACCTTCTTAAATATGCGCGTAGTAAAACAGACGGTATTAGTTTTATAAAAACTCAGCACTTTGGTTTAGAAGGTGCTTTTGCTTTAGATGAAGGCTACTTTGAGTGGAGTTCGGAAACAACCACGCAAGAAAGTGTTAATACTTCAGCGCTCGATGGTGTTCCCCCCTGTCCTCAATGTGGCAACCCCACCAGTTTTGCTATCTGTGAATGCCAGCGCTTGCTGTGTTTAGATAGTACTGGCTTAGCGACTTGCCCTTGGTGCTCAAAATCACTCCAGTTTGATATGAGTGGTGGCGGCGGCAATTTTGATGTTAACCGTGGACAAGGATAATGCCTGATTTAAAAAAAATAGTGCGCGCAATAATGCAAGAGTCGGGTTACGACGTGGACACACCTATGGCGGATCGTGCCATAAGCCAATTATTAAAAAATAATAACATTCAGCATTGTGCTTATCGACTTGAACAAGAGATGGCAAATGCTTTGCAAACATATCCAGTGAATTTAATTAAGCGAGACCCTCTGGCTAAGCTGAAAGCAAAACACTACAGAGTTACGTCAACCTCTAAAAAACAAAATATGCACGTTATGACAATTAAAATGCGAGTGCCGAACTTGACTGCCGGTAAAGCGTTTAATGAAAAAATTCTGTTGCTCGATAGTGTCGATGGCAGCCTCGAGCTATGTAATAACAGTGATATTTCGTTAATAGAGGGCTTGGTGGTAGATCTCGATAACTTTTCTATTACAGGTAGTATTGAAAAAGCCGGAGACTACGAGCTTACTTTATACGCATTCCTGCTATTACCTAACGGAGAAAAAAGAAGAGTTCAAGGGCTACTCAAAATAACCGTTAATCCAGATCCTAGATCGCTATGGAAAAACTTACCCTCCGATGAATCTGCGAGATTTCATAAGCCTGACACACATGCTGATGTGGCAGAAAATGAAGATCTGCTATTGATGGGAGCTAGTATACGTGGCCGCTCCCATGCGCACAAAGGTATTCATCGAGATGACGATTTTAGACTCGCTTGTAAGCCCTCATCTGAATGGAGCGTTTTGTGTGTCGCCGATGGCGCTGGGTCATGTAAGTATTCTCGCAGAGGGGCTGAGGTAGCGACTATTAAATCCACGCGAACATTACAAGATACCCTAAATGGTCATTTTGGTGAGTCTCTAGAAAGTGCCTATAGTGCCTATCAAAAAGATGCTAGCGAAGAACACAAACGACAACTACAAGAAGTATATAGACAGACTATTGTTAAGGCTGTCTATGATGCAGCACTGGCCATTCAAAACGAAATCGATGAAGAGCAAGGAGATCGTTTTAAAGACTTTTCTACCACCTTACTGCTTGCCGCACATAAGCCTGTCGATGATGGACATTTAATCTTATCTTTTTGGGTTGGCGATGGCGCTGTAGCGGTGTACAACAAAAATAAAAGTATTGAATTACTTGGCAATCCTGACTCAGGAGAGTTTGCAGGCCAAACACGCTTTCTCGATGGCAAAATGTTTGAAGACCACAGTGTTTACCAGCGCATTTCTTTGCGAAAAGTAGATTCCATAACAGCTTTGATTCTCGCTACTGACGGCATTACCGATCCTTGGTTTGACACAGAAAAAGAAATGAATGAAGTGGCGAAGTGGGACACGTTATGGCAAGAAATAGAACCTGCTATCGTCAATCAAGATCGCGATGAAGGAAAAGAAAAATTACTTGACTGGATGGGCTTCTGGTCTGCCGGCAACCACGATGACCGTTCCATCGCTATTTGTTGTCCAAAACAACTGGCTAAAATAGTTAAGAAATAAAAAGCACAGCAAGCCAGGAAGGCTTGCTCATTGGCCCTTTTGGCCAATGCGAGCCATTAAAATGCCAGCAAAATCCCACTTTTGCGTTGAGCATTTTAATGGCGACCTCCTAAAAAAAGCAGGACGCTTTTTTTAGGAGATAAAAAGAAACAAAGGAAGCATAATGTCTGTATGTAAACTTACAGCCCTCGATGGCAGCGATGTAGAATTTGTCGATGATAAAGTCATTGGTTCGGGCACCATGAAAGATGTCTACTTTAGCCCGTGCAAAAATTACGTTGTTGCTTTTTATCGCGAAGCCTTAGATGACGCCAGTTATCAACGTTTAGAAATGATTACAGGCCCATACCGTGAAAAGATTTTTGCAACTGAGCAGGGCGAATATTGGAAGAATTTATTTTGCTGGCCTGAAAAAATAGTCAAATATAATGGCTTAGTGGGTGTTGTGATGCCAGTATATCGTTCTCACTTTTTTTTCCAGCATGGCTCGGTTAATGACGATTTTCTTAAAATTAAAGGTAAAGAAAAACAAGGTAAGTGGTTTGCTTCTGCGAATAATCAGAATCGTTTTCTAGACGAGAGGGAAAAAGGCGACTGGCTAAGTTATTTGCGTATCAGTTTAATGATTGCTCGTGCGGTGCGTCGTCTACATGCAGCAGGCCTCGCGCACTCAGATCTAAGTTACAAAAATGTTATTGTTTCTCCTGTGACAGGCCATGCGACTATTATTGATATTGATGGTTTAGTGGTGCCGGGGAAATATCCACCAGATGTCGTGGGAACACCGGACTTTATTGCACCAGAGGTTGTGGCCAGTGCACATTTAGCCAAAGATGATCCAAAACGAGCGCTGCCTAATATTAATACCGATAGGCACGCGTTGTCTGTCCTAATATATAATTACTTATTGCTCAGACACCCGTTAAGAGGTGATAAAGTACACGATCTTGACCCACAAAGAGATGAAACTTTACTGATGGGGGAGAAAGCTTTGTTTGTCGAACATCCATCTAATAAAGAAAATGTCATCGATGTGGATAAAGCCAAGCCCAGTGAATTACCATGGAAAGATACACAAAAACTTCCCTATACGATTACCGGGCCTTACCTAAGCCAGTTATTTGAGCGCGCTTTTATCGAAGGTCTACACGAGCCGAAAAAGCGCCCTACGGCGGATGAATGGGAATCGGCGTTAATTAAAACGATCGACTTGGTACAACCTTGCCAAAATCAACGTTGCCAGCAAAAATGGTTTGTCTTCGACAACAGCACATCACCCAAATGTCCATTTTGTAGCACACCTTACCAAGGTTTGTTGCCCGTTATTAATTTATATTCTGAGCGTGGCGAAGGAAGTTTTAGCTCGGATAATCACCGTTTAATGGTGTATTCCAATCAGTCTCTATTCCCATGGCACACTAATCGTTTAATCCAGCCTAATGAACGGTTAAAGCCTGTGAATAAACATCGTCAAGGTTATTTCGTATTGCACCAAAATCAATGGTATCTTGTTAATGAACGTATGCATGGCCTTATCGATGCGACAACTAAAGAGCCGTTGCCCATTGGCTCTCAAATTAAGTTGCATGATGGTTTACAATTATTGATTGGCCGCGAGCCGGGTGATCGCTTGTTTCATATTCAAATGGTGGAAGGATGTTAAAAAATTTTTTTCGACGTGTCATTCAAGTGTTAGTTATTGTTGCGATTGTAGTAGCGCTGATATTTACTGCTATGTATTTTCTTACTGACCGTGAAAATCAAGTGGGTGATGTTTCTTTAGGTGTTCTCACATCGAGAGATATTAAAATAGAAAAAATGGTCGACCCTAAAATTCCTGGCGTTACCTGCTATATTGCCCATGTTAAAGGTAACTTCGATTTTGTCGATCCCAGCAATTCGTCTATATCCTGCCGTCAAACGGGGCCTATTAATATCGAACATATGCAGAGTATTGATCTGAGTGACCATGGAGAGATTGTTTTTAAGAAGTCTAAATCAATCTTTCTTAAAGCAATGAAAATTCGTCGAATATTCGATAAAAATTCTAAGACCTTGTTATATCTTTCCTATTCCACCACAGAAATTGACGGCAACTACGAACATTCTTTATCGACCGTGCCGCTATACGGCAACCCGGTATGGGATGAAGTGGACAGCTTAATGGCGCTATAAAAATAGCATTTGTGTGGGTTCTTTGAGTCTTAAGGGGTATCTCTATGAATAAGAGCATACCCCCCTGGAACTCTAATAATTAGCGCTTAACTTTAAACTCTATTTCAAAGTCCTGAAAAATACTTTCGCTTGATGGCTAATTTGTTGCGGATATTCGATAAATTTTTACATCAAAAGGTTCGTACCTAGCGGCAAAACCAGACGCAACAGTAGGTATTTCTGTGCCAGATAATACTCCTTCCTTTACTTTCTGTCCCGGTAGCAAAATAGGTTCCAGCTGGAAAATAGCAGTATGTGCTTTATTAGTAATATTCACAGTAATAAGTGTATGTGTGCCGTCAACATGTCTTTTCAGCAAGCTTCTGATAGGAAGTTCTCCGTTTGCCGTGTGGTTTTGACTCATCAACTTAATAGAGTAATTTTTATTAGATGTCGGTGATAGAATTATCTCCTTCAAGCTTTCTATTTCAGTATTCAGAACTTTTGAGGCTTGCCATAAATGCGTTAAACCTTGGTCTGGAGCAATGCCTGTTAATTCACTATTGATTTGCGGACTGTGATATAAGAATGATAGTAGGCCTGTAGCACCATGTACAATACTGGTATACACCATGGCTCTTAATTCTTCTTCAGTCGGAGCATCAAAATCAAAGTTACCACAGCTATCTTGGCTATCGAACGTTTGATAAACAAACCAATTTGGTTTAGCTTCTCGTGTTTCTATTCTGGCCTGACTAACAGTATTGGCAATCTCTTCTAAGCTAGTAAGAGGTACCGCTCCTCCCTCACACATATCCTGTCGAGTATTGCGCTTAGGGTAAGCATCATGTGCTGTAATTTCTCCTAACTTTGCAAAAGCCTTCCAGCTGTTTTCTATGGCAGGGTCACTGTCTTGTGGTACAAATGGCACATTTACGTGAAAAAATACCTGTGAATTTATATCTGAGTATGCGTCGTAAATTGATGTTAAGTCATTAAGTGTTTGTTGCGGGCCAACACTATAATTTATTGGCTCGTCAGCGGTGTAAAAACCAAATACCCTATTTTTTGTGCTTTCTGGAAGATTGATCATTGGATTCTTAAAGCGGTATACGCTGAGCTGCTGATTATTACCAGTGTTATTTAATGTCCAAAATTCATGCTGTACACCGCGATCAACAAAACGATAAACGCCTATGTTATCTGTACCATCCCCATTCCAGTCGCCGGCAATAGGCAAATCGCCGTGATTACCTAAGTCAATAGATGTGAATGGCTCGGAGTAAATATCCTGGTATAACCAGAATCGACGAGTTGAAGGACGATAGGTGGCGATTCCATCTGCACCTTGCCCATCCCAATTACCAGCTACAATGATATCACCAGGGTTACCAAAGGTTGTTATCCTGAATGGCATAGAAGCATTGAGGTTTTGATAAAAGCGAATTTCTCTTGTACTTGGACGGTAAAGCGCAAAGCTTTCTCGTCCGTCCCCATCCCAATCACCAACTATTGGCAGATCCTCATCTAAGGCAGAAGCCACGTTGTTTACTGTAATCGTCTCATTGCCGAGAATATCATGATAGAACCAAAATTGCCGTTGATCGGGTTTGTAGATAGCTAGGCCGTCGTGGCCATTATTATTCCAGTCACCAAACAAATATCTATCACTATTATCTCCTATAACATTGACAAAGTCTGGCTTTTTATCTCCATCTAGATCTAATGCCAAATTATTGCCTGAAGATGCACCAAAGCTATCACTACCGTTATGGAATTTTCCGACTAATGGTGCGCTAGAAAACTCCTTAAAATAATGAATAACCTTAAAGTTTGGTAAATTGTCTAACGAATTTAATTGAGAATCTTTCAATGGATAATACGTTGGCCAAATCATAGCTAAGTTAAATCCTGCGTTATCTAGCTCCTCAAACCTATCTGGGTCGGCGTTGTAGATTCCTCTCGGAATAAACGACCTATTAGTATCAAATTTTGTGAGCAAATTTCCCTCGCGGTCAAAATGAGGAACATTTTCTTGATAGAACTTTTGAATACCTAAAGATGCATCATGAAATTCTCCATCTATCCATACAACATATGAAATTGCTTCTTTATTGAATAGGTCTTTTAGCCAGAACTCTTTGCTTCCTGCATTGGTAATGCGAAACACACCAATACCATCTTTACCATCGCCATCCCAGTCTCCAACAATTGGAATATCGCCAGAATCACCAAAGTCGTGTGACACAAAGGGAGCGGTATTAAGCTCTTGATAAAAAGAGAATTGCCTAGTCTGCGGATTGTAAATGGCGATACTATCTTTACTATCACCATTCCAGTCGCCTACAAGTGGAATATCGTTGACATTTCCGTAATCTCTTGAATAAAAAGGTTCTGACGAATCGATAGATTGATAAAAACTTATTGTTCGAGTTGTCGGTCGATAAGTTGCGAAGCCATCGATTCCGTCGCCATCCCAATCGCCAACTAACGGTATATCGCCAATATTTCCAGCTTCTCTTTGATGATAAATTATTTGACTGTTTAATTTTTCGTAAAAATAAAAAAAGCGCGTATGTGGCCGATATAAAGCGAAGCCTGCAATACCGTTTCCGTAGCTATCTTTTTTCCAAATTCCTGATAAAAACTGATCGCCATGATTACCCGCCGATACGGTAATGTTATCTATTTGACCATCTCGATTGCCGTCAAGTTTACCTAACCTTTCTAGTGGGTTCCATAGACCAATATGATCAGGCTCAATAAATGAAGTGTTGGGCTCACCATTCCATTTTCCCGCAATAGGGATTAGGTTGTTTGATTGAATAGCAAGGGAGATATTTGAGATTATGAGGAGTAGAGAAGTTGTGATGGAGAACGTGACTTTTCTCAGGATTTTTTCCATTTAATATTAAGTCCTTATGATAAGTGAATTTTTGAAAAACAACAATTTTAGCCTATTAATCTTTCTCCAACTAGTGTCTTTGGTGACGCTTTTTTAGAGCTATATAGCGTTTATTTTTTTAAATAGATGATAGATATCTGTTTAGCGTTTCTTGTTGATCCTTATCAAAGCTAAGACCAAGAAAAGTATGTCGCCATAAAATATCATAGTGGTTTCTCGCCCACTCATATTCTAATAAATAGCGAACTTCGGCTTCATATAGATGGTGGCCAAAATTGTAGCCGAGATCCTCTATTTCCTGACTATTGCCGAGGATTTTTAATAAATTTGTGCCGTAGGTGTAGAACAGACGAGTGATAAGCTCTTTGGGTAGGGTACTGTAGCGTTGGTAAAATTGCGCTAATAGTTGCGCTAAAGGTTGTTGTTCAAAATCCCCTCCTGGTAGTGGGGTATTAATGAATTGGGCATCAGCCTGTGCCTGGGTAAAAGGTATCAGTATATCGAGCGCTTGCTGGGCTAGATGCCTGTGTTGGATCATGTTAGCACCGAATACATTCAATAAGGGGGCAAGGTTACCTGGGTTGTTTAAATCGAGATAACACTCAGGCCTGACATAAGATGAACGGCAGCTTGGGTCATCGAGCACGGCTTGTGATGTCCATTGAGAGTGGATAATGTCATCCCTATTTAGGGGCAGGTTAAAGTGCTGGTTCCACAGGGATATAAATATCGCTAAGGCTTTTTCTTTCGCTTCAGAGCTGTCGTGTTCGGCGCTAACAGGCCCCACGCATATGTGTTGCGCGCTGATAGGATAGGCGTAAACAAAGGCTTGCTTAGCTTGCTGTAAAGCAACAGCACTATTCCATTTTGATTGATGTCGAATAAATATTAGTGCCGATACACGTTGATGATTAGTGGCGCTCCTTGTTTTTACAGCAAGTGTTTGTTTAAGTAAGTCGTCGGTATGACAGCCATTGCAGTTAATGAGAATACTACTAGAAATATTTAGACAATTGTTTTGTTTTTTCTTACTGATCACCAAGCGCCACTGTTTGTCTTGTCGCTGTGCTTCTAGTAGCTGATGATCTTGTAATATATCGCCGCCTAATGCTTGTAATTGCTGCATATATGCGATTTCAATTCGATTGAAGTTTATACTGAATTCTTTTGTGGTTATTTTAATGAGCTCATTGACCGGGGCTTGATCTGCGTTTGAGTTCTGTTCCTCGGAGGCTATTGAGGGAATTTTTTTCCGTTGTAGCCAATTATAAAATTTCATCATTGAACGCCAATGAAGAGAAGGGGTTGCTTGTGCCCCCACTACGTAGGTGTGTATAGGGCGTACCAAATGGGGGGTACGTTTATACATATTAGCGAGTTCTTCAAAGTTTGAGATAAGACTTGCGAGATGAAAGTTTTTAAGATTATTGAGTCCATCACCATATATACCCGTGGGGTACGATGATTCACCGATACAATTTGATACAAGCAGCGTCTTTAAATTTCGGCTAGCTGCTTCACAGGCTATACTAACGCCTTGTAGGCCCGAATTAACCACGACAACATCATAATGTTCACTCTCCTTAGGAGAGTGGCTGGCCGCAGTTGTTATCGCCTCTGAGGCTCGCTCGGACATACGTATACTCTAACGATTAATAAATACTATTAATTGGGCCTATCTCAACACCTTTTTTTTTATGCAGGGGTAAAAAGGTAAGAAAGAGATATGTTATTAATGATATATGGTTATTGCGAAAACATCTAACGCTTATTACGACCTATTTGCTCTATGAAATCATCATTTAAAGCTCATAAGGTTTTAGGAACCTTCCATGTATGAGGCACCCTTTATATTTTTGTGAACCTTTACCCACTGTAAGGAGGTAGAGAAAATTATGGAAATGACTGCTTTGTTAATTGTGGTATATTTTTCGTATAATCGTTTCAGGGCCAGAAGTGTCCCTACAATTATGATGAATATTAATAATAAGATTAAAAGGGATTGTTAGAAATTTATGGAATTGCTCGTCGTTACAATGTTTGCGCTGTTACTTATTGTTATCGGACTGACTTATCATCTTTTACGGCTGCGCAATAAGGTTAACGAGCTTGAAATTGAGCGTGGTCATATTAAGTCTCTGATCGACAGTGTCCCCGATATCGCTTGGATTAAAGATCGCGACTCGCGTTTGCTTATGGTAAATAAAGAGTTCACAAAACTGTTGGGCCTGCCTGTTAAGGAGCTTCTCGGTAAAAGTGACTGGGATATTGCCAAAGCGGAAATGGCAAAACGCTATACTGACGATGATAAAAAAGTTATGACTTCAGGCGAAGTATTGCATCGCGAGGAATTGATCGTTACCCCAGATGGCAAGGAGTGCTGGTTCGAGATTATTAAAGTTCCCTTATTCGGTTTGAAAGGTGAGGTAGTGGGCACGGCGGGTGCCGGTAGAGATATTAATCGGCGCAAAAGTGCCGAAAATAAAATGCAGTATTTGGCACATCATGATGCTCTCACTAATCTTCCTAACCGTCTGCAGTTAGAATTTAAACTTAACAAATGCCTAACGCATCACAATGATGTTGATGACCGGCTGGTTGTGATATTTATTGATTTAGATAATTTTAAAATTATTAATGATACGGTTGGCCACAATGTAGGTGATTGTGTGTTGGTGGAATTAGCTGATCGATTGCGTCACGCTGTACGTGAAGAGGATGTTATTGCCCGAATTGGCGGTGATGAATTTGTGATAGTTTTGCCTCACACAAGTTTAGAACAATCCAAAGCCATGGTGGAGCGTGTTCGATCGACCTTGAGTCAGCCTATTCAAGTGGATGATTTATCTTTTGAGGCGACGATGAGTTTAGGCGTTGCTAGTTATCCTGAGGATGGTAATGAGTGTTGGTCGCTCGTGCAAAAAGCAGATTTGGCTATGTATCACGCGAAGCAAATGGGAAAAAATCAAGCGGCAGTTTTTTCTCGGCACATTGCTGATCGTTCATTGAAAAAGATGACTATCGATGTACGTATTGAAGAAGCTCTTGAAAATCGTGAATTTGAGGTGTTGTATCAGCCTAAAGTAGATCTTGAGAGCGGCTCCGTGGTTGGTTTAGAAGCGCTGATTCGTTGGCGAGACAAGGTCGGTGGTAGCATTGTGTTACCTTCCGAGTTTATACCCCGTGCCGAGCGCTCAGGCTTTATTTTAAAGTTGGGTAATTGGGTAATTGACGAGGTTATCAAAACATTAGCTCACTGGCGCGACAAGGGTATGGCCGTACCTGTTTCGATTAATACTTCGGCCGCACAAGTTCATCACAAGCAAATGTGCGAACATATCACCCAAGCACTTAAAAAATATCAACTCCCAGGTGAGTTATTAGAACTTGAGCTAACAGAAAGCGTGGTAATGGAGAATTCCGAAAATATTATTACCAACTTAAAGCTTATTAAAGAGCAAGGGGTGAGCGTCAGTATTGATAACTTTGGTACAGGGTATTCCAACCTCGCCTACCTTTCTCGTTTCCCATTAAGTAGCTTAAAGGTCGATCGTTTTTTTATTAGTGGAATCGATCATTTTGATGAACATCAGAAGGTGGTTGGGGCTATTGTCGAAGTGGCAAAAAGTATGAACCTCAATATTGTCGCGGAGGGCGTTGAAAACCAGCATGAGCTGGTGATGTTAAAGCAATTGGGGATTCATCAAGCACAAGGTTTTGTATTTGACGAAGCGCTTAGTGTGGAAAAAATAAGCAGTAGGTATCAGCAGGGCTGGAGTTATTTATCCGTTGTTAGCTAAGGGCCAGCCAAAGCACTGCTTCCCTAGGTGTTTCTATTTGTTTAAAGCGCTTAGCGCGCTAACAATTAACCGCCGCGCGCGTTTCCTTAGTTATTTCTCATTTTGTCTCGCCCTTTCAAGGTATGCTGTGGCCTAATTCTACCTATTCTGATACGGAAAGATTCTCATGTTTCGTTGTATTGCATCATCTTTATTTGGCAAATGCTCTTCTGCCAAAGGTCTAGTATTGTTTGTACTAATCGGTATTTTTCTTAGTGGCTGTAATGCTGGCTTTGGGCGTTCAGGTGACACAGACCTAGAACGCTTGGTCTTGAGTGATGGCGTTACCTTAGACCCTGCTTTTCGGCGAGATCAACTGGATTACACGGCAAGAGTGGCGATGAGTGTTGACTCCATTACATTTAACGCAACGCCTGATGATGATAAGGCGACAATGCGCCTTAATGGTGAGGACTTTCCTGCAGATACTACGGTTACCCGCCCATTGGCCTTTGGCCGCAATACCTTTGAGATAGAAGTGATTGCTGAAAATGAACTGACCGAGACATACACTATCGTGATTACTCGCGTACAGGAGTCCAGCAGCGATGCATCTCTCAGTGCTTTGAAAGTGGAGTATGTAGGCCTTGACTTTAATCGTGATACAACAAGCTACACCATGGCTCCTAATTATTTTGTCAATGAAACTGTGGTGACCGTGACTAAGTCGGATGAGCTGGCAACGGCTACTCTCGGTAGCCAAGCACTGGCTAATGGCAGAGCAAGTTCAGGTGTGGCCCTATCAGCAGGGCAGGCGAGTGATCTTGAAGTCAAAGTGACCGCCAGTGATGGCACAACTATGCGCAGCTATACAACCGCTGTTACCCGAGGTGCCAAGAGCGACCTCACCGTTGCCATGCTGCCAAAAGATTCAACTCTGGTCACGGGCGATAAATTTGGTGATGTATTAGCCTTTGATGGCAATACCTTAGCCATTGCCGCCACAGGGCGAGCGAGAGGTGGATCAGCAGGTGATAACGCCGGTGCTGTCTTTGTTTATTTCCGCACAGGCGATACCTGGGCCTTGCAATCACAGCTTGACGGCCCAGCCAATGGCGATTTGTTTGGCACTAGTCTTGCGCTCAACGGCGATGTGCTGGCGGTAGGTGCGCCAGGAACCAGTAGTTCAAGTGGTGCCGTTCATTTCTATACGCGATCAGGTGGTAGTTGGAGTTTCGATGAAACTATCACTGCTCCTTCTGGCGGCGAGTTTGGTTTCTCGCTGGATCTTGACGACGACTTTCTTGTTGTTGGCGCACCTGCGACGGACTCTGGCGTAGGTGCCGTTTATGTTTATATACCGGACTCAGGTTCATGGTCATTAGAACAAACATTACGTGCCAATGGTGGGCGCTTTGGTCAAGTGGTGCAGTTAAATGTAGATCAGGCGAATCCTGAATTTGTTGCTAGCGCGCCCAACGAGACAGATACCACCAATAGCTTAAATAATGCCGGGGCGGTTTATGTGTATGAACGCAATAGTTCGAATATGTGGTCTCAGGAGAAACAAATAACGCCAAGTGTGCGTAGCGCTGATGATAATTTTGGCGCTTCGTTGGCGGTTTTACGAAACCGTATCGCTGTTGGCGTACCAGGAGATGATAGTGGCAATGTGGGCGTTGGCAACGCTGCTAACGACACTGGTGCCCCTGATTCTGGTGCGGCTTATGTCTTCACTCGTCAGAGCCAAGGGGAAAATTGGATTGAGGATGTGTTTATTAAGGCGACACAGCGCTCAAATGGTATGGCTTTTGGTTCTCAGGTGGCTCTGTCAGCGAGTATGCTCGCGGTGAGTGCTCCAATGGAAGATGGTTCCTCCATGAGAATTAGTGACGATGATGACAGCCTAGGTATTAATGACTCCGGCGCCGTATACGTATTTGAAAAAGAAAATAACACTTGGACACATCAATTGTATGTGAAAGCGACGAATACTAATTTAGAAGATGCATTTGGTTCGTCATTAATTTTCGATGGTGAAGATTTAATTGTCGGCGCTGAGAATGAAGACACTTCAGCTTTTCAATCAGGGGCCGCCTACATCATCCGTTAATTTTTGCAGGTCAAAATCTTTATATAGAAACTAAAAGCCCTGTCTGATAGAGGCTGATTTTAAAAGAATTAAAATCAGCCTTATGCAATATCTAAAAAGTCAGGTACACAAGGTAAACAGGAAAGTAGTGTTATCGCTATGACAATCATGCGAAAAAAAGACTTTAAATCAAAATACCCAGTTGAATTCAAAGTATAAATGCTAACGAGTCAACCTAGAATCGTGCAGTCTTCTATTACGCACGACTCTTATTACGCCACACTTATTACACCACAATGCTCACCTTTGGCTGCAACATTTTTGACACCAACACTAACGTTAGAAGAATGATGCAATTTAATCCAGGTTTTAGATTGTCAAAATTGGATATTAGCGTTATTACAGTATCTTTTGTTCTAGCGAGCTTCCTTTATCAGTATTCGAGAATGCTCTGTTTTATTACATTATTTGTCGTTGCACACTTTTTTCTATTCTGTAATCTAGCGAGAATGTCAAGAATACCTGAGTTAATTTGGGCTGGTGTATTTATAGTATGTGCATCAACATCCCTAAAATTTGGTGTACTGTCAGTTGAAATTTCAGTAGGAATTAGTTTATTTACCACTGCTTTATTGATTGCTTTGGAAGTGCAAAAGCCTTCATATCACGGTGTATATTGGCAAAAGCTCAATCCAAATTTGGAGAAATGGTTTGAAAATAATTGTCATGCAAGATAATGCCAAAGGCTAACAAGGTGTTCACATTTGTTCCGGCTGCAAAAAGTGTGGTCCTTACCGATAGCTTACTCCTTTAGCTTTCTAGACAACCCTTAGAATTAAGCCGCCAACCATTCCAGTACTGGATGACCAAGGTGGATAGTTAAAATGATAGAAATACACCATAGACTGCCTATAAATGCTGTCGCAAGCCAGTGAGTAAACGTAGAGTTTTTATGACTAACACTGCGTGATTCCCAATGCTTTTTCAGCATTTGTGCTCTGGCTATAAAGTCGTTTGCCTCATTGGAATTATGATTTTTATCAATTGAAGAATAGCACTTTTCTAGTGTTTCCATCACTAGTGAAATTTCAAGTGTTTGATGCTCACTTTGCACTGCCACCAAGTCACAAACCTGTTCTGTATAGTCAGATAGCTCCTGTCGAATTCGTATTCTATAGCGTTTGGGCCAAGCAATGGTCGCCCAATAGATTAGCCATTTTCGCAGGTTGTCTTTTCGTATAACGTGTGTTTGTTCGTGTGCTAGAACGAATTGCATCTGTTCTTTGGTAAGCATCTCAGACAGACCGCGAGAAATAAATATCTTGGGTTTAAGTAGACCTGAGCACCATGCCAGTGCGGCCTTACTATCCAAAACTTTATAGGATGAAGTAGTAGGCCTAGCTAAACGATTTAACATGTCGAGTTTGTTTTGATTCCAACGCAATTGCACAATTATCATTGTGCAAACAGCAATTAACAAGCTAACGAATAAAGCGATTATAGTGAGGGTTTGCGTCTTGTCGACCGTGAATTGGAGACTATGCGGAGTACAATCGAGGTCGTGACAATGGTCAGCAATGAAAGGAAAAGCAAACTCTGGCAACGATAAGGCAATCAATCCTGCTGGAGCAGCCAAGGGTACGAGAAGCCCATAAAGCAGAATGCAAAGTGCAGCGTGTTCTGCGGTTACTTTGGTAAGTATCCGAGACATCAAGGGATAAAAGCTGGCGATAAGCCATGAAAGTGCCACAAAAATGATGACCCAACTACTTATGTGGTAGAGAACATTAAGAAATAGATTCATCATCGCTAACATCAACGAGTAGATTTTCAAACTTACTCTGGTTGGCCATATCTCGGCAGGATGATTTCTCATCATAAAAACGAGTGAAGCCAGAAACTAAAGGCGCCATATCTCCATCGCAAATTTGCTCGGTGATATCTCCAAGCAACTGACTAATTATTTGATCTTGTGTGACGGCTGCTTGGTAAACAAAATGTCTACCGGCTTTTTCTCTATGCAATAATTTTTTTCTATGCAGGCGCTCAAGAGTACTTTGCACAGTGCTTACACTCAGTTCACGGTCAGCAATGTTGTTCAATACCTGTTTAACAGAAAGCGCTCTCCCTCGCCAAAGTATCTTCATAACTTCCAACTCTCTTTCACCGAGCGCTGGCGCTTTAGGAGTGGGTGACAATTCGCTTAAAAGTTGACCTAGCTTGTTGGTCAAGTGGTTCACAAAAGCCTACCTATTATCGGTTTTCAGAAGGTGCTAGATAATACACGTTTAGCCATATTATCAGCCAGACATTTTAGCTTGAGTGAGATACAAAGGGGAAATACCCATGATGAAAAGACTGAACATTTATTTATTGGTTACATTTACCAGTCAGTCTGTCGTTGCACACCAAAATATTGAAAATATTATTATTGAAGGCCGGCAAAGGAATCTTCTTGGTGAAGCCGTTTCGGCTTCCGAGGGAGTGGTTGGACAAAAAGAAATTGAACTTCGCCCTTTGTTACGCACTGGCGAAGTATTAGAGCTAATTCCTGGAATGGTAGTAACCCAACATAGTGGTACCGGTAAGGCCAACCAATATTTTTTGCGAGGCTTTAATCTAGACCACGGTACCGATTTTTCGACCCAAATTGATGGCATGCCAGTAAATATGCGTACTCACGGACACGGGCAGGGTTATACCGATATTAATTTCTTGATACCTGAGACCGTATTGCAACTCGACTATAAAAAAGGCGCATACTATGCTGATGTGGGGGATTTTAGTGGTGCTGGTAGCACACAGATTACGACGATTCGAAACGCAAAGCGCGGATTGATAACCGCGACTGTGGGTGAAGATTCGTTTTACAGGCTGTTTGCCATGGATAGCGTTGCTCTAGCCGGGGGAGAGTTTTTATTTGCCGCAGAAGGTAATCGCTACGACGGGCCGTGGACAGACATTGAGGAAGACCTGAATAAAATTAATGTTCTCGCAAAGCATACCCGTCCTTTAAAAGAGGGTTTCATAAGCTTCTCAGTAATGGCGTATGACAACAGTTGGAACAGCGCCGACCAGATTCCTCTTCGGGCTGTAGAGCAGGGTATTATCGATGAATTGGGCTCAATTGATGATACTGTAGGTGGTGATTCTAGTCGTTACAGTCTAAGTACTACATGGCAACAAGGTGCCTGGGAGGGGGCGGCCTATTTCATTGATTACTCACTGAATCTCTGGTCAAATTTTACTTACTTCTTAGATGATCCCGATAATGGCGACCAATTTGAACAGGTAGATGAACGCAACATCTACGGCGGACAACTCAGCTATTTGCACAAAGGTAATCTGCTAGCAGGGAAAAAGACGAGCAATCGATTTGGTATTGAACTGCGCGTGGATGATATCGATGAAGTAGGGCTTTACCAGACGCAGGCTCGAAGTCGATTGGGTGTCAATCGCAGCGACCAAGTAGAACAGTCAAGTATCGGTTTATTCTGGGAAAATCGCACTGCTTGGAGTGAGCGCCTTAGGAGTGTTGTGGGCTTGCGCTACGACTACTACGATTTTAGTGTTAATGATCGAGTAGGCACCAATACAAATAACGTTGATTTGAGTGCGAATAGTGGTAGCGCTAGTGATGACCTAGTATCTATAAAATCGAGCTTGATTTACACCTTTGACAATGAATGGGAAGGCTATGTTTCTACAGGCCAAGGTTTTCATTCCAATGATGCACGTGGCACTACCATTCGAGTTGACCCATCTGATGGCAGCGCTGTGGATGCGGTAGACCCTTTAGTAAAATCATTCGGTTATGAGACGGGCTTGCGCGGTTTTATTAGCGATCGGCTTAATACATCTATCGCATTGTGGACACTAGAGTTGGACAGCGAATTACTGTTTGTCGGCGATGCGGGTAATACCGAGGCGAGCCGCAGTTCTGAGCGCTCGGGCTTGGAGCTGACGACGTATTATCAGCTTACAGATTATTTCAGCATAGACCTTGAATATGCCTATACCGATGCTAAGTTCAGTGATTCAGCACCCGAAGGCGATGAAATACCTGGCGCCGTTAAAAATGTACTCCAGGCAGGCCTGAATGTGGATTTTAATGAGGGTTGGTATGGCAGCTTGAGAGCGCGACACTTTGGTGAACGACCACTTGTTGAAGATGGTTCTGTAAAATCTGATTCTAGTACGATCTTTAATTTACGCGTTGGCTTTCGCCAGGCCGACTGGAGTGTGAGAGCGGATATCTTGAATCTTAGTGATAGCAATGATCACGATATTGATTATTTTTATGCTTCACGGCTATCCAGCGAAGCACCAGGAACAGAGACTGAGGACATTCATTATCATGTTATTGAGCCTCGAACCGTGAGAATCTCCCTAAGCTATCATTTATAAAATTTTCAGAATTTGTATAGGACGAGTGCCAACCCAAGATCAAATCAACAGGTTCAAAGAGAGGCTCTCATCCTTTTTCTTATTGGCATTAATCTGCTTCACTGTTTTTATCCAGGTTTGTTTGGCACTGGTCAGCTTAATTTACGGGGGGCGTGTGCTATCGGCAAGCTTGCTGAAACATCGATAATATTTTTCCAGCAGTCGACGGCAGACTTCGACGCCAACTCTCATTTTTCGACTCGGGCTTTTTTGTTTAGTGCATATTAAATATCGTGAAGGTAATTTAGGGACGAGCAACAGAAATAAAATTAGCGTGAATATGTCTTAGTCACTGTTATTTTTGAAAGAGAAAATATATTTTATTTAAAAAACAGAGACCAACTTAACAGGTAAACATGCTGTGAAAACGACATATTTCTCTATTTTCGTTATTACTTTATTTGGCTTATTTACAAATATGCCTATTGCCTCAGAGCAAGATGGTAAAACAATAAAAGCGTTCAGTAGCGAGTCTAGTTCTGAAGCGTTGACACTGGAAGCAAAGGCTATTGCAAAGACATTTTCTTCCCGTTTGAAACCCATTCTTAAAAGTGCCATTCAGTCCGGTGGTTTTACTTCGGCAGTTGAGGTCTGTTCTTCTGCTGCGCCTGAAATCGCTAAAAACTTAAGCTTAGAAACAGGTTGGTCTATATCTCGTGTCAGTCTGCAACCCCGCAATCTGCATAGTGCAGTCGCTGACCCGTTTGAATATGAGGTCTTGCGTGAATTTGATGAACGGCAATTAAAAGGTGAGTCTGCACAGCTTATGCATTATTCTAAAATAGTAAACAACGAATATAGATTTATGAAAGCTCAGGGTGTCGAAGCTATTTGTCTAAATTGCCATGGGAAAAATATCAGTGGAGAGTTAAAGCAAAAAATCATGACACATTATCCTGATGATGCAGCCACTGGCTATTCATTAGGACAGATTCGTGGTGCCATCAGTTTAACAAAAACCTTAGATAAATAGTCTAAAGCTGACGCTAAAAAAGATGGTTTCTCACAGGATAAAAGAGAAACCACCGAAGAAAATGCTACATTGACAATTATGTATTACAGGACACTCCTATTTGGATATCAGAGGTTAGATATCAGAGGTGCCCTTAGGTAATGAATAATACATAAGCGAGGAATGTACCACTTGAGTTTAGCGTCGTCGATGTGACAGTTTGTCGCAGTGATACATTCATATAAGTATTAAAATATTTTGGCGTCAGATATTATGGTCGCTAGGGAGTAGGGAAGGGATAAACAATTTTTATTTTTGTCTGCGCACCTGACGCCGGGAAGATTATTTAATCCCACTGACAACCTTGGGCTTTCATCACTTGGGATAGGCTCTCATCCATTTTCTTACATGCGCTTGTAAGCTTTGCTTCGCTATTGGGCTGTTTCGATGTTTTTATCCAGGTTTGTTCGGCTTTGGTTAGTCCTACTTGCATGGACTGACGAGTACTTTCAGGAAGTTTAGCTAAACACCGGCGATATTTTTCCAATAGCCGATCACAGCTTTCGACGCCAATTTTAATTTCGGGATTCACGGGTTCTGAATCATTACCGACAAAAAGAGGAGGCTCCACAGGAGCTTCTGGTTCTTTTTTTCCACAAGCAATAAGTGTTGCAAATAACAGTGTGTTGGCTGCTGCCATTACTCGTGTCACAAGGGAATTGCGAAGCATTTTCATAGTTAACATATTATTTATACACCGTTTTTTATTTTTGTCTGCAAATTTTTCTGCGCGTTTCGGGCTTGCAGATGTTTGTTATCCGGTAGTTCATTTTAATGCACTATAAATAAACAAATCCAAGTATTTACGCTCAATTTTAACTATTAATGTACAAATTTATTTTCAGCCTGCTCCCTTTTATTTATTTTTTGCTCGTTATGGGATTATATATAGCGTTGTTTAGCCGATTAGTTATTGTGTTAAGGGAAGGGGGGATCTATAAGTCTTCCCTTAACAACCGGAGAAATATGGAAAAATCTGTCGGGCTAATTGTGATCAAAGAGCTGAAATTTTGCCCTTCTGTTCAGATAGCTTAGCTAAAGATGTCTGAATTTCAACTAACCTGTCTCTCTCTTTTTGTACAACTTGCTCCGGCGCTTTATCAACAAATTTTGCATTAGCCAGTTTGCCTTCAATTTTTTGCAAATCTTTTTGCATACGCTCTATTTCCTTATCTAGACGAGCGATTTCTGCATCTTTGTCGATTAGACCTGCCATCGGAACGAGAATTTCTAATGTTCCCACCAATGCTGTCGCCGACAGTGGAGCTTCCTCATCTTTATGAAGCCAGGTAATTTGCTCCAGGTGAGCCAATTTTTTTAGGAACTGCGCATTACTTTGTAAACATTGCTCATCAGCTTGGCTGCCGTTTTGGAAATACACGGGTAGCTGTTTCGATGGAGAGATATTCATTTCGCCGCGAATTGCGCGTATACCTTCAATAACACCTTTGACCCATTCGATATCAGCAATAGCTTGGTTATCTATTTTACTTTCATCGGCAATAGGGTATTGCGCCAGCATAATGGTTTTGCCTTCAGCTCCTGCCAGCGTTTTGACACGTTGCCATATCTCTTCAGTAATAAAGGGCATTAAAGGGTGTGCTAGTCTTAAAATTGTCTCTAAAACGCGTATTAGCGTTCTGCGGGTGCCTTTTTTAACATCGTCTGCAATATTATCATCCCATAAAACAGGCTTGGTCAGCTCAAGATACCAGTCGCAGTAATCTTTCCAGACAAAGTCATATATCGCTTGGCTCGCGAGATCCAAACGGTAGCTTTGAAAACCTTCCTCTACAGCTTTTTCGGCTTGCTGTAGGCGGGAGATAATCCAACGATCAGCAAGAGTTAAGCTATAGTCGCTGGAGCCGTCGGCAGCAGTATCATGTTCAGCGGTATTCATTAATACGTAATTGGAAGCATTCCACAGTTTGTTGCAGAAATTTCTGAAACCTTCGATGCGGCCAACATCAAAATTAATATCGCGCCCGGTCGAAGCCAATGAATAATACGTGAAGCGCAGCGCATCTGTACCGTAGCCCGCTATTCCTTCAGGGAATTCCTTGCGGGTAAGTTTTTCTATTTTCTGCTTCAGTTTTGGCACCATCATGCCAGAAACGCGCTTTTTAATTAATTCGTCAAGGCTAATACCGTCGATAAGGTCTATCGGATCGAGTACATTGCCTTTAGACTTCGACATTTTTTGACCACTGCTGTCACGTACAAGGCCATGAACATAGACCGTGTGAAATGGTACTTCTTTACGGAAATACAGGGTTAACATGATCATTCTTGCAACCCAGAAAAAGATAATGTCAAAGCCTGTAACCAGAACGGAAGAGGGATGGAAGGTTTCCAACATATCATTATCAGCGGGCCAGCCTAAAGTGCCGAAAGTCCACAGACCCGATGAAAACCAAGTATCTAGTACATCGTTATCTTGCTGTAAGTTAAGATCATCACTTAGCTTATGTTTTTGACGAACTTCTTCCTCACTGCGACCAACATAGACTTTGCCTTCATTGTCATACCACGCGGGAATTCGGTGGCCCCACCAAAGCTGTCTGGAAATACACCAGTCTTGAATATCGCGCATCCACGAGAAGTACATGTTTTCATATTGCTTCGGCACGAATCCAATGCTGCCATCTTCAACTGCTTTAATCGCCTCCTCGGCAAGCGGTGCCGTTTTTACGTACCATTGATTGGTGAGATAAGGCTCAATAACAACACCACTGCGATCCCCTCTGGGAACTTTGAGTGTATGGTCGACGATTTTCTCTAATAGGCCCAGGGCTTCGAAATCTTCAACAATTTGCTTACGCGCAGCAAAGCGCTCCATGCCACGATATTTCTCGGGCGCACTCTGATTAATATTGGCATCATCATCCAGCACATTAATCATAGCCAGGTTATGGCGCATGCCCATTTCATAGTCGTTAAAATCGTGGGCGGGTGTAATCTTGACACAGCCTGTACCAAATTCTCTATCCACATAGCTGTCAGCAATAATGGGAATTTTACGATCCGTGAGAGGCAAATCGATGGTTTTACCCACTAAATGCTGATAACGCTCATCTTCCGGGTGGACGGCTACTGCGGTATCTCCAAGCATTGTTTCAGGACGTGTGGTAGCCACTACCAAGTGACCTGAGCCATCGCTTAAAGGATATTTAAAATGCCAGAGGAATCCTTTTTCTTCTTCGCTGATAACTTCCAGGTCAGAGATGGCGGTATGTAATTTGGGGTCCCAATTGACTAATCGTTTACCCCGATAGATTAAGCCGTCTTCGTATAGGCGAACAAAAACTTCTTGCACTGCTTGAGAGAACCCTTCGTCCATAGTGAAGCGTTCGCGGCTCCAATCGGGTGATGCACCAAGGCGACGCAGTTGACGAGTAATATTTCCACCGGACTCTTCCTTCCATTCCCAGACTCTTTCGATAAACTTCTCGCGTCCAATGTCGTGGCGCTTAATACCTTGTTCATCAAGAATTCGTTCTACTACCATTTGGGTTGCAATACCCGCATGATCCGTACCTACCTGCCAAAGAGTATTACTGCCTTTCATTCTTTGATGACGAATAAGCGCATCCATGATGCTTTCTTGAAAACCATGCCCCATGTGTAAGCTGCCTGTTACATTGGGCGGGGGAATCATAATGCTATACGGTGAGCCTTCTCCGCTGGGAGCAAAATAGCCGCTGTCTTCCCAGTTGTCGTACCATTTTGTTTCGATATTTGAGGGCTGGTAAGTTTTTTCCATTGTTGTAGAAATACGCCTGAATTTTTGGTGGATAGAGACAAAAAAGGAGTGATTATAGCCTGCAATGGGGTCTCATTGCAGTGCACAAATGTGTTTATCGTAATAAAAATATTAATTTATGAATGCTCTGGTAGGGCTTATTGGATAAATACCGTCGAAGAGCAAGAAATATTTTATGATGGAATTGGCTAGATGGCGTTTAAAAAGGCAGCAGCTATCGTTCGTTTTATTATTTTATGCGTGTGCAATTTAATCAGTATCTGCGAATAGGAGCATAGTGGTTAACAGCTCGTTACCGATTATTGTTATCTTCTATTCTCTCTTTTCTGCTTTTTCTAGACTTTTTTTCAGGCGTAGGCGCAGTTCATGTTCTATCTGAGGGAGGTATAGCTTTACCAATTCATCAATGAGTGAGTCGTGATCTTCAATATCTGACAATGGCGCATTGGGGTTTTGCAGTTTTGCAGCCGCATCGATCTCTTTTTGATAGAGGGATCTCTCTCTGTCTAAACGTTCTTTAACATGCTTAGGCAAAAAAGGGTTTTCCAAATTTGAATCCTGTGTTTTTATTTCTGACGATTGCTGCTGAGTTTCAACTTCCACACTGTAGTTTGGCTGTGAATTACTAGCGCTGTTAGCTTCTTCAAAAAGAGATTGTTGACCTGGTAATACAGTCATAGATCCTGTGCTTTCCTGTCTAGTTGACTCGCGGTCTGCTTCTGAAGGTATTGCCTGGGAAACATTGTCATGTTCTCGTAATGGCACTTCCTTGGAAGCAGGTGTAGTTGGTATCTGTGTTTTAGCCTTCGGTGTCTGAGCTGTTTGCCCTTTATTTCTTTGCAGATTTTTCTCCGCAGTTGCGCCATCATCAGGAAGCAACGAAGCATGAATCGCTTCCAGTTCCTTTAACAATTCTTTTGGCGTTGGTTTATTGGGCTTAGTGCTCACACGCTAATACTCAGCAGGGGACTTTGTTGACACGATTGATATGCATTTTAAACGACCACAGGCAAAAATAATATTACCTAAGCTTATGTGTATTTATGGGATAACCCCTTTTTTTATAGAAAGCATAGCTGCTCCTTGAGTTAGCTAATACTTTATTATCCTGTATCACAATTTCAGCTAGCCGTTTAAAGCGGCTGAATTGTGATGGAATTTCCAAGCGCAAATTAACCATGACATCATGATGATTCTGATCGTCTTCGGTGTGGCTGATGACAACGGGCGTATCAGATGATTCGCCGTCGCCATGAATGGTGTGAGGAATAAACGCCTCTGGCCGGAATGACCAAAGAGCCTCATCAAGCATTTTGCTTTCCTCGTGATTCTTGGTAGCCACCATAACTCTATTGCCTTTATTTACCGCTTTTTCAATCAGACGGCAAGCAAAGTGATGCTGCTCTGCCACAGCATCTTTTTGTAAAACGTAGAAATCGATTAGCGTCATAAATAAATATTAGTTGTTTAACAAATATTCTACCAGCAAAGCGACCGGTCTGCCGCTAGCAGCTTTCTTTGCGCCACTTTGCCATGCTGTACCTGCAATATCCAAATGTGCCCACTTGTACTTTTTCGTGAAACGAGCGAGAAAGCATGCTGCAGTAACACTGCCAGCTTCGCGACCACCAATATTCGCCATATCGGCAAAGTTACTATCCAATTGTTTTTGGTAGGCGTCCCAAAGTGGCATACGCCATGCCCGGTCAGCTGTTTTTTCTCCTGCAGCGAGCAAATTTTCAGCCAACTTGTCGTCGTTACTATATAGTCCTGTCGCATGGCTGCCTAGTGCAATCACACAAGCACCGGTGAGGGTTGCGATGTCGACCACAGATTTGGGCTTAAAACGCTCGGCATATGTCAATGCATCACAGAGTACCAGCCGGCCTTCAGCATCGGTATTGAGAATCTCAATAGTTTGGCCTGACATAGAGGTGACCACATCACCGGGTTTAGACGCGCGACCTGAAGGCATATTCTCGGCAGCGGCAACAATGCCGACCACGTGCACAGGCGCGTTCATTTCTACTAGTGCATGCATGGCGCCGAATACACTTGCCGCTCCACACATGTCGAACTTCATCTCATCCATTGCCGCGCCGGGCTTCAAGCTAATGCCTCCAGTATCAAAGGTAATGCCTTTGCCTACTAGCACATGAGGAGCGGTAGCGTTTTTGGCATTCTTATATTCCATTATAATAAGCTTGCCTTCTTCGTCGCTGCCTTTAGCAACTGACAAAAAAGAACCCATGCCAAGTTTTTCCATTTGCTTTTCGCCAAGTAACTTAACGCTAAGTTTAGGATGTTGGCTGGCTAACGATTTTGCTTGATCTGCGAGGTACTGAGGTGTGCAAATATTACCAGGAAGGTTGCCAAGCTCACGCGTGGTGTTAATGCCGCAGCCGAGTGACTTGCCTTTTGTTAAGCCGCGCTTAGCAGCACTCATATCACTGGTAACAAGTGTCATCTTTTTCAGGACAGGCAACTTAACTTCATTTTTGGTAGTGTCGTAGCGGTACTGGCTTTTCTCTGCGCTTAACGCGAGATCTGTCGCAAGGGCTAATGTGCTCTCTGTGGATTCATGGATATTTACATCATCCACATATACAGCGGCGTCTTTTGCTTGAGTGGTATTAATAGCGGCGTTTATGGCGACCAAAGCTTTGCGCCAACTTTCGCACTTAATATCAGTAGTCTTCGCTTTAGCAGGCTTGCCTAATTGCACAAGTAGTAGGCGCTCGTAGGGCTGCTCTTTTGAGGTTTGTGGAACGCTTATCCATAGAGATTTACCTAGACTCTCGCCGAGGTCTTTAGATTTTAATGCTTTACTGAGCACACCATGGTGAGTTTTGTCTATTTTTTCAGCGCTAGTAAGTAGCTTATTATTGAGAGCAAAAACGACGGCGCATTGTGTTTTAAGTTTTAGAATATCAGTGTTTTTTGCAATAAATTCCATAAAGTAGATCCGCTATTACGTGGGGGGCTGCGATATTGATCATAGATGATGAGCAAAATATAGCCCAACGATTTATTAAAATGTAAGTGGTATACGAAGAAGTGCATGAAATCTTCAATTTGAGCCGGTTTTTCAAGGCTTAGTATTATTTTTTCAGCTGCTGTTAAGTGTACGCTATTATTACGGACATATTAAAGTGTCTGGATGGCTTGGAATTAGAATCCCTAAATATAGTCAATATAGATCCAACTGGACGCAAAGCGTGAATAAGCCCTAAGCAGATGAATGTGCCACTTCACCTATTCATTTAAACTGGTAGAATTCGTGCGCACGAGATAATGATATCTTAAAGACAAAATATTGATGTGGAGCAGTTTATTTGATCGTCTTCCGTTATTTAGCCAAAGAAGTATTATCCAGCATGCTCGCTGTCACTTTGGTGTTGCTGATGATTATATTCAGTGCGCGTTTTGTAAAGTTTCTTGCCGAGGCCGCGGCGGGTAAACTTGATGCCGGCGTTTTGCTGACTCTCATGGCTTACAAATCCCTAGGTTTTCTTGAATTGATTTTGCCTTTAGGGTTGTTTATAGGTGTATTGCTTGCCTACGGGCGTTTATATCTAGAAAGTGAAATGACGGTCTTATCGGCGTGCGGCGTCAGCGATCGTCGTATTCTTGGATATACCATGATCACCACCTTATTTGTGGCGTTGATAGTGTCTTCTCTTAGCATGTATTGGGGGCCTCAAGGTATTAAAGCTTCCGAGGCGTTGTTAGCTGAGCAGCGCAACCGCACAGATTTTGAAACCTTAAAGCCTGCGCGTTTTAATGAGTTAAATGATGGCCAAGCGGTGAGCTATGCCGAATCTATTAGCAAAGATAAGCAGCAATTGAACCGCGTTTTTATTGCAGAGTTTGCGTCTAACCCTGAGCTTGAGGCCCCCAGTATTTTGGTGGCTGAGTCTGGTAAAACAGTGGTCGACCCTGAGTTCGAAAAAAAATTCTTGTTGCTTAAAAATGGTAAACGTTACAAAGGACGTCCAGGCGAAACGGGTTACGAAGTAGTGGCTTTTGAGGAGTATTATCAGTTACTACCAGAGCCTAATTATGCAATTGAGCAAAGAGCAGAGACAGATGGCATGTCCACTTGGGAGCTATACCAGGATGATAGCCGCTTAGCCAATACCGCTTTGCAGTGGCGTTTGTCTTTGCCTGTACTGGTGTTGGTTGTCGGCTTTCTCGCGGTGCCTTTGAGCCGAACAAATCCGCGTCAGGGGCGCTATAGCAAACTTATGCCGGCGATTCTTGTATATATCATCTATGTCGTATGCTTAAATGCTGCGCGTGGTGCTCTAGACGAAGGAAAAGCAGTAATTCCGAGTATATTGTGGGTGATACATCTTGCATTTTTTATGTTTGCAGTATTGCTGTATTTCGGCCCCCGCTTATTTTATCGCACTCCAGCTAAGGTTAATTAGCGCTTGTTTAAAATCAGACATTAATTGCATCACCGGATGTGATGCCCAAAATCGACGGCTATTTAACGTTTGATTTTGCAAATTAAAGAAAATCGCATTGTCAGTTGCGGCATCTAGAATACACTCAGGAGACGTGTTTCTAGTTCGAGAATAGTTAACGTATATGAGACATTTGAAAAGATATATCGGGCGATCTGTATGGGAAGCCATTCTTACCGTACTGTTGGTGATTGTTGCCCTTGATGTGATTGCTGGTCTAGTTGACGAATTAGGTGATTTGCAAAGTGACTATACCTTTTCTAAAGCGGCCATTTATATCGCCTTAAAAATCCCTTCGAGTGTTTACGAATTTTTACCCCTGTCGTCTTTGGTAGGCTGCTTAATTGGCTTGGGTGTACATGCCAGCTCCAGTGAATTGGTGGTAATGAGAGCGGCGGGTGTTTCGATTAATCAAATTATTTGGGCGGTATTCCGTCCGGTGTTCATCTTTATCATCCTAGGTGCGCTGATTGGCGAGTATGTAGCGCCTTATTCAAATCAATATGCCGAAAGTCAGAGGGCTTTGGCTTTGGGGCATCAACGAGCATTGGAAAGTGATCGCGGCGTTTGGAATAGAGAAGGCAATGAGTTCATGCACTTCAATGCCGTGTTGCCAAACGGTAAGCTATTTGGTGTCACCCGTTTTCGTTTTGATGATGATGGTGAACTGTCTCAGGCGCGTTTTGCTGAGTCTGCTATTTATCAAGGGGACTATTGGTTTGAGCAAAATGTTAAGGTAACCCACTTCAACAGTGATGGCATTGAGATGGAATCTCAGCCTAACGGTATGTGGCGCTCGGAAGTATCACCTTCTTTACTCAATGTTCTGGTACCCTCACCAGAAGATTTGCCTATGCAGAAACTCTACAATTATGCCTCGTACTTAAGTAAGCAGAACCTAGATGCCAGTGAACACCGTTTGGTTTTTTGGCAGAAAGCATTGCAGCCACTGGCGACCCTAAGCTTAGTGATGATCGCTATCTCTTTTATTCTAGGGCCGCTGCGCCAAGTAACTATGGGCTTTCGTGTATTTATCGGTGTTATTGTTGGATTAATATTTCAGATGAGCCAAAAATTGCTAGGGCCCTCCAGCATTATCTGGGGATTCTCTCCTGTAGTGGCCGTCTGCGTTCCCATTTTAATGTGTTTTATGGTGGGGGTAGTGCTGGTTAGGCGTTCCCAATAACTTACTTCTTTTTGGGCGGTTTTGGCAGCTGTACGACCTTGGTTTTACTCGCTATATCATGCCAAGCAGCTTTATTTTTATTGATTAGACACCATAGATAGCCCACACCCAGTAAGCCCAGGGATATGGGCCCTACTAATATGCGAACTAAACACTGACCGTGTGAAATACTGTCTTCTTGCCTGCTCACTAATTTGAGACGCCATGTTCTCATGCCGATGGTTTGGCCTGCGCGCATCCAAAAAAACCAATAAAAAGCGATCATGCTAAACATCCAGCCCAAGCCAAACCAATAACTTTTATGCATGGGTTGGTAGTCACCAGAGTCATTGATTCCAATAGCTACCATAAAGAGGGTGGCAAGAGCAGAATACCCCATGCTAAGAGCAAGCAAAATAAACAGATCGTAAGTGAATGCGAGTAAACGCTTTAAAAGAGATGCACTCGGTAAGGTATGCACCATTAGCGTGTTGGTCAAAGTTTGGCCTTTTTAGTAGAATGATAAAAATAGATGATCTCAAAAATAGCGACCAAAGCATAGCAGAATATGTTTTACCCTTATGGGACGGATCTTGTTTGATTTTTGAAAAATGTATGAAGAATAACAATCTTTCTTAAGTAAGGGCGTTGTTTGTAAAATTGCTAATAATTTATGCTTAAGTTTTATTTGGCTTAATATTTTTATTTTAGATCCGCTGCTATTTTTTGTTATTGAATTTGTTTTCTGTTTTCATTTGCAAAAAATTGATTCTGCAATAGGTTGTTCGCGATGTTTAAGTTGAGTGCGCCAGACTTGCTTAGAGGTCAAAGCCAATTATTAGAGGCGCTCTTTACTTAAATTTATACTTAAAACGAAGGTTGAATTTGTCGTCTGACACTTTGAGCTGATAATTTGATAGGCTGGTAAACTGCGAAGTTGTTGGCACTTTGGTCGCTGGTAGATAAATTCCACGTTTATTCTCAGACGACTTAAACTTGCTTTTCCAGTTTGCCAGAAAGTATAGCCTTAGATAACGCCGCAGCGCCTCGGTGCCTGAGTATGAGTGTTTCTTGTCGTTCAGCAACCAACGATTATTCATAAGCCTCTGGCTCATACTCATGGATGTATCTCGTTCTAATTTAGCGGCGAGAAAAAGAGTATCTGTTTCCATCATAGATGTTGGGATGATGTGCATTTGATCAAAGTCATCTTCTTGTATACCGAAGTGCTCGATTCTATCTAGGTAGAAGTCATTCTGGCTGTGTGCAAAGGAAGATGTAAAACCGATCAAAACATAGCAGGCGGCGGCAGCGATTTGCCGTAAATAAGTCCTGCTTGGTGATAATATGACCGATTTCATTTTTATCTCCTTCCGACAATTATTATTATCGAAAGCTAGAATCAAATAATGTGAAATGTTGGTCGTTTTATGGATAAAGTTGATAGAAGGAGAGTATTTTTGTGAAGCTCTCTCCCTGTTAGAGCGAAAGGGTGGCTTGGAGATGTTTTTTTAGTGTAATCAATATACCCAAAAAAGTAGTCGTGATTCTGTAATAGCGGATATAGGATAAAAAGCCTCTAAGCCCCAAAATTAGGTAACAAGAATAAGGCATTGAGTATTAAAAATAACAACCACCAAATACTATAAAATACGCTATTTAGCTCCGACTCTCGTCCCCGCAATAGCAATACTGGCAGATAAATAATTATTAGCGACAATAAGGGACTAGTTATCGCTCGTCCTAGGATAAATCCTAATGCATAGGTTATTTCTCTATCCAAAAGCGTAGTAAAAGTTATCGTGTAGTAAGTGAAGCCTACACTTAACGCAAACATGGCTAAGATATTCTTAATAATAGTTTTGTTTTTCATTGGCTTAATTGAACGTATTTTATCTGCCACTCTTTGATTGTAGTATCACACTAATTATTTTGTTTTATCATTAAGTATTTAGGTTAAAAATTTTTATCATTATATATGCTCATTCTGATAGCGTATCATACATATATTTCGTAGCATCTTCATAATACCAATATCAGCTCAACGCCGCTAAAATCTATCGACGGCATTTGATTACTCCAATGTATTGCAATAGATGACTATTTTATCTAGATGGTCACGTATCCTATTGATTCGGTCTTGAATATTAGATTAGTCTTATTAAATAAGTTTAATTTAATTAATGAGGGGGTAAACTATAGTAATGCTCAAACTTAAAACTGCCGCTGCGATACTTGTGCTTTTCATGACTAATTTCTGCCAAGCTGGAAAAGCCACAGAAGACAGCATATATCATTTTATTCGTTTCAATGTTGGAAATGTCAGCAAGTATGAAGCATTCCTGACGAAGCTTGAACAAAATGTTAAAAATAATAAAGGTGAAATTCTAACACGTGGATTGCAGCGATCGAGTTCGTGTTTGGAAAATACATGTAGAGATGTGAATATTGTTATTCGATTCCCTAACAAAAAAAGAGCTAATAAATCCTTTAAAAAAATCAAACCCCAAATATCTATTGCTGCATTCAGTGACCTTTCTTACTCTTCCTCAGTTCAGCTTGTTTTACCGTTATTTGATTTTGATGCGCAAGAAAATCATTTTTTTATCGGTGAGTTAAACGTTGCTAACATAACAGCATTTAGGAATCAGTACGAAACAAAGACTGCACAGCTGGTGGCGTTTCATGGTGGCACAACTTCAACGGTAGATAAATCGAGTAAATGCCTTTTGGGGAACTGTTATTCTGCCAATATACTTATAAGTTTCCCGACAATTCAACAGGCCCATAATTGGTACTATTCGCCTGAATATCAGCAACTAATTCCCATTCGACAATCGCTTTCACAAGGTCGCAGTTTAGTTCTTACTGAGTGAAAAAGTCACGTTAGTACGTAGTATTAAAAGGTTGTCTAAAGAAGAAGTAAGTGAGACATAAGTTAGTTCGATATTATTTTGTAGAATAAATTACTTTCTAATTATTTATTTTGACCCGACGCCTTTTAATCTAACTGGTACTCCAAGATTGTTTCTGACATGCCGCAGGGTTGGCCGATACTGAACTTGCCATTAGTAAGTAGGGGGGTAGACTCCCTCCTTAGGAAAACTTCGCTCTGGCCATCCTGCAGCAGATAGGTGCCGTTGGTACTATGGTCTTCGAGAATAAATTTGCCATGGCGATAAGATAGGGAGCAATGTTTGCGCGAGGCATTTTTATGTTTAATACAGATTTGTACTACACCTAAGTCGCGACCTATACTGATTCGTGAATGTGTATCAACGTAATAGGTATTGCCGCCATAGTTGACTTGTAGTTCTGTTGGTAGTCCGTTAGCTGCGGATATAGCTTTAGTAACTACCATTGTCGCGTCAAACGCATTGGTATCTTTTTGTTCCCAATTCAAACGATATACTAGTGACTGTTCTGACTGACCTTTGAGTGTAATGCGATCGAAATACTCACATTGTCCACGTGCTAAAGAAAGATTGGCATAAGTATTGGAATCCAAAAGCACTTGATTTGCTTGCGCTGTTCTTGCCAAACAGGCGGCATTATTAACAGTATCGCCGTATAAATCGTTATCTTCTGCTCGAACAATTTTGCCAAAGCATATTCCTGTACGCAGAGTAAAGTGTATAGCCTTTAACTCAGTATTCATGCGCGCAGCGGCTTCACATGCGGTATCAGGCTCGGCGTAAACATACATGATTTCGTCGCCGATAGTCTTAATTATTTGCCCGTGTGAGGCAACAATAATGTCAGACATAGCCTGAATAGCTTCGTCTATTTTCTGCTTGGCTCGCTCATTACCCAATGAGGCGTAGAGTTGCGAGCTGCCAACAATATCAGAAAAAACAACAGTAAGATGATCGGTGTTTTGAGGCATAAGGCTGTTAATATCTTTGTGTTACCTATCGATACATTTAATATTAACGGATTCTGACCTCAGAGTATAATTTTGTCATGTTTTTAGGGTCGTGAATAAATTGAGTTAGGCGTGTTTCATGTTGCTTGCCATCTTTGACCTGACGAATATAAGCAATCTGATGGAATAATTCAGGTATCAAACCAATTTCGGTGTATTTCCCGTTATTATTAGGGTTATGTCTTTTTATTACTATAATGGGATATGTCTTATCGCCTAGAGTAAAACTATCCTCACCGATTATTTCAAAGCGGCGGGATTTAAACGATTCTTTTTGAATATAGTTATATTCGAGCTCCGTCTCGCCATGGTGCAGATCCATTTGCAGCTTTAATTGATAGAGTGAAGGGTCGAGGGTATTCTCAGGCAATGCGTGAGTGATTATTTTTGCTGATTTATCTTGCTTGTAAAAAGCTTTCTGGGCTTGCCAATCGAAAGTAAGTTGCTGTTTTTTCCCAACACCTAGTATCTTTCGCTGGTAGGTATTTTCTATGGGAACTAGGGTGCGGTTGTCAATTTTGAAGTGACTTTTTTCCTCAAGTCTAGCAAGCGGCGCTTTCCCCTCTAGTTGATAAACATAGTTCTGATTATCAAGCTGCTCTAGTGATCGGGTCAGTTCAATATCCATACCGCTGTAGCGAGCGCTATAGGTCGCAGTAAAAAAATTCTCTTTACTATGAGTGAAGGATGAAAGGGAAATCAGCATCCATGCCAGTAGCGGCGTAGCAGCAAGTTTTATCATTATCACCTCTATATCTGTTTTAAGCTTGGGTTTAGAGGGTAATGGCGGCGGCGTGAATAGTAGCTGAATATGCACAGCTATCGGAGCGTTATTCTATGGCATACCTATTTTCGCAGTATTGGCAAAGGTATGAATTGATCTGGGCATAAAAAAGGAGGCCTAAGCCTCCTTCTGAGTACATCTATATCACATTCGATTTAGTTATTAGCGGCAAAAATTACACGGCTAGTATCGAGCATACGATTTGAGAAGCCCCATTCGTTATCGTACCAAGCCAATACTTTTACCTGATCACCAATAACGCGAGTTTGGCTGAGATCGAAAATACAAGAGGCTGGATTGTGATTGAAATCGCCAGAAACTAACGGCAGCGCGTTAACGTCCATAATGCCTTTAAAGCGCCCCTCGGCTGCTTCAGAAATCACTTGATTCACTTCTTCTGCAGTGGTTGCTCGGGAAGGTTTAAAGGTGAAGTCTAAGCAAGAAACATTAATCGTGGGTACTCGCACTGCTAATCCGTCTAATTTACCTTTAAGTTCTGGTATAACTAGGCCTATTGCCGCAGCTGCGCCAGTTTTGGTAGGTATCATATTATGTGCAGCTGCGCGTGCGCGTAGCATATCAGAGTGATAGGAGTCGGTAACACGCTGATCGTTGGTATAAGAGTGGATGGTATTCATCAAGCCTGTTTCAACACCGATGGCTTTGTGAATAGCATACGTCATCGGCGCCAGGCAGTTTGTTGTACATGAAGCATTAGAGATAACTTTATGTTCAGCAGTAACGCTCTCGTGGTTTACGCCATAAACGACAGTGAGGTCAACTTCTTTACCCGGTGCAGAAATCAGCACATTTTTAGCACCTGCCTGCAAGTGCATGGCCGCTTTGTCGCGAGCAACAAATAGCCCGGTACACTCGTACACAATATCCACATTCATATCACCCCATGGTAAATCAGTGGGGTTGCGTTCGGCGAGAATTTTAATTTCGTTACCCGCTACAGTGATACCTTCTTCACTCGCCTCGACATCAAAGCTAAAGGTTCCGTGAACAGTATCGTGCTTAAGTAAATGAGCATTAATTGCCGGTGAACCGAGATCATTAATAGCGACGACTTCAAATTCGTCTTGTACATTTTGTTCGTAAATTGCGCGGAGAATATTTCGACCGATGCGGCCAAAGCCGTTAATTGCGATACGTGGCATGGCAGTTTCCTGAGTAGTTGATCCAAAGATTTTGGGAGCGAGATTATCCGCAATCGTCGCTGAAAATGCAACTGAACTGGCTTTTTGTGCAGTCTTATTTGATTTGCCTCAGACTAAAATCCAGAGAGAATTATCTACAGTGATGGGAGGCCAACAATAACTGCATAGCAATTCATTGGAGCATAAGCTTATGTTTAAAGTGGATTCAAATTGTGTGCAATATCGTCAAACGTTTGTTTCAAATTAACCCTTATTAGGATGAGGATGTTCGGAAAGCCTTGCCACTGGCAAAATAATCTCGCGTCCAATTACGCCAATGACTCAATAAAGATGATAGAATGCTGCGCGTTTTGCATAGGGTTTATGATGCTTTATGTACATAAAGAGCTGTTATTATAGAGGTTTAGGGCCAAGTATGTGGCTTAGACTTCTTATAATCAATAGCGGCTCGACTTTATTAATGCGCGTCATGCTAAGACGTAAACGTGCTATATAGCTATTTTAATGACAAGGTATCTCGATCTATGAATACAGACCTACTAATAGTTGGGGGCGACGGGGATCTCGCACTTCGTAAATTATACCCATCTCTATATTACCTTGAGCTCAACGATTGCATGCCAGAGAACGTGCAAATTATTGGCATGGCTCGTACGGCGAACGAGCAAACTGCGTTTTTAGCAAAAGTAAAAGAATGGTTGCAAGCAAATGTTTCTGAAGCATTGTACTCAGATGAAAAATGGCAGGCTTTTTCTAGCAAAATAGTCTTTGCCCAAGGAGATGCAACCAATCCAGAATCGCTGGCAAAAGTGAAGGAAGAGTTTTTGGGAGAGGGTAATCAGCTGGTGGTATATCTGGCAATTCCCCCCAATATTTTTGGCAACGTATGTTCGTCACTTGAGGCGTGTGGTTTAGCAAAACCCACAACCCGCTTGGTGGTAGAAAAACCTTTGGGTGAAAGCCGGGAGTCCTTCTTGGCAATCAACGATGAACTAGCGCGAGTATTTACCGAAGAACAGCTATTTCGTATCGACCATTATCTCGGTAAAGAAACAGTGCAAAACTTAATTGCTATGCGCTTCGCCAACGATATTTTTGAGCCGTTATGGAACTCTAAATATATCGATCACGTGCAAATCACCGTGTCTGAGTCTGTAGGTGTGGGTAACCGTTGGAGCTTTTACGATCAAACTGGTGCTACCCGCGATATGGTTCAGAACCACCTGTTGCAGGTTTTGTGTTTACTGGCCATGGAACCTCCAGCTGTGTTGAATGCAGAAAGTGTAAGAGCTGAAAAGTTAAAGGTTTTAAACTGTCTTAAAACCATTACGCCTGAAAACGTCAAGGAATATACCGTGCGCGGACAATACCGTAATGGTGTAGTTGACGGTACTAGCGTACCGGGTTACCTGGAAGAAGAGTCAGATAAGTACGAAATTGACCCTAATAGTCAAACGGAAACCTATGTTGCTTTGCAAGCTGAGATTCAGAACTGGCGTTGGTCTGGCGTGCCTATTTATCTAAGAACTGGCAAGCGTTTACAGTCTCGTCACTCTGAGATTGTGGTGCAGTTTAAACAAAGCCATCATCAGATATTCAATCAAAACCATCTTGAGCATAAACCGAATCGCATGGTGATCAGGTTGCAACCAGATGAAGGGATTCGCCTTCGAATTATGAACAAAGTTGCTGGGCTAGAGGCTGGTATTCCGCTGGAGTCCGGTTGCCTTGATTTTCATTTTGGTGGTGCTAATCATGTGAAAAAGCATGACGCATACTCCCGTCTATTATTCGATGTATTGCGTAATGACCAGACATTGTTTGTAAGTGCCGCAGAGGTTGAAGCTGCCTGGAAATGGGTCGATCAAATATTTGCCGCCTGGAAAGAAACTGGCATGAAAGCTGAAGGCTATATGGCCGGCTCATTTGGCCCTCCTGGCGCGGATGTGTTGATCGCCAGAGGTGGGCGAGAATGGCACAACTTGGTGCTTTAAATTCTTTTTGTGGGTTAATTTGGTGCGATTTTGATGGTCTATACCCGCGGCAAAAGCCTCTGTAGGGCTGTTGATGCACTGAAATAACCTGTCGAAAAAACCAAGCGGTTGATGTGCAACCACAGCCAAGTAATTGCCGGTTGCTTAATTTGATCGCGAAGGCCTCACTGCCTTCAATGTCTTTTACAAGAGCTAATTAATTGAGATATATATGAACAGTACGATTGAAGCCATTACGCAGCGTATTATCGACCGCAGTCGAAATTCGCGGCAAAAATACCTTGCTGTGATGCGCCAAACTATGGATGGCAACCCTCCCAAAAAACGCTTATCTTGTGGCAACCTGGCTCACGCTTATGCAGGTTGTGGTAGTTCGGATAAACAGACGATTCGCTTGATGCAAAGCGCCAATCTGGGCATCGTAACCTCTTTTAACGATATGCTATCAGCCCACCAACCGCTGGAAGTTTACCCTAATATTATCAAAGAAATGGCGCGCTCCATGGGGAGCAGTGCGCAAGTAGCTAGTGGTGTTCCGGCAATGTGTGATGGTGTGACCCAAGGTCAACCAGGTATGGAGCTGAGCTTGTTTAGTCGTGAGGTGGTGGCGATGGCGACTGCGGTTGGCTTAAGTCACAACATGTTCGATGGCAATATGTTCTTAGGAGTATGTGACAAAATTGTGCCGGGGATGTTGATAGGCGCATTGCAATTTGGCCATATTCCTGCGGTTTTTGTTCCCGCAGGCCCCATGCATACGGGTATTCCAAACAAAGAGAAAGCGCGTGTTCGCCAAAAGTTTGCAGCGGGTGAAGTTGGACAAGAAGAGCTATTAGAAGCGGAAACAGCGTCTTACCACAGCCCGGGTACGTGCACATTTTACGGTACTGCGAATACTAACCAGATGATGGTGGAAATGTTGGGTGTGCAGTTGCCTGGCGCATCATTTGTCAATCCCAACGCAGAGCTGAGAACCGCGCTTACTGAGGCCGCAGTTAAGTATGTTATCGCATGTACCCAGTCAGCGGGTAATTACCGTCCGATGTACGATGTGGTGACTGAAAAGTCTATTGTTAATTCCATTATCGGCCTGTTAGCGACGGGGGGATCGACAAATCACACCTTACATATTGTTGCGGTGGCAAAAGCCTGCGGTGTCGAGATTACTTGGCAGGATATGGATGAATTATCTCGGGTAGTGCCTTTGCTTGCTCGCGTGTATCCAAATGGTCAAGCGGATGTCAATGACTTCCAAAACGCCGGTGGTATGGCGTATCTGGTTAAAGAATTACGCCTAGGTGGTTTATTGAATGAAGATGTTACTAATGTTATGGGACAGGGCTTAGAGGCCTATGAGAAAGCACCTGAGTTAAATGAGAAGGGTGAGGCAGTCTGGGGGGATAGCTTCGGAGACTCTAAAGACGAGGAGGTATTGCGCCCGGTGACCAACCCGTTTGATCAAGAGGGTGGTTTGCGCGTACTGAAAGGTAATCTAGGAACGGGTGTGATTAAGATATCGGCTGTCGCGCCGAAAAATCGCAAAGTTACCGCGCCGTGTATTGTGTTTGAATCACAGCATGATCTTATCGACGCATTTAAACGCGGAGAGTTAGATAAAGATTTCGTTGCCGTTGTACGTTTTCAAGGGCCGAGTGCTAACGGCATGCCTGAACTGCATAAAATGACACCTCCTTTAGGAGTATTGCAAGATCGTGGCTTTAAAGTTGCGCTAATCACAGATGGCCGCATGTCCGGTGCATCAGGAAAGGTGCCTGCTGCTATTCATATGTCACCAGAAGCTAAACTGGGCGGACCTCTAAGCCGAGTCAAAACCGGCGATATTGTGCATTTTGATGCCGATGCCGGTGTAGTGAAAGTTGAGCTTAGCGATGAAGAGCTTAACGGTCGTGAGCAGGCATGTGAAACAGAGATTACCCAAGATTTGGGACGGAGTCTGTTCGGTGGACTAAGGGCAATAGCTGGTACATCACAAAAAGGCGCAACGATCTTTGATTTTGACGCGGAATATTAAGTAACGAATTATCTTGGGGAATATATTGTGGCAATTACGAAAGAATATTTAGAGCCTATTGGGGTTATGCCAGTCGTTGTTATCAACGATGTAGCTGATGCTGTACCCGTTACAAATGCCTTAAAAGAAGGGGGCATTAAGGCTGTTGAGATCACATTGCGAACAGAAGCAGCGCTGGATGCTATTCGCGCAGTAAAAAATGAGTGTAGTGATATTTTAGTGGGTGTCGGCACTGTCATTAATGAGCAAAACTTGAAGGACGTCGCCAGTATCGGTGTGGACTTTGCAGTATCGCCGGGTTTTACACCAAACCTAATTAAAGCCGCACAAGATCTTGATGTAAATTTGTTACCAGGCTTGACGTCTCCATCGGAAGTTATGTTGGGTATGGAGCTAGGCTTAACGTGCTTTAAGTTGTTTCCTGCAGTCGCTGTCGGCGGATTGCCTTTGCTCAAATCCATCGGTGGCCCTCTACCTCAAGCGACTTTCTGTCCTACAGGTGGCTTAACGATCGATACCTTTACCGACTTTTTGGCACTGCCAAATGTGGGGTGTGTCGGCGGTACTTGGTTGGTTCCACAGGATGCTGTTAAGAGTAAAAATTGGCAGGCAATTACAGATATTGCGCGTCAAACCACGGCAAAAATTAAGTAAGTCTATCTTTAAGCCGCATATAAAATGCTATGTATGCGGCTTAAATACATGGAGCTGATTGTATTTGCTATTTTCTTTGAGCCAATAGAGCCCCACTGATCACGAGAAGATTGCCTACGTCGTTAATGTTGCTGCCATTACCGAGCATTTCATTAATAATTAAATCTACACGTCCATCATTATCAATATCTGCCGCACTTGCACTGTAACCAAGAGTATCACCAATGTCGCTGCCTCTCGTGCCATTAGCGCCTAATATATTAGTGATATTGAAGGTATCTTTCGCTGGCTGCAGACCATCTTGCAAGTTGATAGTAGAGGGCCAAGTGCTTTGGCCCCACAAAATATGCATGGCGCCAGCACTTGCGCGGCCAGCGGGATTGGCGTGAGGAGAAGCGATCGCAAGGTCATCGATGCCGTCGTTATCGAAATCGCCATGGGCAGCTGTATCGCTTGATATTGCGCCGGGTTCAGGCCCAAGGATAGTGGTTAGGCGTAAGCCAGATGGTGGGTTATCTATAGTAAAACTTGTGTCCTTCAAATTAGCCGCCTGAAAGAATACAAAGCCTAAACCTGCGTTATTATGATCCGAGGTATCCCCTGTAATATCGCCGATAAATAGATCCGCCATATTGTCGCCATCGTAGTCGAGGCCACCGATGATTTCTTCTCCGAATGAATCCGTATCAAATATGTTGTTGGTACCACCTCGTATGTCCGTTATCGAACCGGAGGCATTTCCATCGGCAGTGATACTGAGATCAGTCCAATTGGCTGGAAAATTGTCATCCCAAATGATGAATAAACGCCCCTTTGGAAAGCCCCCTCTGCCCTGAGCACTGCCCGAGGGTGCGCCATTGGCGGTAATTGATGCGCCTGCGCGATTGACGGTTGCTCCTACGATTAATTCTGCGCGACCATTGTTATCAAGATCTGCAATATTGAGTGTGGCTCCAAAATGATAATTAGCTGCATTGGCAGGTGGGTTGACGGTAGCTATATACGGAGAAAGTCCGCTTGCGGCAATATTATTGAGATCAACGGTGATATTTTGATTGAGGTGCGCGCCCCCTTGGACGACAAAGACTGTACCGCTATTTGTGCCCTGAATATTTGTTTGATCTGCTCCTACTGCAAAGTCTTCAATGCCATCACCTGTGATATCACCTACGCGCATCCATATCCCCAAACGATCCAAGCTGGCAGGCCCAATGAAGGTAATCATATTGATGCCTGCAGGTGGGTTGCGTAAATCAAAAGTATCTAGGTTAGCCGCGAGGTTTGTTAATTGGCTATTGCCTATCACAATACTCAGTGCTCCTGCTCCAGGACGAGTAGGGGAACTCGCAGCAAAGTTCTGGCGAGCAATCAGTAGATCCCCTAAACCATCTCCAGTGACATCTCCCATCCATATTTCCGAGCCACTTGTTTCACGTATACCATCACCTATAAAGGTGAGAATATTACTGCCGCTTGAAGCGCTATCAATGGTGCTATTAATAGTTCCATTACCGAGTACCAGCGCTATTTGCCCTGTATTAGAGCGCCCCTGGGGAGAAGCCACCATGGATGCCATCGCGTAATCCGTGTTGCCATCTCCATTGACGTCATAACCTGCAGCCACAGGCACACCAAAACTGCCGTCACCAGCAGATCCTAGCAAGCGAATTAGGCCGTCTGTAGCTTGAATGTTGTTAAGATCAATATCCGTTTGAGCCACTGGAGTTGGTGTTGGTGTGGGCGATGTTTCTGGTGTATCAGATGAGCCTCCACAGGCGCCAAGCGCGATTAGTACGCCAAAATAAAAGAGAATACTGGCAACAAACTTGATCATACTTAATTCCTAATACGTGATAGCTATTTGTAAAGTACTGTAAAGCGTTAATGTATAATGAGAGTTCTATAATGTCGCCAAACAGAAGTGAATTCAAATGTATAAAAATGCACTTTTTTGTAACATAAATGTAAATGCAAACTTTCCCAAGGCTGTTTTATGTGACATTGACAAAAATGTTTGAAGGATGAATGAGGGGTATCACACTTAACTTGTGTAAGTGGTTACTCAGAGCAGCTTTGTCAGCCGCTAGAAACGATAGAAGCAATGAGTGCTTAGACAAGTGGCTTACTGTTTTTTGTCGCTTAAAGTTTCTCAATATCCATCTAAAATCTTATGTTAGTTAATGCAAGATTTTACTGAGCTAACGCTAAGTGTTGTTTTTTGAGAGCTTACCTGCAACTCAATAGGTTCATTTTGAGGCTTTATTTAAGTAGTTGTGAATTTAAAAATGTGAATATGTTAGAGATATCCAATTTATTAATACTCAGGCCTTGCTGAGTATATGCAACTCCTTGATAATTATAGGTATGTTAATTTGGCTTTGATAAATACTATAAGTGCAGGCTATTTTCAGTAAGCTAATATTTGTATCGACTGGTGTAGATGAGATAAGTGAAAACTAATAAACAATGTATTTGATTTTAGCGTTAAGCTAAATAACGACAATCATACATCTTGGGCGATGCTATTTTGGTAGTAATTAATGAGTACATAAATAATAAATTATAAGAGAACTTAGGATATTAGTAAGATATTTGGCTGTTCTGTAAATTAATCAAATTGATGGGCCTTATCCGAAGAAGCTAATATCCTAATGTAAAGAGCCTAGTGTAAAAAACCTAGGTTAACAGTATAGAAAGATAACATATATGTACTTTAAAAAAGTTAGTGATAGCTACCCAAGAATCCTAAAGGCCAAAACCTACGCGATATTATTTAGACTTTGTTTTGTTTGCGATTCTAATAAGCTACATTATGTTACATATTATGGTCTAATTGGTACAGCTTCGATAGTGCGATAGATGTTTAATACATATACACAAAAATGCTACCGCGAAAAATGCGAAGGAGATATTTTTTGAAAGTATCTATCAGACTACTTTTGCTGTTTTTTCTATGGTGCTCGCGATCATTATTCGCCAGTGATATTGCCATAGATGTAAGAGCGGCAGGAGGCGAAACTGATCCAGGCAATGGCGGATATTTTGAAGTGGGTGCTGGCATTGACTTTGTCTATTTGCCCGAAGATATTCCCGGCCAATCCAATACTGTTACCGATTACTATGCCTTTGTGGGCGGTGCATATCGTTATAACGGATTTTTTTTCGAAGGTGTAGATGGCACATTGGACGGAATCAATTTCGGCTATCAACTTTGGAACAATCATATGTGGTCGATAGATCTTCTAGTGTCGAGCTTTTCTGGTGTTATTAATGAAGATGGTGAAGCTTTAGAAGATATGTTTGATGAAGGGTTCTGCTTCCAAGATGAATTCGTCAGTGAAGAGGATTTTTTTCTCTGTGAGTACTACCTTTCTATGGAAGAAACCCCTTCAAACCCTCAAATCTTACGCATAAATCAAAATACTTTTTATAATGGCGCAGGCCTGCGTGCGACAGCTTATTTAGACGACTATGTTTTTCAATATAGGTTGGTGACTGACGTCCACGGTGGTAACGGCGTTACCAGTACCGCCCGTCTTGGTCGTCACTGGCAAATACGCAACTGGAATTTCCATGGGATTATCGGCCTAGCTTATGCGTCTGAAGTAACTAATGAGTATTTATGGGGGGTGACACTCGAGGATGAGACGGGGAATATTCAGAGCTTTTCTCCCGGCAATACAGTCACGTTACAAACTGAGGTTGGTGTTGTTTACCCACTTAGTCAGAACTGGGTATTTCGATCATTTTTACGCTATATCGACACTCCGGATCAGCCAGATGATAGTCCTATAATTGTCGATGATTATGAGGTTTTATTTGCTACCACGATTAGCTACGTATTCTAGTTGTTAGTGGAGTTAACGGGACATAATGTGAAAAAACTTAAGACTACATGTCGAACCGTTTCAATGCTATTTTTAATAGCGTTCGGGGCTGCCTGCCCTGTCAACGGGGATATCCAAGAGTCTTATAAATTAACTGTCAAACCCACTCGCTGCATTGCCTTGCATAAAGGTCAGGTCTGTTATCAAAAATTAAAATTTAGATGGAAAATGCTGAGTAGTGAAGATTTTTGTCTTTATCAAGAGTCAAAAGATGAGCCTCTTGCCTGTTGGAGTGGAAACGAGAGAAGCAATTTCGAGTATAAATTTGAATCATCTACTAGTGAGTCTTTTTCGATTCGTCGCAAAGATACTGATGACAGTGTAGCAGAAGTGAAGGTAACACTGTCGTGGGTTTATAGAACGGGGCGCAAGAACTCTAGTGGTTGGCGCTTATTTTAATGTAAAGGAATCGTATGAGCACAAAAGAGCATATTTTACTGGTTGAAGACGATGCGTCATTATCTGAGTGGATGAGCGATTATTTAAATGGCCACGGTTATCTTGTTACTGTCGCCAATCGCGGAGATGCGGCGGTAGAACTGATTGAGTCAGATGTTCCAGATATTGTCGTATTAGATGTAATGTTGCCAGAAAAAAATGGTTTTGATGTGTGCCGAGAGGTAAGAAATTTCTTTGCCCGACCTATTTTAATGTTAACAGCATGCACCGAAGAAGCCGATGAAGTACTCGGCTTGGAATTAGGCGCAGATGATTATCTTACTAAACCGGTAAAACCACGGGTTTTACTTGCAAGAATAAAAGCGCTACTAAGACGAGCGCCCGAGGTTACGCCTAAAAGTATGCGTTCTTTTGGTGCTCTAAGCATTGATGCTCAATCAAAGACTGCGAGCCTCAATGGTGAAATGGTTGGTTTGTCTTCTAACGAATTTGATGTCCTTTGGCTATTAGCGTGTAATGCAGGAAAAGTTGTCAGCCGCACCGAACTGGTAAGTCAATTGAGAGGCATTGATTACGACGGTTTTGATCGCTCGATTGATATACGAATTTCTCGTTTAAGAAAAAAACTGCTAGATGATTCAAATCAACCATTTAAAATAAAAACTGTTTGGGGCAAGGGTTACCTTTTCGCTCCAGACGCTTGGTGATATGCGTAAACTCATTATTTCATTGATTTGTGCGGTTGTACTAACCATTGTAGGTCTAGGCTGGGCCATCGGTCATTATTATAACTATCTCCTTGAGCGTGAAACCGGACACCAATCAAATGAGCTGATGATTTATGAGTCTCTTGGTCGTTCTTTGGCGGCAACGTTAAACCGACAACAAGATGTTGCAATGTTCGCCCGTTATTGGCCTTTAAATAGCTCGGTTTCGCTCGCCATTTTAGAGCGTGAGGACATGCCGTTGCCTTCCGAACTTATTGGCTCGTTTCTCGACGGCGAACCGGTGATGTTAGAGACAGATAATGAAGTTTCTCTCCATTTTTATTTACCCGCTCAAAATCAAGTAATGGCTTTTATTCTGCCTTTATCCGAAGCTGAAGACGTCGAGATATCCCTAAGTTTGACTCTCACATTGTTATTCTATGCCGGTGTTATTTTTGTTGTACTCATGTGGCTGTACCCGTTGATACGTCGCTTAAATGTGTTACAAAAAACAGCATTAAGCTTTGGTGCTGGTGAATTGCAAGCACGAGTTAAGCGAAGTCCTATGTCATACATTAGTGAAATTGAAATAGAATTTAATCGTATGGCGGATAGAATTCAAACGTTGCTCAGTGATAATAAACTGCTTAGCCGAGCGGTGTCTCATGATTTAAAAACGCCTTTAGCTAGGCTGCGATTTGGCATCGAAACCCTGGCAGAAAGTGAGACCAATGAGCAGAGGGAAAGGTACCATGCTCGTCTGGAAAATGACCTAACAGCAATGGAGCTGTTGATAGATACTCTCCTTCAATATGCGCGTCTAGACGAGTCGAATATAAACTTCAATATGGAAAAGATAAATTTTGCTGAACTTATTCAATATTCCGCTGATCAAATGTGTGATGTGCGCAGTTTTGTCAGTTTCAATATCAAAGGTGAATGTGTAATAGACGGTGATCAAAAGTATCTGCAAATGTTGGTCTGTAATCTTGTACAAAACGCGATAAATTATGCTGATACTAAAGTTCATTTAAGCTTGAATGACATGGACGATAAACTACTATTTACAGTAGAAGATGACGGTAAAGGTATTGACGAAGACCAACGTATCAACGTGCTCAAACCTTTTGTTCGCGGATCTAATAGTGATCAAAATAAAGGGCATGGTATGGGATTAGCCATTGTTAGCCGGATTGCCGATTGGCATAACGCAAGCGTTGTCATCGATGATTCTCCTCGCTACGGTGGAGCGCGAATCTCTGTGTGTTTCTCGAAAAAAGTAAGCTAAATTAATGTGCATAGCTCCTAAGTCAAAGGATGAACAATGAAAGCCCTTATAGTCAGTGTAACATTTCTTATTTCTATGCTTGGATGTAGCGAGCATACGATAAAAAAATCAGTATACGAGTCTGCCGCTTCTCATCAATGCGCTGAAAACTTCAAAAATAATCCTTACGATGCCAACGACAGCACTAGCTGTACTTCTGAAAAGGAAATAGAGGGTCGTAGTTATGATGAATATGTAAAGGCTAAAAACTCTGAGAAATAGCATCGTGTTATTGTGGCCTGTTAACAAAGATTAATAGGCCCTAGGCTTCACTCCTAACTCCTAACTCCTAATATAAGTAGTCAGACAGCGTTGCTTGTAAAATAAAAGTTAGTGCTAACTGTAAGCGCTTTATGCTTTTATTCATAATAATTACAAAAAACAGTCAAAAAAATTTCATAATGCGGCGTCAAACTCCCCATCAATCTTTATTGTTATAATTTGGGGACACTTCAGTGATAAATAAAAAATCTGCACTTGCGGTATCGATTGCCGCGGTTCTGGCGTGCAACACAAGTTTTGCTCAGGAGCAACGTGACGAAGCAAAATTTGAGGAGGTTATTGTACTAAGTCAGAAAACCACTTACGCCAATAGTCTCGTATCTGACTCAATGAAAGATCAACAGTCCACGCTGACAAGTGTTTTGGCGGCTATCGATAATTTGCCTGGTGTTTTAATTAATGAAGGTGATGTTTTTGGCTCTGATGATTGGTCTACCACTGTTTCAATTCGCGGTTTTCAAATTAGTTTAGACGAGCAACAAATTGGCATGACCGTAGATGGTGTGCCTAATGGTAATTCCAACTACGGTGGTGGTGCTAAAGCCAACCGTTATGTTGATACACTAAACCTTGAAACTATCGTCGTTTCTCAAGGAACTGCAGATATTGCTTCTCGCTCTCATGAAGCGCTGGGTGGCACATTAGATTTTCGTACACAAGATCCAGAAGACCAAGAGCGTATGCGCTTTAATACCTCACTTGGTGATTTTGATGCGAGAAAGTTTTACGTTAGATACGACACGGGGTTATTCTGGGGAAACACTAAAGCTTATTTTAGTTTTTCAGATTCCAATGTGAAATCTTGGATCGATCAATCGGGAGAGACAAATAGAACTCACGCTGCTGTTAAGCTTATTAGTGAGCAGTCATGGGCGACCATTACAAGTTATCTGTCTTACGATGATACGGAAGAAGATAACTATCAACGTGTGACTCTTGCGGATTTTCGTCAAAACCCTGAATGGGATCGCCTCAATGGTGATTGGACCGGTGTACCATTTCTCGATCAAGTATACCGTCCAGCTTGGTCTACGCTGCGTGAAAATTTGCTTGCCTATGTGCGTTTTGATTTTGAATTTAACGACGCGTTCAGTGCACAGCTCACACCTTATTATCATGACAACGAAGGTCGCGGTGATTGGGTACCTCCTTATGTTGTTGATGTTACTGATGACGGTGATGGCTCGCCTCACTCCGAACTTGTTTCCGGCAACACCGTAAGAGGTGGTGCCATCCTTGGTCAAATTGGTTACGTTACTCGAGACGGAAGACCTCTTACTCCCGGTACGGATTGTTCTTCTTTAACTTTTCCTTACGGCGGAACTTCAAGTTCAAACCTACATCTTGATCCAGCATGTTTTCCCGATGATGCAATTCCCGTTGGTTCTTATCGACATACACACTACGAAAAATCTCGTGTTGGTATTACTGGCGATGGTGAATGGGCAACGGAATTTGCTGACATAAGTAATGTATTACGTGTAGGTTTTTGGTATGAAGATCAAACTCGCTACGAATCAAGGGATTGGCATAAAATTATAGATTCACAGTCTTCATTTCATTTCGATAATACGCCGTATTGGATTCAGTATGACCGTTCTTATCCGCAAGAAACTATGATGTATTACATAGAAGATGCGATAACTTTAGCGGATGTCACGTTGCGTCTCGGTGGTAAGCAATGGTTTGTAGATGTGGAGCGAGAAGATAAATTTATTGGTGCAGCAGGTTCTGCTTCAGTTTCTTCTGACTCCGATTTCTTAGTCAGTACAGGTGCTCTGTGGCAAGCAACAGATGAAATTGAAGTGTTTGCCGGTTATGCTGAAAACTATGCTGCAATTAAAGATGTTGTATTGGAAGCTGCGAATTTATCTACTAATCCTCAAGCTCTTGACGATATTGAACCTGAGACAGCAGAAAACCTCGATTTAGGCGTGCGTTATAATGGCGATCGTTTCAGTTTCACAGCGACCTTATATCAAATTGATTTTGAAAATCGGATTACATTATTTTCACCTGATAGCGTTACTGGGATTGACTTCCTAGAGCAGCAGGATGGCGAATATCGAAACTCAGGCGGTATTGAATCCGAAGGCTTGGAGTTATCTTTTAACTGGGATATAAATGATAATTTCTCGCTCTATGCTTCCTATACCGATAATGACTCGACTTATATAGGCTTTGACCGCAATGAGTTTGGCGATAATGTTTCTGATGCCGACTTTACAAGATTAGAACAGGCGCAAGGTGTATTTAGAGATAATACCGTCTTTGGCTCAGTTGAAGATTTGTATGTGCTATCCATTGATTGGAGCAAGGATGCGTATCGCGCGGGCTTTTCTACTAAGCACGTGGGCGATCGCTGGTTAAACCCTCAAAATACAGATCGCGCCGAAGCTTATGACGTGGCGGATATTTATATTGCTGTCACTGGAGATGACTTAGGTGATGTATTCCAGGGTTATGAATTCCGCTTTACAGTAAATAATGTTTTCGATGAAGACTATATCGGTGGTATTGCTGGCGGTTCAGGCGGCTGGATAGGTGGTCCGAGAACGGCTGCTTTGAGCGTTCAATTTGATATCTAATAGGGTTTAGATAAGTGGTTAAGGGGCTGCACTTTTATGTGTGGCTCCTTTTTTAGTTTTAGTGAAGCTTTATAAAAATACGGTAGTTGAAATGTTATGCGAGAAAAAATGAGTCTTGTTCGCTATTTAATTTTTTTTATTTCTAGCCTTATTATCTTTTCGGGCGCTCCATTCTCCAGCGCTGAAAATACTCAACATGAAATAAATGTGAATAAGAAAAATATTGATACTATTGCATTTGGCTCATGCGCTAAGGAAGATAGACCTCAACCTATTTGGAATGCGATCTTAAGAGAAAAACCAGACGTGTTTGTTTTTTTAGGTGATAATATTTATGCCGATACCAAAAAACCACAAGTTATCGAAGAAAAGTATCGTAAGTTTTCCTCCATTAAAGGTTTTAAGACATTGAGAGAGAAAACTGAAGTGATCGCCACCTGGGATGATCACGACTACGGACAAAATGATGCTGGAGAAGAGAATCCTATTAAACATGAATCGCGAAAAATTATGTTGGATTTTTGGCGCGAACCAAAGGACTCTCCTCGATATACTCAAGAGGGCGGCATTTACACATCCTATTACTTTGGCGATGAGCAACACCGGGTTCAGATTATCCTTCTTGATCTACGCTGGAACCGGTCACCTATTAATACTGTTAATGCTCTCACTTATGCTTCTCGGAAATTAAAGGATATGGGGCCATATAGCCCGAGTAATGATGAAAGTGCCACTTTCCTTGGAGAAGAACAATGGCATTGGTTAGAAAAAGAATTACAAAAGCCGGCAAAGGTTCGGATTCTTGGTAGTAGTTTGCAGCTTTTAGCTGACTTCACTGGGTGGGAAGCTTGGGCAAACTATCCCAAAGACTTAGAACGCTTGTTTACTATTATTAAGCGACATCGTGTAGAAGGATTGTTTGTCATTAGTGGCGATACTCACTGGGCGGAATTAAGCCGCTACCAAGAAGGTTTAGATTATCCTTTATATGATATGACAGCCAGTGGCTTAACTGAGGAATGGCACGCAGTAAGCCCAAATAAAAATAGAATATCCGCAACTTACGCGAAGGCTAATTTTGGCCTAATTAAGATTGATTGGTCAGCATCACCAATCACACTTAGCTTAGGTATAAAAGATGTTAATGGTAATTTAGTTGTCGACAAAAAACTATCGCTAAGTGAATTAGCACATAAAAAGAATTAAAAATATTTTTCAAGAGCCTATGGTACTTGTACTTATATTGAAAGTAGCAATTGAAAGTGTTAGTTGACAGTCTCAATTGAAAGTACCATAGGCTATGACAGAATATCGTGAATAAAGTTATCTTACTCTTCTTACAACAACTTTAGCCACAGCATCTCTCCAGTCGTAGGCCGAGCGAAGTAATTCTGCTTCACCGTGAATGCCAGCGCTTATATGAACATAACCTTCGCCATCGGCTTCTGAAACGCCTTCACCACCGCAAGCAGGTCCGGGGATACTCGAGCAAATCTCGTCATTATTCTCGCTGCCTGCATCATAAGCCTTGGCAAAATATGTTCTTGTTCCACGACGTGGTAACTTCGCCGTATTTATTGCAAAAAACGTATCATTTGTTGGAATTAACATCGCAGCTAAGCTAATACGTGAACGAGGGTTCCCAGTAATATTAAAAGTAACGGAATTTCCTGGTGTGAGTAATCCTTCTGTATTCGTTGTGCTATTAACTAAGTCGCTATTATCTAAAACTTCTTTTAGTGGAGCGACATTTCCTGCTTCTGCTAATATCGCAAGTGGTTCACTTGCGGCGCTACCAAGCTCAAAGAATTGGATTGCAGGAGAATGGGTAGCAGATAGAACCGGTGTAAATGTTTGCCCTTTAGTAATATTAAAAACAGTTACTTCATATTCTCTATTATTATAATCGCTGTAGTAATAATCAGCGAAAGATGTACTTGAAAATATCGAGATAAAAATTAACGCTAAAATATTCTTCAACATAAGTGTAGCCTCTATATTGTGTTTGATGAGTGTCTTAAATTTTTAAAGCTATAAAGCCATTAAAGATAGGAGTCATTACTTTTGGCTGCTAAAGTTAGTGTTAACAGAGCGTAAAGAGTAGTTGTATTTAGTCTCGATTAAGTCACGTAAAAATCACACTTTTGTCACATCGATACAGCTTTAAAAAAATAGGCATCTCATTCCTTTCTTGATTAAATATTTTTTGAAGAATTTTTTTTTGATGTGATGAAACTCTCTTTTTTATCAAGATCAGTTTCTATAAAGCGCTATTAAAAAAGCTTAGTGCTATCTATCTAAAAATTAAAAATACTGATGCTGTATATTTATTTTAATTTTCAACACCACTTCTGATAGAAGAGGTTGAAGTGTTTGGATACACATAAAATGGATTATATCGTACCAGGTGAGAGTGTTTGTTTTTTGATCTGTTTTTTTGATTAAAATATGACCTGATCGTTGAAGCGGTATATTCTATCGATATAATGAATGAAGGTCTGATCTAAATATTCGTCAAGTAATAGTGCTTTGTCGCCAAAATCATAATTAACAAAGAATTACAAGATAGACTTTGATAAGGGTAGGGTGTATATACCTTACCTAATGCCCGTTACCACGGCAGTAATCACTCCTGCTGGCGAGATTCCTGCGGTGGCAGCTGGCCTCAGATATATCAAGAATTAGGAGTACCCATGTATAAACAATGTATTGTCTTAGCCTTTGCACTTGGCATAGTGGCGTGTGATCAAGCTGAGCAAGCGAAAACAGATATCGGAACATCTGTCACAATGGAGAAAAGCCAAGAGCCGAAAGCGATTGCAGAGTCTGAAAGTGCACGACTCAATGCTTGGTTTGATGTTAAATATCAAGAACAGCTGCAGTTTAGTCCCATCCAGTTAACCTTCTTAGGGAAGAAGGATTTATATGATGAGATCGACGATCTAACGGAAGCCGCGGAGTTAAAACAACTAGAGTGGAAAAAGCAAACAGTTGATGAACTCAAGTCTAAATTTGACTACAACAAGTTAGATCCTGAAGCTAAGACTTCATATGATTTGTGGCTTTATCAATACCAACGTCAGAAAGAAGCGGCGCAATTTATTGGTCAGCCTTATGTTCTCCATCAGATGAATGGCCTGCAAGCCTTTCTACCTCAATTCTTGATTAACTTTCATAAAGTGACTGAAATCAGTGATATGCAAGCGTATATCAAAAGAATCAGTGCCGTTGCTAATGGCATGAATCAGTTACTGGTAAGAGCTAAACGCTATGCGAAAAATGGTGTGCGAGCTCCACGTTTTGCTTATGAAGGGGTCATGCAACAAGCTGGTAATGTCATCACAGGTAAACCTTTTGCTAATGGAGATAAAGATTCTCCTCTATGGGCAGACGCAAACTCTAAAATAGATAGCTTGTTAAATGACAAAAAAATAGACGAAGCTCAAGCAAAACAACTAAAAGAAGATGTTAAACAAGCGTTGCTAAATGACTTTTTACCTTCCTACCAGGCTGTAGTTGAATGGTATAAATCTGATATTGCCAATACAGATGAAATTGCTACAGGGGTTAGCAAGCGTAAAGGTGGGTTAGATTTCTATAACAATCGCTTAAAGGCGTCTACCACGACAGATTTAACCGCTGAAGAAATTCATCAAATTGGTATTAAAGAAGTGGATAGGTTGACTGCTGAAATGGAAGCCATAAAAACGAAAACCGGCTTCAAAGGTTCCTTAAAAGATTTTTTTGGTTTTATAAAAAAAGATGACCAGTTCTACTACCCTAACACTGATGATGGCCGCCTAGGTTATATTAAAGATACAGAAGTTTTCTTAGGTTATATTAATGAGAAGTTGCCTGAGTATTTCGGAATACTTCCTAAAGCTGATCTTGTTGTAAAAAGGGTCGAAGCTTTCCGCGAGCAAGATGGTGCAGCTCAACATTATTTTCCCGGTACTCCTGACGGTTCCAGACCTGGTATTTACTATGCCCACTTATCCGATATGCGGTCGATGCCCAAAAATGAAATGGAAGCTATCGCCTATCACGAAGGCAACCCTGGTCATCATATGCAAATATCTATTGCCCAAGAGCTACAATCTGTTCCTGAATTTCGTAAGCAAGCCCGGTTTACTGCGTATTCTGAAGGTTGGGCGCTATATTCTGAGCTATTAGCAAAAGAAATGGGAGCCTATAAAAATGACTACAATGATTTTGGCCGCCTGATTACAGAAATTTGGCGGGCTGTACGCCTTGTAGTAGATACCGGCTTGCATGCCAAAGGTTGGACCGAAGCGCAAGCCATCGAGTACTTCAAAGATAAAGCGCCGATAGCAGAAGGCGCGGTTGTTTCTGAAGTTCAACGTTATCTGGTGATTCCCGGTCAGGCAACTTCATATAAAATTGGTATGATTAAAATTCTGGAATTAAGAGAAAAAGCGAAAAAAGCTTTGGGCGAAAAGTTTGATATTCGCAAGTTTCACGATGTTATATTAGGTGGCGGTGCCGTGCCTCTTAATATATTAGAACGTCGTGTTGACGAGTGGATCGCAAGTATTAAATAAACCCATGCCTGATAATTTGACGGGTGGCTTGGTGATGCTTCCCGTCAGATTATTATCCATCAATAAAGTCTTAAGTTTCAGCTGATTCTAGTTATTTAAAACTTTCTCCATCTCCAACCAAAAATAGCTATCATCAACAATGCTATTGTGGTTGCTGCCTTCAACCGTAATAAGCTTTGCTCTATCACCAATTAATCTTTTAAGATCTAATGCATCTTGATAGGGAATCACCCTGTCCTTTGTCCCGTGAAATATGTAAATGGGCTTGGCAAGATTAAGGGCAAATTGATCGGTCGCAAGAGGGTACCTCAATAGCATGGATACAGGCACGAGAGGATATTTCTGTTGCGCGAGTCTACTCATACTATAATAAGGTGTAACCAGAATAAGCTCGTGCTGTTGCACTTGGGACGCAAGGTATGCGGCAACGCCAGTGCCGATTGAACGGCCGTATATTATAATATCGTCAGTACCATTAGCGGGCCAGTAGTCCTCAACGTAACGATAAAACAATTTAGCGTCTTCATAGAGCGCTTTTTCACTTAAGCTACCACTACTTTTACCGTAAGAGCGATAATCAGGGATAACAACATCATACCCTCTTTCCACAAAGCCCGCTGCCTCAAAGCCAATCGTATCCAAAGCTCCTGCATTGCCATGGAAGTATAAAATAATGCCTTTGGGGGTTTCTGCCTTAAAGTGAAGCCCGTGAAGCCGTTCGCCATCGGGTGTATCGAGCACAATTTCTACGAATTCCTCTCTAAAGGTAAAAACATAGTCATTTGTGAGCTTTTTGGGTAAAAATAGCAAAGCTTCTTGGTTGTTATATAGCCAAGCGCAAATACCTGCATAGGCGAGAAAGACCAGCGTAATACTGTAGTAGAAGAGACGTTGCATAGTGTATCTTACTTGTGGTTAAGAAATGTTCTAAAAATTAGATATTATAGCGCTAATAGCTGAGTTTTATGGCCTTGATTCTTTAGTACGGTTATAGAGCCTAGGGGTGCTTTGGCTTTGTCGGTATAAACTAAATACTTAAATTTAAAATTTATTGCGAAGATGTGTCGATTTCAGTTTTCCTTATTCGTCATCATGATAGAAGGCGAGTAGAGAGCTTTCATTCAAAGACTTAAGGCCTGTTAGCAGGCCCTGATAATAGGAGAATAGATATGCAATATATGTTACTGATTTACTCTGCAGAGTCACAAGAGCCGATACCAGAAACGCCTGAGTTTGGTGAATACATCCAAGCCTATAGGGATTTTACCCAAGAAGTTAAGGATAAGGGGGTTTTTGTCGCCGGCGATGCGCTGCAGAATGTGAGTACAGCGACCACTGTTAGAGTTCGAGAGGATGGTATTCAAACCACTGATGGGCCGTTCGCAGAAACCAAGGAAACACTGGGGGGGTATTATCTTTTAGATTGCAAAGATCTGGATGAGGCTATGTTATGGGCGGCAAAAATACCAACTGCCAAGCATGGATCCATTGAAATAAGGCCAGTGCAAATTTATGGCTAGCTGTGTTGAAACTGCTATTGCAGAGGCGAGCCGCGAGCACTGGGCTCGCCTCTATGCCATTTTGATATCGCAATTTAAAGACTTCGAGCTGGCAGAAGATGCTTTACAGGAGGCATTTGTTACAGCTCTATCCCATTGGTCCGCAAATAGTATCCCGACTAATAGGGCCGGCTGGCTGTTGCAAGTTGCAAAAAATAAAGCTATCGATACGATACGTAAAAACCAGAATTACCATGAAAAGGTATCAAACTTAGGTGAAGATGAAACAAATGATCAAAATATTGAGTCGCTCGCGAGTGATCTCAATGTTGAGCAATTCCCGGATGAGCGACTTAAGCTTATCTTTACTTGTTGTCACCCAGCATTGTCTGAGCAAGCTCAGGTAGCCTTAACATTAAGAACGGTTGGTGGATTGACAACGCCTCAAATCGCTCGAGCATTTTTGTTACCCGATACAACACTGGCCCAACGTATTGTTAGAGCCAAGAGAAAAATTAAAAGCGCCAAGATACCTTTTAAAGTACCAGATAAAAAAGACTTACAAGCACGTTTACATACGGTTTTGAATGTTATTTATTTAATTTTTAATGAAGGGTATTACTGTTCATCTGGCGATAAACTACTAGAGAGTCAATTGACAGACGAGGCTATCTACTTATGTAAGATACTGAGTGTATTAATCGATGAGCCTGAGGTGAGTGGTCTACTTGCTTTAATGTTATTTCATGATGCACGCAAGAATGCACGTGTGAGTCAAAACAATGAATATCTCGGATTGGAAGAGCAAGATCGAAAGCTTTGGGATCAAGAAAAAATTACATTTGCAGATACTTTGTTAAAAAATGCGCTTAAGCAGGGACAGCTGGGTATCTATCAGATTCAAGCAGCAATTAGCGGCATTCATGCTAAAGCTCCAAGTTTTAAACAAACCCATTGGCAGGAAATTTTATTATTGTACCAACGCCTCTATCATCTTAAGCCATGTGCAGTAGTAAAGTTAAATAGTTTGGTGGCGCTTTCCTATGTTCATGGGGCAGATCTTGCCTTACATAAACTAATGGCCCTAAATCATGATAAAAAACTTGATAACTATCAGCCTTTTTATGCAACAAAAGCCGATTTTTGTAGACGGCTAAAAAAGTTTGATGAAGCCAAGGGGTGTTACGAAAAAGCTATAAAACTAAGTGCTAACGAGGTAGAACGCTGCTACCTCGAAAAAAGATTGAAGCAACTGAATATACAGCAATAATTGTTAGTGCTGCCATATCTTAATACATTGCTCTGTTTTAAAAATCAAAATCTAAAACTAACACCTAGCTTGTAATTGTCTATTCCAAGACCATTGTACTTTGGCTTGATGTATTCATACTCAGTGAACACTCCTATCGTATCGGTTAAATAATAACGACCGCCAAAAGTAATTTCGTCAAAGTTTGAACTTATACCTCTGTCAATACCTAGGTCGTTGAATGAATAAGAGGTATAAAACTCGGTATTGTCTGTTAGCATGGTTCTTATCCCTGCAGTTGCACTAAGACCTCGCTCGTCATATGATCTCTCTCCTTCAGAAATATTAAGTCTAGATGCGATATTAGAAGAAATATAAAACACATCTCTATAGTGCTCATAATCCGTTTCTAAGTAAAAAACGGTGTTTTCACCAATCGGAAATTTTACTCCTAATCCGAAAGAACGTTCCTCTTGTGTCAGATCAAAATTAGTCGTTGAACCATTAAGTTGGAATGGGTCGTATATTTTCTCATAGTGGGCGTCAATATAAAGGTAGCTTGATAGTTCATAGCTTCCTCTTAAAATAAATCCATGCCCAGGTTCTAAACCTGTTCTATCCAGTCCACTATAACCACCTTCCATATAAGTAAACGAGGGCTGTTCAGCCTCTGAGTATAATATAAATATGGGATTTAAAAGAAATACAGTAAGCAATAATTTTTTCACAAACAGTCCTCGAGTTAATATTATTAGCGTCGCTAAGCTCAACGCTTAGTGGCGCTAATAATCTATAACTGTTTTTATTAACCGAATCTGAATGTTTTTTTTAAGGCTTACAATGTATCTAAAATGTAACGTGTTTTGTTAGTCTCTGTTACATTTTTCTTATAAGTAAAATAAAACACACACATCCTTGTGTTTAAAGTGACGTAACGAAAATGTATTTAGGTGAATTTAAAACTTATAAGTGACCCCTAAGTTATAAGTGTCAGTCTCAAAGTCATCACGTTGATATTCTGCGAACAAGCCTAAATTGTCAGTGAGATATTGACGTCCACCAAAGGTTATTTCTGTGGATGCAGAAAATATATCTCTATGTGATAACTCACTGTAGATTTCGGTCGAACTAGTAAGCATTGCTCTCACACCCATAGACAACTCATAGCCATCTTCGGATTCATCAAAGTCAGGTCGTCCTGTATTGCTGCTTGAGGAGGTTTCAAGATCTATATACTCAGCTTCTAAATAAAAAGAAGCGGTATCACTTACTGGTATAATCACACCTAAACCAATTGTTGCAATATCAAGGTCAGTATCAGTTTCTATTCCAAGATCCGATAACTCATCATTGAGCGCTGAATAGGAGCCACTTAAGTAAATATTATCAATGAATTCGTAGCTTCCTCTAACAAGAAATCCGTCAAAGTCATCAATACTGGTATAACCTCCTTCAACATAGTTAAATGATGGCTGTTCTGCCTGAACATAACCTGAACCGATTGTTGCAAGTAAAGTAAGGGAGGCTAGTGTCTTTTTCATAAGTGTTTTCCTATTGTCTGTATCTAAATCATAAGCGAGGGCACGATTTTCCTTCTCGCCGCTTGATTGACATAATAGGTTTTCGTTACTGAATCAAAGCTGAATGCTTAATTTTATGAAGAAGTATTAATGTTGTTAATAAAAGGAAGGTTAGTGATGTATGAAATACGAACAATACATTGTTAAGATATTTGTCAAAAGGCTAAGAGTAAATATATGTCTTTGCTTAATTATCGATGATACTTAGTATTAAACAAAGACTATATTATGATATCCAGGAAAGGGGGTTATCTTTATTTAGAGGCGATAATAGAAACTTCTACTAAAATCGGTGCCCCTGGTTTGCCCCCTGGTAGTGCTCCCACTTCCACTGCGACTCTTGCAGGTGGTGTTTTTCCTTTGCCCCAGTAAGTTGCATATACTTTATTAAAAATAGTGTAGTTTTTGATATCGCTCATATATACCGTTGCATACACGGCGTCATCGAAGGTATAGCCTGCAGTGTCTAGCACACGTTTCAGGTTCTCCATAACAATTTTAGATTGGTCTTCCATGTCATTTTTGCCGTCGTGAGCATAAGCGGGCAGGGCGCCATTTTGATAAGCAATTTGTCCTGATATGAAAAGCATCCCGTTTGCTAATTTTATTCCTGGAGTGTAAGGAATGCTTGGTTTTACTCCTCCTGGGTAAATGGCCTCATGTCCCTTTGCTGACCACGATGAGTGAGCAAAAACTGTAATAGCAGCCAGTATGATGATTTTTGAAATTTTAAACATGATATTACCTTATTGATCAGCCTTAAGATTTAGTTTATGTGAGGTAACGCTATTATTTATTAATCACTAATATTAATCGCTAACATAGATACCTTTTAGTGTAAGCATAATATTAGCAATTCGGATTATAAACTACTGCCATTTATAAGCCACTGTTACTCATAAACCACTAAAGTCATTGTAGCCTTGATCTTCCCAATAGCCTCCTTGAGAATTACGATGGACACTTATGCCTGTTACAAACTTTGCGTTTTTAAAACCTAACTTAACAGGAATTCTTAGCCTCGCAGGAGCACCATAGGAGCGCGGCAGAGGTTGTCCTAAAAAATCCAATGCCAATATGGTTTGGCTGTGCATGGCAGAAGCCATATCAATACTTGTGTGATAACCATCTGCACAATCAAGTCTTAAGTAAGTATTATCTAAATCAGCGCCAATCTTAGGCAGTAGATAACTTAATGGTACCCCTGACCATTGGCCAATGGCACTCCATCCTTCAATACAAATTAAACGAGTAATTTGTGCCTCTTGTTGCATATTCCTTAACTCATTAAGTGTTAACGGCTTTTTGTGTGTAATCCTACCACCTAATTTAAGTTGCCACGTGGACGGATCTATTTCCGGAGCGTAGGCTTCAGGGTAAAAACCGTTGTATCGAAATGAACGGGAAATTTGGTTTGTACTAAATGTTGGGGCCAGATTAGATGCTGAATATAAATGGCCTTGTGCCACGTCGTTCCAACGTGAAGCAGCGTCTAGCACTTGCTGCCTAAAGTCGGGTGCCAAAGCTAGAGCAGCAATGCCTCCACCTAGTAAAGAGAGTTTGGCTAAACTGCCTATAAGGTTGCGTTTGGAAATATCAATGTCATGATGTTTCATTTTTATTATTTACTCATTTCATTTAGAGTCCCGTTTAGTTGGGCTGGAGTTGTTATTAATTCTCATCACTTTTCCTCCAAATATCATAGTAAGTAGTGTACGGGGCACCACTACAATCATTATTAAATGTATTACTGTAAAGATACATATGCCTATCATGGCCCAAAAATGTATGATTCTAACCGTGGGAAATCCACCCATAATATGAGTTAAGAAGTGCAACTGCACGGGTTTCCACAATGTTAGCCCTGTAATCAGGAGGCAGGCCAATAGTATAAAGGTGCAAACATATAACAGTCGCTGGACATGATTATAGTGACCGCTTTGGTGTGTTATTTTAAACTGCAGTGCTAGTTTAAGATCGCATATGATACTTCTTATAGAGATTGGGGTGAGGCTTGGCCCACCCCAAGATTTTGACAGTCTTAACACAATAAAACTGAAGCTTGTTATGAAAAAAATCCACATCAATGCAAAGTGCCAGCGTAAAGCCTCTGTTAAATAGTTGCCTAAAGATAAAGACATTGGAAATGTTATAGCATAAATGGGGGCGGCGTTATAAATAGCCCAGCCACTTGAGACAAGACCGATAACAGTTAAGGCGTTAAGGGTATGAAGTAGTCTTAAATATCCAGAATGTGTTGGCAAACCGCAGCGGTTTTTATTACTTTCTTCATTATTAGGCCTATTACAAGAGGGGATATTATTATTCATAAGTTATGACTGCCCAATTGCACGATTAAATTGGTGGCAGGTTTCCATTCTCATGGATACCAACAAACTTTCCTGATAAATTGCCGCCAGCAACTTTTGCAAATACCACAATTTTTTGTCCAATTTTCAATTTGCGATTATCAACTGGCCCAAAGGTAGTAATTTGAGTATTAGGTGGAACTTGGATAGTTTGACTGTCGTCTCCGAAGCGAATAATAATTTCTCGCTGGCTGTTAGAAGAGACCAACTTTGCAAGTGTCGCATTTGTCATCTTACTATCTGCGGTCAGATCCCAGTCACCAATGCCTTCGTTAAAGCCTCGCATAGCTTCAGGGAAAACATTGACACCTAGTGCACGCCTTTTATTGTTGCCGGTGGGCACAGATGGAATGGAAAGATAAGCCCCCTTAGGTATATCTTCGAGGGCAATATCTTTATAGAGTAATATTTGATAAGGATGCGTTAACGCTACATCAATGTTTTGTCCAGCCGAAGTTTTAATGGTTGCCATATTGCCTTTTAACGTGATCAGCTCACCGCGTACGCGCAAACCCTCGGCAGAAATTTCTGCTATAAAACAAAAAAATAATGTAATTGTGAGTACTGTCCTAGCAAGGCGCTTTGTTATATTGTTCATTAAATATTCTCCACTTATGTAGATAGATGTCAGCAATAGAATCGTTTTCGAGTGAAAAATATGGTAGTACGTAAGTGTAAATGCTTGATATCAGGCAAATGCCTTATAGTCACACCATCTAACCAGTGGATATAGTGTGAGTTATGAGCAATTTGTCTGTAAGTGAAGAATTTATCGGTGCTATAGCATTTGCCGGAGACCTGAGCATGGGCCAACCTGTGGAACATTCGCCACGGGTAGCTGTTTTGGCAATGAAACTGGCTGGGGTAATGGCCTTGAATAAATGCTCACAGGCCGATGTCTGTCGCTTGGCTCTGCTTAGATGGGCGGGATGCACTGCTAATGCCCGTGATTTTTCCGATTTACTCGGAGATGATATTCGTGGGCGCGCCGAGTTACTGGCAAATCGTAACCCCTTCGTAGCTCATGCACCACCTGCTGCAGGTTTGTCTGATTATATGCCGTCTCTTGCGAATAAGCATTGCCAGGCGATGGCTGAAATTGCGCGTCGAGCAGGCTTTAGAGTCGAACACGATAGCACACAAAGTAGCGTTACTTCCTTGCAAAAAGCAATTGATGACTTATTTGAAAATTGGGATGGCTCAGGATATCCGCAAGGATTAAGTGGTGAGCAGATTGACTTTCGTGCTCAAGTTGTCGCAGCGGCGAGTGATCTTGAGATTTTTCATCGTCAATATGGACTTGAAAGGGCTTTGACTTTAATTTCCAGTCGCAGTGGAAAAATTTATCTACCTGCGTTAGCAGACAGTATTGTCGCCAATGCCGCTTGTTGGGTCGATGATATTACGGATTGTGACATACTCAAAATAGCCCTTGATGGTGCGGTTTTACCGGAGTCGCAAACAGCTGAGCAAGGGGCAAGTATTGACGTTATCATAGGTCTATTTTCGGATTACGCTGCATTAAAGCAGCCGCAAACAATATCTGTTTCAAGAATTGCTGCTGATCTTTGTCGGCGTGTGGCTCAGCGTCTTGGACTTAAATCAGAGTCAATTGATTTGGTTGGTCACGGTGCAATGTTGCATCGTTTAGGCTTTGTGGCTGTTTCTAATAGTGCTCTGTCTTCTCGAATAGGTGATGAAAGCTTTCGTTTAGGATCATATTGGACAGAACGCATCCTAAGCCGTGCGCCTTCGTTATCGCAACAGGCGCGCCTTGCTTCAATGGCATTTGAGCGTCTTGATGGATCTGGACAATACCGCAATCTCACCGCGCCTAGTATTAGTTTGGAAGCTCGGATTCTACAGGTGTGTGTTATATATGCTGAGTTGTCTTCTGATCTCATGACCCAAATGCAGCCAGTGCAAATACGCGATGAGATTAAGTCCTTGGCTTCAGCGGGAACTGTCGATCAACGGGTAGTCGAAGCTCTGTATAGTATCCTAGATGATCAATCCGCTAGCAAAGCAAATGCTCCAGCGCTGGCAATCAATTTGACCGCTAGAGAGCACGACGTTTTACAGCTTGTCACCCAAGGTATGTCAAATAAGGAAGTAGCGAAGAGTCTTGCTATTGCCCCCAAGACGGTTGGCACTCATTTAGATAATATATATCGCAAGCTCAAAGTTTCAGGGCGCACAGCAGCTACCATGAAAGCGCTCGAATATGGATTAATTTAAAAGTGCCTAAGGTAAGCTAAAGTTGTTTGTTGCTAATAGGATGATATTAATCAACTAAATCAGAGTCTACTGCTGTAATATAATAAACAGGGGCTGTTTTACTATTAACCTTTTCCTACCTAACATTTAGTGTTAATTGGTCAGATAGTCATTTTTAATGAGCAGTGAGTGTTTGTGCTGCTCATTAACCATTCTACATATCTCTGGACTTATTAGAATTTACTTACTTCAAATTACATTAGCTCACGATTATATGAAGATTTAAGAAGAGCTATCGACAGTAAAGTAACTAACATTTTCTTTTAAATTATTTGACAGTTGATACAAAGACTTTGTTGCCTCATTATTAGTTTGCAAAGAAGAGGTAGACTCGGCAGACATGTTATTTATTTGTTCCATTGTATTTGCTATTTCTTCAATCGAATATACTTGCTCGCCCGTAGCACTTGCAACTTTTTGAACATTAGCGAGTGAGTCTGTAGCTTGTTGTTCTATTTTTTGCAGTAGATCTGTGGTTGCCTTGGTAAGAGATAGGCCGTGTTCAACAATAGGTTGAGTTTTTTCCATTGACATAACAGATGCTGATGTCTCTTTTTGAACTTCGGCAATCATATTTTCTATTTGATTCGTTGCCTCTCCAGTACGTTGAGCAAGTTGTCTCACTTCATCAGCCACAACAGCGAAGCCTCGTCCCGATTCGCCGGCGCGTGCAGCTTCTATGGCGGCATTTAAAGCCAGCAAGTTAGTTTGCTCAGATATACCCGTAATAACATTGACAATACTGCCTATTTCTTTCGTGGTTTCTTCTAATCGCAACACCTGTGAGACAGTCTCATTAACCGTACATGAAATACGCTCCATTTCTGTCGCACTTTCATTAATTTTTTCTTTGCCTTCTTTGGCAAATGTTGTGGTTTCTTGTGAATTTTTTTCAGTTAAAGTAGCGATGTCTGAAATATTTGCCAGTCCTGACCTCATGTCTCCTAAACGTTCTTTGGTTTGAGTGGTGAGTTCTAGCTGCGACTGTGCTGCATCGTATGCGTTCTTGGAGCCATTGACTACATTCATAGTTTGTTCTGATAATTCATGAGAGGCTCCCATAATACTAGATACTGTGGTGCTGAGTTTATTGCGCATTGAGCATAACGATGCAAGCATACTGTCTGGGTACGTAGTCTTAACTTTAGTCGTGAGGTCTCCTTGAGCGATAGAAGATAGAGCGGTAGCTGCATCGAAGGGTTCTCCTCCTAATGATCTATGTAAACTTACTTCAATTAATTTGGCTACTACAATACCTATAAATATTGCAATTAAAGACAGCGTCATCATAAGTGATGAAAAGTCACCAGCAACATTGCGTGCAAGTGGCGTTGCTGTTCTATTGGCATTTTCCTGATAATCAATAAATTCATTTATAGCATCTAGCCAATCCATAAATGCGGGTCTGGCTTTATCTAATAGTAAGTCCTGAGCTAAACTTTTGTCACCATCGCGACTTGCTTGGATGATATTTAAGATTAAGGGAAGAGTGCTGTTTTGTATGGAGCTAATACGAGACAAGATGCTTTTTTCTTCCGAAGTGAAATGCGCGTCGGAGGCCATCATCTTTTCCATGTCCTGCTCTGATGTCCGATAGAATTGCTCTAAGGATTCAATTTCGCCAACATATTTATTGAGTTGGCTGGGGGTTTTTGCCAACGCTACATCGCGTATTGCAATCGCTCTATCGTGTACGCTTCCCCGAAAGTTAATAGCATAGCGTTGTTTGACTGAATTTATATCGGTAATTTCGGTGAGAGTCTCATCGATAAAGTTGACCTTGCGAATTCCCAGTACTGTTAAAATAATCATCAACAGTAAGACAAATGAGAAACCTAAATACAGTCTTATCTTGATGGATAGTTGTGTTAAAAACTCCACGCTGCTACTCCGATAGAATGAGTGAAAAAGAGTATCTAGTAGATATATGCGTCTCTTTTATATAACTATATTCAACATAGCGTAGGATGCTGATTGTTTCTATTTTTTGTTGCACTTATCTTCTTTATAGCGCCAGTATCTATACACCTCATACGCGAACAATTACTTTTAGTTATGTAAGCAGCGTGGTGATGTAGTTGTAGTAAAAAAAGCACTTCTTATGATTTCTATATACTTTATTTCTTTTCGTCTTATCCATTAAGGTCTTTTATGATTCTGAGGAATAAATCTAAGAGATAGTAACAATAGACAATACGACAATATATAGAGAAGGAAGGGTAAAGGTAGCTTCGATTTATTCTGATATTCCGATGTTAATACAATTCGGTTTAATTCGACCAAATATGAAATAATAGATCCACAGTGACCCGCAGTGATGCTTGTTCTGGTATCCAGTGGCCAATATTCTTTAATTTTTTGAAGTTGTATTCTGAAGCGATTAGGCTATCGGTTTTGTCGGCGAGTTCACCGCAAAATGCAGAGTCTTCTGTTCCCCAAACATATAGTGTAGGTACAGAAATACTACCTATTGGCTCGCTAATTAAATGACGGTCTTGTGTGTTTGCACGATACCAATTCAATGCCGCACTTAATGTTTTTTTGTTATTTAACAATGACACGTACTCATCAATAGCTACGTTGTCAATTTCATCGTTATATAGTGCGCGTAGCTTAGCGCCGTCATCCGCGAGAAGAAAATCCTCCGATTCAGGAGATGTCAACAAATCTAAGTATGATGATGCCTGGTACTGACATGAATTACTATTGTCAACATTGGTGTTGTATAGATCTATATGAGGTGCAGAAAAAATTGATAGGCTGCGAATACGACTTGGATAGCGTGCGGCTAATTGCCAGGCGAGAATTGCTCCAATATCGTGGCCTACTAGATGAAAACTATCTGCATCTAGTTTATCCACAATTTCCATCAGGTCTTTCCTAAGTTCTGATAGCTTATATGCCTCGACATCAGAAGGTCTGGCTTTAGGCGAATAACCGCGCTGAGTTGGTGCAATTGCAAAATAACCAGCTGCGCCTAAAGCCGCTAACTGATCTCTCCAGGCAAATGACGTTTGTGCAAAGCCATGTAAAAGGATAACAACCTCACCATCCACCGGGCCGGCAAACCTAACCCCGAACTCTAATTGGTTGGCCTTGATTTTTCCTTTGTATATTGAGTCAGAATACCACTGCAGCTGATTGGAATATGTTCTTTGCACTCTTGACTTAAGAGAAACTAAGGCTTTCTTATCTAGGGTGATATTTTCTATGCTGGGATGAAAAAACATACTGTGCGCTACAACTTTTATGCTACTTAAAATCAGTATTGTAAAAAGTAGAGACTTAGTCATAGAAATATCTCCATAATAAGGCTTATTAAATCGATATGATTGAAAGATATTTTTGCGTTGTGGCTCATCCAGGTGGTATTGTTGCTTATTACGTATAAATACATATGATCGCGAAAGTATATACTTTTTTATAATAAATCAATAAATATATATTCGTATAGAAATATTGTCAGGTATTCACTATTTAATCACTTCTGGCTTTCTCACATGTCGATTAATTATCGAGATTGAAACCGATTGTAAACTCCGAAAAATTTTGGTTTGCCTTATAGTTCAAATTTAAAAAAGTGCAATTTAATTGTTAGATTTCATTAATCATCAAATTATCGATATTTTCCGTCACAAAAAATTACATAATACAGTTAGCGACAAAATAAAATGCAAAGAATGAAATTTGAGGATATACATATTGTAATTATTTGATGGGAATATATTCGTAGCTAATCATTTAAACAAGTAACATTCTGTAAGGGATTGTAACAATATTAGAATGGCGTCCAGATATCGGTTTAAGCTCGTGATTTTGTACTACTATATATTGTTTGTATTTTATTGTTGTGGTATCTCCCAAAGGGATGTTAAGTAACGTTAATTTTTCGTACTTGTATCAGCCAATAAAATTATTAAAAACTATGTTTTAAGTATTTTTCGCTGAGTTGTTTATTAGTATCTTCATGAGTTAGTTACAAATTATACTGCTTCAAATTGTGATATTTTGCAAGTCATTGGATAAAGCTCATTTTCGAATAAATTAGAACATTAGCATTATCGAGATCTTGATCGGAAATTACTAAAATTAAGTATTTATTTCTTGTTGATTTTTTGATAAAGGTTGAGTTTTCAGCATTTATGTCTTTTTCAATGAAATATTGGCATTCTTTGTAACCTATATAATATTAATGTAATAAATCGCCTTTAGTCTTATATAAGACCATATTTAGTGTGTATGTGTTGCAGGTTAAAAAATATACTTTGATTTTCTGTAGCGCCGTATTTGTTCGTGGCCTATATGCTTAGAAAGCTTTCGTTGTTCTCTGTTGTAGTATTACCATCGTAGTTTAAGTTCGATAATATTCGTTCTCTTAATTATTATTTTATAGTCTGTCTGAGAAAGCTAGGCGAAAATCTGGAGGAGTAAAAACGTTTCAGTTGATCATTATTGATCGATATTAGTTAGTTTTAGAAAAGTTAGCACCACTTCGTTTTACAGCTAAGTTATTAGAAGTGTGATATAAAGTTTTGCGATACTCCTGATATGACTGTTGTAGAGAAAATTTAAACCTCAACTGAGTTGGTAACTTTTTCGCTTTCTTAATTTTTCTTAATGTTCTCACTGCTATCTCGTAAGGTTCACTTCTAAAAAATAAACTATCAATTTCTATTGTGGATTATAAATATGCTGTATGGAATGGGTTGTTTGTATCAAAGCAATTACTGATCGATTTATTCGTTAAGATAACAAAATCTTGCTCTACGTTATTCTAAAATCGTTGTGATTATATTTATCACGAATATAGACCCTAAAACATTCTCTGTGTTAAGTATAAAAGTTTCAGGTGCACGAAAAGTGATGGTATTCGGCTGATATTTATTGGTAAGTTGAACGCTAAAGATGATATCTACTAAGTGTCTGCTTAAACAAAGTTTGTGCCAGAAGTAAAGCTGCAGTGACTAGCATGTTTATAGGTGTAAACTGCTTGTTCTGCTAATGAGTACTTGGGGGAGTGGAGAAACTCTGCCTTAATCCTTTTATCTAAAGTAATGGTGTTTGGTATATTTTTAATGCAGAGTGTGTATGTAATGTTCAGTCTGCTTGTTGCTGTTGATCAATACTTATTCATTGTGCTCGTCCACAGCTGGGAAAATCCTTATATTATTTGGTTGCAAGAGCTATGCGAGTGCTTTTACAGTGTAAGAAGGTATTAGCTCTTTGCTCTTACTCGATAATAAATGGGCTAGGGCCAACAGGCCCTAAGTTGATTTTAAATACTTAAGATCGACAGGCGTTTATCTGTTTCTGGAAGACTCTTTTTTCGTTAGATCTCATTTGTAAATCTGGATATTTCTTCAAAACCTTGTTCCACATATTAATATAATTGCAGCGAAAAGATGGATTTGGAGGCATCCATTCATTTGGCCCTTTGGCACCTTTAGATTGATTGAGCCCGTCGTCCACTGCTAATAAATTAATAGGGTCATTAGCAAATTCTTCTTTTAGTTTTTTTGACCAAGTTGCTCCACCATGGTCATTTGCCCATTTTAAAGGAATAATATGATCTGTATCTAAGTCGCTAGCTTGAGTCAACTGTTTTCCGCTAAAAGGATCATGCCAGAGTCCTTTAACCACTGAGCAACCATCAGCTGATAATTCTACTTTACCTTGTGCTTGTGCTTGTAGGATCTCATGTCTAGTATTCATGCAGTCCCCATCAAAATCAGACCAATGTTTCCAGTGCTTGCGATGGTAAATCACTGAGAATGCGCGGTTCTCTTTTCTTGCATCCTGGGTTGCATTGAGCACCTGCCGCCTAGTTTTACGGCAGCTATCACGATGACAATGATACTCGCCGTTGCTTTTGTTTACATGACCGCCGTTTTTATCGACACCACCAGGATGTGCACCGGCCCAACATGCGTTGAGTGATACAATAATAATCAATGCCTTAAATTTCATAGCTTTTTCTTTTAAATACTTTGGAGTTGAATAACTGTGCTGAGATTGCACTCATAATGCTTAACAAGCGATGAACATCATATCAAAATGTCAACAAAATTAATGTGTTACATTATTTTATCTGCTTAATTTGTGAACTAATTAATGGCCAGCATTAGTTTGTCAGCTAATAATCTAGTGTGTTGCTTGCTTTATTTTTTAGTTAATTAGGTTTAGGATATTCGCGTGACTATGAAACTTGGCTCAGCCTCTAATGTCATAGTGTGTAAGTTCTTGCTTTATTAGGCTTAACGATGTCTAAATTGTTAATATTTCTATCGTTTCTTTTACTGCTATCCACAGGTTATGGTTCCAGTGTAGGTAGTAGTGCTTTTGAAAAAAATATTGATGTATTCTCGTGGTTTGAGCAGGAAAACGAAAATGCTGATTGTTCTTCTGATGCCGATGCTGATACGTATATATTTGCTGACATTAGAAATAATATCAGCCGCTATCAGGCTCACCTTTCTTATATAAATTCGGCTATTTATTCTCATCTCCTTACTACTTATTTCTCTATTAGAGCACCTCCTTACATCTTTTTGTAACACGATTTCGCGTTTTATTTTTTGTGATACTTAATGTGTTATTTAAATATTTATTGTAAAAACATATTGAGATAAACGGCACGGTTACTTGATTTTTTTCAAAGGTAAAGCTGTGCAAAAATGAAAAATGTTTTGGAGTGTTAAAATGAATCCTCTCGAACTATATGAACTTGATACTATTGATCATCTTATTAATGACGAACATAGCAGCAGGCTAAATTTAGATTCTTCGGCACTGGAAATATTCACCGATTTTTCAAAGGTCGAGCCTTTAGTCATTGACAGTAACGCTAAAGCGGTTGATGTCGAAGATCTGATAAAAAAAACACAGGTTAAATTAAATGTTGTACTTGATAGCAGTGATGAGTTTGTTGGCTTACTAAGTTATGACAATCTATCATCACAAAGAATAATACAACTAGTTGCCTCCGGTGTCCCTAGAAATGAGATACGGGTAGCTGATGTGATGATAGAACGGAATACAATCAAAGCGCTAGACTATGAGCAACTCGTCTATACTAATATTGGTAGTGTAGTAGATACTTTACAAAAGAACGGCTTACAACATTGCCTTGTTATTGATGTGGAACAGCGTTCTATTCGAGGTATCATATCGTCGAGTGAAATAGCCAGAAAGCTTCACTTAAGTATTCCTATATTTAAACAGCCATCGTTTGTGGACATCTTCCATGCCATTCGCCATTGACAGTATGGCTTAAGTACTGAGTATTAGTGCTATGTATAAATGGATATAAATTTATTGCTAATACTGTTGGCTATCAGGATAAAAACCGGCAACTAAAATTTCTATTATTTGCCGGTTTAAAGCTTTTCAATAGATTGTGTACCTGGCGTAGTTAAGACTTAGGAAACTGAAATTTCCACTATTACTATTACCGTTGAGCTTCCTCTATGCTACTGAAAGCTATAAGGTGTGAATCTTGCCCAAAAAATATTTTTTCCCCTAATCCTTTGTTCCGATTTTTGTCAATATGCGTACACACTCATCAACAGCAAACTGATCTTTTAGTTTATAAGGTGTCACGACTTTGTCTACTAACTTTATATTGTAGTGTTTTTTATAATGGCTCTGTATTTCCGTCTCTGTAATCGAGAAGGGTGGGCCATTTAGTAAACTTTGGTCGTAATCAAAGCTGATAAGCAATTGCGGGGCTGCTTGAGTGATGTGGATTAGGTGTATTGCGTATTGTTCACGGGTCTCTTCGGGTAGCGCCACTAGGGAAGCTCTATCATAAATACCATCGACTTTCGCTAGCAGCTGAGGTGTCAGTTTAAATACATCTCCAACAAAAATATCAATATCTTTTGCACTGTAGTGCTTAAGATCTGGGACATCAGATATTTGCGGTGTCAATTGAAGGTCATCAAATAGTTGTTGAATTGCCATTTCATTGATTTCCACACCAACAACGTTATAGCCTTGCGATAAAAGCCAATGAATATCGACGGTTTTACCGCACAAGGGCACAAAAATACGGCTACCTACAGATAGATCAAGCGCCTCAAAATGCTTTACTAGCATAGTGTTAGCTTTGCCTTCATGAAAGGCGATATCGTTTTTCTCCCATTTGGTATGCCAAAAGTCTGCATCCATAAGTATTCTCTCATGTTGTGTTGTGTCTTTATGATAGATGTGCGATAGCGTATCTATACTGACACTGTTGATCGATGACGTTTGAATAAGATAGCATACAACTTGAAGTCGACTTTAAGTCAAGTGCATATGATACAGTCAAAAACGTTAGATATTGGTACGGTTGCCAAATATTCGGGGTTGCCAAGCGCCACTTTGCGTTTCTATGAAGAAAAGGGGCTAATTAAGTCAACTGGGCGTAAAGGCTTACGCCGCTTGTTTGATGCCCAAGTTTTAGAACGCTTAGCATTGATTTCTCTTGGTCGCAGTGCTGGTTTTTCTTTACAGGAAATAGCCGGTATGTTGACCGTGGATGGAACGAATATTGACCGGCAGCAGTTGTCTGAGAAGGCCGATGAGCTCGATAAGCACATTCGAAAACTGACTGGTATACGTGATGGGCTTCGCCATGCGGCCAAATGCTCAGCACCTAGCCATTTAGAGTGTCCCACCTTCCAGCGTCTACTTCGTATTGCTGTTAAACAGCGCACACCTAAAAAGAATAAAGTATTTAATAAGAAATTATCTTAGGCTCTGTAGTAAGAGAATTAATATTTTAATGTATCTCTGCTACTTGCTTATTATTTTATTAAAGCGTGTTATTAGCGAGTTTTCTCATACGTGCTCCCAATTTATCCAATAGTATAAACCTGAGAGCTATCTATGCCCTGTTGGCACTAATGGAAATACCTCTGTAGAAAAATAAACTCAGCCGCGTGTCAATAGACACGCGCGAGTTCCTTAAAACCAAGCTGTTTCGCACAACGGCGCTGTGTTTTAAGGGACGATATATTTAGCCGCCAGACTAATAGTAGTGTCCACAAGCCCTAGTCTAAACGATGACTATCTCCTTCTTCTTGCTGGATCTCTTTCTATGTGATCCGCTGCCCTATTGGAAGACCCTGCAGGCAGAGGCACCTCCTTAGCAATCAACCCTTCTTCGGTATAGTCGATGGGGTTATTCAGTAGCTCTTGCATCTTCTTAGGATCATCTAGAATTGCTTGTGCCTCTGCTTGCGTAAGTGGGCGCTGAATAGTATCTACCGGTTCTTGTGGTGGTGCAGCGAATAAACCATTCACATGTTCTACTTGCTCCGTATCGTGCATCATCCGATGACTGTTGTTCTGGAAAATAACATCATTAAGCGATGCTGAAAATGATAGTACTTTCAAATAATTAAACAGCATTTGCTGACCTTCAGGATCGTTCTGATAAAAATCTTTGCGCTGTTCCATTGATGCGGACTTTAACCATTGTTGGCGAGTCTGTGCTATCGGCTGGCCGTTGTCGTCTTTGTGCTGTATCTCGGCGGGCACGGGCTTTGATAATAAACCATCGATTTCAGAGATATTAGGGAAGGGCTGCTCGTACGACTGCCAGTGTTTATAGGCGTCCTGTATTAATCCTTCATCGTAACGAGCAATCGCGTAACCGAAGAAGCCAGAGCGATCGATATACTTTTTATCAGTAGATAAATCTAGAGGTTGCCCTTTACTGTTGTGTAATTGATCTTCAGATACGGGTGTTGCCATACCTTCATCGTTCAATACAGGGTGTTTTAAGCTTTGTTGACCATCAACTGATCCTTCTACGAAGCCTGCGTTTCTAAATTTAGATAGGATCGCAGACATGTGGTCGTATTGTTTGTCACCCAATATTCCTTCTGCAAAACGGTTATCCATACGATCAATAAAGTCAAATACTGGGCCACCTTCTTGCTGACTTGCGGCTATGAAATCTGCCACTTTTTTCATATCGATGTCATGGTCTTTAAAGATTTTTTCGCCAATGATAGCCATTGCACCCACATCATTTCCATAAGTAAAACCGTCAAGAGTATAGTCATTTTTACCTTGGGTTCTGCCGATACCTAAATTAACTTTAATAGGTAAGGGGGTGGGAACTGCGCCGCTTAAATTTACTCCTACACTTCGTTCTTCCTTGGTGGCAGTGGAGCGATAAGCTGTAAACTCGCGAGCTCTTTTTATAGGATCATCGGGTTTTGCTGTGTAAGCTTGTGTTTTTTTCCTTGTTTGTAAATAATCGATTTCTTGTTTGCTGGTCGCCAATTGTAAAGCTGCTTCTCTTAACTTACCCTTTAGCGTGTCTGCCTTTCTAAAATCTCGGAATGGGCCGGTTAGTTTTTGATGGGTGGTTACGGTATTGCGTGTGATACCTGTTTGACCTGGATCTGTCACGGTATCTGGCAGTGTGGTAGTGGTTTTACTTTGATTCACATTGAAGCCAGTCCCCGGAGAATTAGCCGATAAAATAGCGCCTGCACCATCATCTGCAATGCCTGAAACACTGTATTCACCTCCGTGCCTACCATGGAATACTCTTGCTTCTGCATTTAAGCTGGTGGTGACTGCATGAGAAAAGTTCGGTGCCACAACTTGTCGCACATAGGTAGCGCGATTAGACATTTCTTTTCTGTTCCAGGGCATAGCTTGATCATTAATAGATCCTAATAGGCTATCGGCAGCTTCTGTTAACATGGCTTTTTGCTGCGGGTTTTCAGCTCGTTCATTGGCCATCAATTTTATTGCGCCACCGGCTGCGGAAAATCCACCTAATATTGCAACGGATGTATCTTGGAAACGCTGATAATTTTCGGTATACCCTTTTTTAGTAGCAACTTGTAATTCACTTATATTGCTCTCATCAATTGAAGGTAGCTGTGCGCCGAAATTATTATTAATTCGCTCGATTGCTGCTTGCACTTGCGGTAGTTGTTTTTGGCGAATTGAGTTATGAGGTTGGAGATAGAATTGATCAATAAGGTTAACGTCTTTTTGAAAGTCGTTATAGCGTTGGGTTAACTGTTGACTATTGATGTTTCTTATTTTGGGGCCTCCTTCGCCAAAGGAGTCGGTTATTGCCTTAAAATAATCTGCAGTGTTTTCAAAACCCATCGCATTAGCAATGGGTTTTGCTATTGTTTTATCTGCTGAGCTTGCTTGAGAAAAATATTCTTGCACATACTGCATGGAACGCCTGGGCGATAAATTCAAGCCGGGACTGAACATCTCATGGGGTAGCTTGGCGGAACGTACAATTCGGCTAGTATTGGCGACACTGTATGAACCTCCTATTCCAGCCTTTGCGCCCACTTTAAACTTCGGAATAAAGGGTATGCTTCCTGTCGCGTCTGCTGTTGCGCTTCCTTTAACTGATCCACGGCCCTCCCAAGTCTCTCTTTGATACTCTTTACTCTCCCATAGAGGGGAGGGTAGTAGCTGTGACATAACGCCTTTTGTCTCATGTCCATCTGCCACGGTACTTCTTTTCAGCTCTGGTGAGGTAAATGTCTCAGCCAGCGGTCCCTTGCCTTTGCGGTCATATATAGTTTCTACATTATTGCCAAATAAAGCGCGAAAACCATCTGCTATTTGATCGTCGTTGTTGTAACCCAGCTTTAGAGTAACTTCTGATACCTTGTTTAGTTTACGAGTCCCGAAGGCATCATCAATACCTGTGAATTTCGCAAGTAGTCCAATGCGGCTACCGGCCGCCTGTCCATTTAACAATTTAGGTGCGTGATGCGAACCAAAAACGGTTGCCGGTGTTGAACCCAAAGCGACTGATCCTGTTTGCTTTGTATAACTTACACTACCATCCGCTGTTAATCCAAGATTGATTTCTCCAAGTGCACCCTGTACGGCCTTGGTCTTGAAAGCAACGCCTCCATCAATACCAAATTTATGAGATGAGTTTGTAACGTTTGCTGAAAATAGATTGGCGTCATTAGCGCGAACCACATACGCTACTTTTTTGCGTGCACCTGTGTATGCCCCTTTTATTGACGCTCGCAGTCCATGGGGGCGTACACTTTCACCATCTTCAGATAGTGTTGCCCTGCCAAATTTCCTTAAATCCCAACCTGCTGATACGCCAACAGTTCCCTTGGTGTTAGAGCTACGTTCCAGTGCGGGAGTTGGCGCCGTCCCTTTACGCTCGCGAGCATGTAAAGGAAGACGGTCTTCAAACTCTAGTCTTCCTTTTAAGAATATACCCGATTCTTTAGCAGATTCATGAGTTTGTGAAGCCAAGTGAGATGTATCTCGCAAGACCGTGAGAGCTTCGGTCGTCTCTTTATTGAGATTCCCCTTTGCTAATTGACCATCTGCGTACTCTGCGAGCTTGGTATAACCTCTCATAATGTTTTCGTTTGCTTCAATTCCTTTTCCAACCAGCTCGGACTCAGTAAGTGATGGACTCAATGTGCTTTTTATTGCGTCCAGTTTTGTTTGGACATCGTTGACAATATTATTGATTTCTTGTGATTGCCAGGCTTTAGCATTTACTCCTTTTCCTGCAGAGCTGAACATGCTCATTGCGCTTGCCGCATCATCGATAATATCTTTCATTATCGCAGGCTTTTCGACACCAACTTCTTGCCGTGACAAGATTCCAGCTAAGGATCTGTGCAATTGATGAGAGTCGATTTTAAAGTTAGGGTGATCTAATTTATGGCTAATCTTGCCCATAAGCTCACGTGACTCTTCTGTTACCCCCGTATCACCTGTTTTTGCTTCAAGCTCGGTTGTCATCCTGCTATACATTAAGTGCATACTTCGCATTGTTCCCAGCCTTCCTTCTCTGTGCTTAATGCCAAGGTTTTTGTAGGTATTATCACCTAGATCATTTTCTATCTGATGTTTTTGTTCACGCAGTTTTTTTTGTACCGCATTATTTTTACGGCCACCTTTATCTATTTGTTGGGTTACCTCGCTGTAGCGGTCCAGCATGTCTTGGAACTTTTGAAGCCCTTGATGCAGCTGAGCTGGGCTTGCATCTTTAAGATTGACTCCGTTCATTAGCTTATCTTTCATAAATGGCTCATATTTTTCCGTTGCTCTAACCAGTGGACTGTTATGAGCTTCGAATTCTTCTTTAGTGGGACGAGCTGCTTCTGAAGAGGGGCCCTGAACTGGGCGAGTAGTATCACTCTTTACACTGGTTGAAACTGCCGACATATCTTTCTTGAGTTGTTCTGCATTATGTCGAAAATTTGGTTTTTGTAGCTTTGAAGACAGTTGCTCCATCGTGTCTGTTAAGCTTGCATCGATGCTTTCACCTTGCTGTTGGCGCTGATTCACCTCAGCTTTAATTCGCGCATTAATTAAATTAATTGCTTTAAGTGCGTCTTGACGCTTCCCCCTGCGTGTCACACCGAAATTCTTTTGACCTCCTGCGCCCAGTTCATTTTCCACTTCATGTTTGGTTTGGCGCGCTTGTGTCAAGGGGTTTGACTGTCTATTTAAACGTTGGGTGAATCTGTTTTTCTTATCGCTTGAATCTATTTGTGTGACTGCACTATCATACCGATCAAATAGTGTCTCCAATTTTTTTAATGCTCCCTGCAATTCGCCTAGATTAGCCTCACTGAGGGCCGTGTTACTGAGCAACTTGTTTTCGATAAAAGGTAAATATGCCTTGGTTGCCTCAGGCAAAGAAATAGATGAATTGGCTTGTGTTGACTTGCCAGCAGCTGCAGGAGTAGGAGAGTGGCGATACGCCTTAGGCTCGAGCAAGTCATAGTGCTCATGACCTTCTCTAGTTTTTCCTTGAAGGAAAAGAATAGGTGACTGTGTTTGTCCTGTAGCGGGGCGACGATCTTCTCCAGGCAAATCTTTATTATGCGCGGGAATTGCTTCTTTTAGGTTATATTGACCATCACTTTCTTCTAGAACATGTATCTCTCTACCTAGTGCTTGAGCAGCGATATACAGAAGTAGGTCACCTTGATCGTTATTCCAATGCCCCTTAGGCGATAACAACTGATCAAGTGCAGTTACACCATCATTACCTTCGAAAAATGGATTCGTTGATAGCTCTGCTCGATTCTCATTTACATAGGCTCTAAGAAAATTTTTTAAGCCCTTGACAGCTTGCTGATCTGAATTATTGCCTAAAGCTTCATTGAGACCATGATAAATACAATTATCATCAGCAGGCATTTTGTTGACATTGAAGTCTGATTTAGGTAATGGTTTCCGCGTTTGCGTAGAGTCTGCTTTGGGTTGGTTGTTGGAAGGAGTCGCCTGTTGGCGATTAAACCTACCTAGACTTTTAAAGGGATTGTGAGAGATATTATTGAACACGACGCACACTTCCTACATTAGTTAATAAATGATTGATGGATATTGCTAATACTCGCCACTACTAGTGTTTACATTGATATCTTTTCTTGCTAGGAAATATCATAAGTCTTGAAATCCTTATAATAGTCTTCTCCCTTTTCACTGTTTTAAATATTTATCTATCACCTCTATTAACAGATTAATGGCAATTAACATACACTTAACTCCTACTAAACTTTTGGCATTTAAAGCTGCTTTTGTTAGTGCATAGAGAAATGAGTATTGCCTATATTGTAAAAATTAGAAGGTGTAATAATTAGGTTCAACAGCTGCATATTGTAAGTAGGATACGAGCCAAGAAAGTTCGGCATGTTATTTTTTAAATATATTATCTATGAATAAAAAAGAATTTTTCATTTTATTCATTAAGTTGTAATGAATTATTAAGTGGCAATAAATATATGTATGCACCTTTTAGTGGCAGGTAGTGGCAGGCTAGTTGAATGCTTTATTGAGCCAATAAAAAATTATGATTTTATCATTGACAAACGTTATGGGTTCGTTAGCCACTTGTGGCCTACTAATAAAAGCTAATAAGAAAAACACTTATATATAGTTAAAAATCAATTTAAAATAATTATGTTTTGATAAAACGTTATATTATTTTTCTTTTTTTGCAGTACAACATAGTGTAAGTCTTAGTGTATTAATGTTTTTATTTTTATCTTTTTTATGATTAAACGTAAATTCGATTTATTATGATTTATAATATTTAGTTTTCTTTTTTGTCTTCTAAAATTTTTTTTTGCAAGCAGGAAGTTTAAAATAACGTTGGCACGTATTTAATATAATGTATTGTGTGCTATTGGTAACTGCTTTGTGCGATATCAGCCATATTGAGAACGGCTTCTGATGTTTCGTCTTCACGAAAGGCAATTGCTAGCTCTGCGCGGATGGTGTTGTTCTCAAGTGGCAAAAATACCACGTTATCAATCGATAAGTTACTAGCGGACTTAGGAACGATTGCTACCCCGTAGCCTGATGACACCAGCGTTACAGCCGTTAAGAAGTCTCGCGTTTTATGTGTCACTCTATGCTTAGCTTGGTTGCCAAGTATTAATGCTACCTGCTGTTCAAATCCTGCAGGCTCATCAAACTGAGGCTCAATAAAGGATTCTGTGTGCAGCATGTCAACGCTTATGGTACTCATGCTCGCAAGTTTATGGTTAGAGGCTAAAGCGACTCGCAAATCTTCGTAATGAAGTATTTTAGTCTTAATTCTCGAATCAAGTTGCGAGTGTGGCCTAACAAAGCCTATGTCTAATTGTTGACTAGATATTGCAGAATACTGTTTGGGTGTTGTAATTTCTTGGAGACTTAATGTAACCCCAGGCCATTTTTCATGAAATATGCGCAATACTTTAGGCAAGAGGCCTGAAAATACAGCTGATGCCACGTACCCAACCTTTATGTGTCCTACTTCTCCTCTTCCTGCTCGTTTTCCTATATGTTCGGCATAGTCAATTTGCGCTAATGCCTTTCTCGCTTCATCAAGGAATAACTGACCTGCTGTTGTCAGAGTGACCAACGATCGCTTGTTCCGGTTAAGGAGTTTGGTTCCTAGCGACTTTTCAAGGTTTAGTATTTGTGTGCTTAAGGCTGATTGAGTGACAAAGAGCCGATCTGCTGCGCGAGAGAAGTGACGTTCTTCAGCAGTAGCTACAAAGTATCTGAGGGGTTTTGAATCTAACATTTTTAATTAGATAAATCGATTAAAACTAAATAATAAACAATTAGATTAGATTATACAACTGATGGATAGTATGCCTGTTATGAATGAATAGACAATGAAGTATGATGAAAAAGACGCCGCCACAGAATAACTACTACTCAAACCGAAAGTTCAATGTTGCTAAACATAAGCACCATACAAGGCTAAAAAGCATTGAACTTACAACGGATGTTATCGAGGATTTTCTCGATCAAGTAAAGACGATCGATATTCAAAGCTTGGAATATGTTCCATTTCTTCGATTTTGTTTGGCTGACAAACTATTAAAAAGCCTAGGAGAAGAATTTTTCCATATCATTACGCAAACAATATATGATCGCGCTAGCGGAGGTTTTACCATAAACTTTAATAGCGCCTGTACTGATCATGACGGCTTTATAAAACTAGGAACTGCAGTTGCTCATCTGCTGGGAGCCGCGAATCATGATGCGATGTCTGGAACTTTTTTTGCGAAGTTTTCTGTTAAACATAGCGATAACAGCGACTCTTATCTACGCCAGGCCTACCGCTTATTTACCTTACATACTGATGGGACGTTTGTTGATGAACAAACGGATTGGCTGTTAATGATGAAATTTTCACAACAACATGCTGTAGGTGGTGAGTCTAGGGTTTTGCATCTGGACGATTGGTTGGAAATCGACACTTATGCAGATAACCCGATTGGGCGATTGCCGTTTGAATACAAAGCACCAAGTTCTAAAAATGCCAATGATAAGGTTTATAGACCATTATTTTTTAATAATGAATTCGGCTTGTGTATTTCTTTTATTGATCAATTCATTCAGCCAAAAACTATTGAACAGGGAGTATTTCTCCGTGATCTTTCGCAGTCTATGGAAGTATCAAAGGGGACAAAACAGTTACCGCTCCCTATTGGAGGTATTATTGTTTTAAATAATCATTTTTGGCTTCATGGTCGTGCACCTTTTGAAGAAAATATACAATTGCATCGAGTACTAATGCGTCAGCGGGGTGCATTTGCCCCACTCAAATACCAGCAGTTGAGTGGCGGAGTAAATGTTTGTGAGTAAAAAAACAGATTACATTATTATTGGCGGAGGTATCGTCGGATTGGCAACTGCCTTAAAACTTGCTGAAAGATTTCCTCAAAAAAGTATTCGTATTCTAGAAAAAGAATCGCAGCTTGCTAAGCATCAAACCGGTAATAATAGTGGTGTTGTACACGCAGGTGTTTACTACCAGCCCGGTAGTTTGAAAGCCGAATTTTGTCGTCGGGGAGGCTCTATGATAGAAGAGTTCTGTCGACTCCACCAAATACCGTTTAATCGATGTGGAAAACTGATCGTGGCGACCAACCCTCTTGAGGTAGAGCGTCTAAAAGAATTAAAAGCACGCTGTGAAGCTAATGGCATACAGCCGCGCTGGTTAATAAGAAAAGAATTTCAAGCACTGGAACCTAATATTGAAGGACTTGCTGCGTTGCATGTACGAGAAAGTGCTATTACAGACTATTGCGCGATCACCTTAAAGATAGCAGAGTTACTAGTTTCCAAAGGCCATCATATTGAATTGGAAACACAAGCAATGGATATTGATGAGGCCAATGATAAAGTATCCGTTGACACTGATAATGGTAGTTATACATGTGATTATTTGATTGCTTGTGGCGGATTACTTGCGGACAGGCTTGCAAGCATGTGCAAGTTGGATTTGGACTTTCGTATCATACCTTTTCGCGGTGAGTATTTTGAATTGATACCGGCAAAAAATCATATTGTAAAAAATATGATTTATCCTGTGCCCGATCCGACAATGCCTTTTCTTGGAATCCATCTTACACCGACTATAAATGGGCAAGTGACAGTAGGGCCAAACGCTGTTCTTGCATTAAAAAGGGAAGGTTATACATGGAGTGACATAAGTTTTCGAGATATGTTTGAGATGTTAAAGTTTAATGGTTTTTGGAAAGTCATGAAGCATAACTGGCAGGCAGCTATTAGTGAATTTAGTCATTCACTTTCTAAGCGCAGATATCTTGAAGAGTGCAAAAAATACTGCCCATCGTTGAAACTAGAGGATTTAGCTAAAAAATCTTCAGGTGTTCGTGCTCAAGCAGTATTATACGACGGCACATTGGTTCACGATTTTTTATTGCGAAGGACTGGGCGCACACTTCACGTGTGTAATGCCCCTTCACCAGCAGCAACATCTTGCTTCGCTATCGCAAATCACTTGCTGGATCTTATAGCGGAAGATCGTATATTATAGTTTAAAATTATTGAGTTGAATTTAAGAAATTCCGGTCTTTGTTTTTACTAAATAAAATACTAAGGAGAGTCGACGGTGAGGCGTGTTTTAGGCATTCTATTATTATTGTGTGGTGCAAAATTATATGCTCATACATGGAATGAGCCTTGGCATAAAGAAGTGGTCGCTAAATCAACAGTATTTGGGTTGTATGAAGTAGTTAAAAGCTCTCGTTTCGTTTTAAAGTTGAAGCTAGTTAAGCATTTAGCTGGAGAAAAAACAAAGAAAAGGGTTAGCGTTTCAAACTACTACCTCTATGAAAGAGCCTCGTTGGCATCAGAATTAGATGATCACCCCTTTAACTACAGAAAAGGGCAGAAGGTTTATGTATTTCTTAAAAATGAAGGCAAGAAATATTCTATCGCAACACCTACTGCAGGCATAGATGAGGTAATGCACGACGGCAGTGTCGCAGCTACTTATAGACATAGCCTTCATAGGGCTAAAGCTAACCCTCAAGACTATGAACTGTTGCAGACCTGTATTTTCAATCATCTGCATAGTCTAAAATGTTCATTAGAAGCCTTAGATATTATTAACAATGCTTTAAAGGAGCCCGTAGGTATACTTTCTGAAACAGCCTCAGATCAAGAAGCTGATAGATTCTTTCGCCAGCACGGAGCATTAGAGGCTTCATATATACTGTCATTGAATCACTCAATTGAAAGAATTCAGCCTTTCTTAGATTCGCAGTTCTTCCATGTTCAAACTAGTGCTGTAAGAGCTTTGTGGGCAAGTGATATTGTCGATAAAGAAGAAAGGTTAGTTTCATTTATCAAGTCCCCCAAAAAAGATGGAATGGCTAGGGTCATGGCTGTCGTTCTTCTCAACGACTCTTCTTCAAAAAATACGGTAGAAATACTTCGGCAATATGTAAAAGATGCGTCCGAAGAAGAGGTTTATCTAGGTGGTAGTCTAATGGATCCCAGGATTGGTACATGGTTTCCAGAAAGTATCAAAGCGGCCATTGAATGGTTTTTAGCGAAAAAACAGTCACTTTAGTAAATGTCGAGGGATTGCTTTCGGCTTATTTATTTAGTGCTCAAGGGTTGTTCCATCATTTGACTTTCTTTCACTGTATATCTTGTGATATTCAGACATTCTCATCTGTGGTTATTCAATATTAAATATGTCAGTACCTTAAAGGGGAGAAGTATAAGCATATTAATGTTTTAGATGACATTTAATATGTTGCCTCGCATTTATTTCGCTACAAACGCTAGAAAAATATATTTTTAAAAAGATGAACAATTCTTTTTTTTTTAATACTAACGTTCTAGACGTTCTGCATATGTGTTTTTTTTAGTTTTATATACCACTACCATCTTGTACGAATGTCTGTGACTCAATCTGAGATAAGATAAAAAAAGGCAAATACCAATGAGACTTAGTGCGATTGTTGTTTTCTTATTTGTAGGTATTTTAACTGGTTGTGGTGGAGGTGCAGGGCGAGATTCTTCTTCTACTCTTGTTGTTCCTCCCGACACAGTATCGGAAACCGATCCAACGCCAGCACCTACACCCACACCTACAATACTTCCTGCTCCCGATCCAACTACCGCTGTTACCATTAGTGGCTCTGTTACTTATGATCGCGTGCCTCAGCAAGAAAATGGTGCTTTGGATTATGACGCTATTGTGCAGTTGCCAGTTCGTGGCGCCACTGTTCAACTACTTAACAGTGAAGGCGAAGTGGTTAGTGCAGGTATTACAGATAACGAAGGAAGTTATAGCTTACTTTCATCTCCCGAGATAGATATACGTGTTAGCGTATCTGCGCAGTTGCTGCAAGAGGATGGGCCTTTATGGAATGTTCGTGTTGTCGATAATACTGAACTTGGGGCTCTCTATGCTCATCAAGGAGAACTGATTAATTCAGGTGCGTCTGATAGCACTCGCAATCTGCATGCCGCATCTGGTTGGACTGGGAGTGGTTATGGCGAAGAGAGGGTCGCGGCACCTTTTGCAATTCTTGACTCAGTCTATGAATCTCTCCAACTGTTATTAAATCTAGATGCCAATATTGACTTCGGGGAACTGGAACTTAACTGGAGTCCAAATAATACGACTGACGATGGGGACTTTGCTATAGGTGAAATAGGTGCAACACAGTACATCGATGGGACGATATTTATTCTTGGTCAAGAAAACCAAAATACGGATGAATACGACAGTACAGTTATTCAATATGAGGTTATGCATTACATGCAAGATAATCTTATTCGTTCAGATATTAGTAATGCTCCTGTTCCATTTGATGGTCAGCACGATATGAGAGTTGCTTTTGGTGAAGGTCTAGCGCTTGCGCTTGCAGTAATGTCTTCGGGGTCAGACTTGTTCCGAGACAGTTACGGCGACCAGCAGTCGATGGGAACCAGCTTTTCACTGGAAAACCAAAATGCTGTACGTCCAGGTTGGTATAGTATTAATTCTGTAGCAGAGATTATTTTTGACATAGTCGATGCAGATACCACTGATGATGATGACCTTGATCTTGGCGTAGAAGCTATATTCCAAGCGTTGAACTCAGAAATCTATAACCTAAGCCAAGCTCGAACCAGTATATTTTTATTTACCGAAGCTTTGAAATCCGAGTTAAGTGATAGTCAGTTGCAGGCTTTAGAAAATATTTTGCGTTCACACGATATATTTGGTACTGATGAATTTGGTAGCGGCGAAATAAATGACGGTGACTTTGCAGATGCGTTGCCCCTTTATAATGAACTAGGCGTTGGCGAAAGTATAAATGTATGTGGTGACGCAATAGGCGGTTTGGAGTTTGGCTTTGGGGTACGACGGCTTGTGTTGCTAAATGCAGTCCCAGAAGGCACATACTCGCTGGAGTTAACGAAAACCTTCGGCAATAAAGACAGTGATCCAGACGTGTTAATTTTCTCCGGTTCAGAATCATTCCACTCTCAGGAGCTTAGCTCTACTGAAGTGGATCGGGAGTTTGGTGAAATTACAATTTCATCCTCATCTGATAGCTACCTGTTAGAGATTATCGACTTCACAAACGTGTTTGCCGAGAGTAGTGATGTCGGACTTTCATGTTTCGATGTATCCCTTTTTAACTAATCATGTTAACGAGCGAGCATATTGAAAAATATGCTCGCTGAAAAAATTGTGAATAATTTTTTTAGGTTGAAGTTGCGTTTTGCAATTCTTTACCAATAACATATAGCTCGCAAGTGAAAGACGACATAATTATCTTAACAGGGCCATTCAAGAAGGCTCCACACTTACTGAAGCAAACTAGAAGCAATAACCGATATAATCGTGGGATCATAGACGGTAACAGGTGCTACACTGTCTTGATCTGAGTATTTATTGCCGTTTGTTACAGATAAAATAATGTTATAACTTCCTGTGTCGTTATAGGTGTGTTGGACATTTCCAGTGTTTGTTTGGTAGCTACTGACTCCATCTCCAAAGTCCCAAATATATGTCAGTGGTTTATTATTGGGATCTGATGATGAGTATGCTGTAAACTCAGTTTCTTTGTTTACAATTACAGAATACGATTCTTCATCTAGGGAAGCAACTGGTGCTCCTTCAAAAGATATCGCTGATGTGTATAAATCCAGCCTAGGGAAAGTTAAATTATTCTCCGTGTCTAATATTGGCACACCATTGGCCCTTAAGGATGCTTCAATATCGTCAACTGTCGCGTTAGGGTTAATTGCTCGCATAACTGCAAATGCCCCTGTTATATGTGGGGCGGCCATCGACGTTCCACTTTTAACTCCGTATCTTCCCCCCACAACAGAGGACGTAATAAAGCTACCGGGAGCCAAAATGTCGACCAATGATGAACTATTAGAGAAAAGACTTATGCTATCCCTTGAATCAAATGTGCTCCCTGTCGTAATGGCTGCTGAGATACATCCGGGAGCCCCTACTGAATTATGTTTCCCATCATTCCCCGAGGATATCACTGTTGCAATGCCGGCATCCCTCAAAGCTTCAATAGCGTTAGCTCTAATGTCAGAATTACATGCAGAAGTGTAAGTACCACCACCTAAACTCATATTTATAGCGGCAATATTATTCGTTGTTGAATCATTTAGAATCCACTCTAATGCGGCAAGTTGATCGGAACGATAAGACAAAATACACCGTACACCCTTACAGCCTGAATAGCTTGCTGGGAACTCTGAAAATACCTGTACCGCCACAATACTTGCGTTAGGAGCAACCCCGCTCATTGTTCCGTTAGCTCCAGCTGCTATTCCAGCGACATGAGTACCGTGATCACAACTAGTAATTCTTCTAGATGAGCAATCACCCGCGGCATCAACCCCAACTTGCACGTCTTGACCATTTGGGCACAGGCTAGTGGCAATAGAAGTATTTGATGAAAAGCAAGCTTCTTCAACGAGCCGATTAGAATAAAACGGATGGGAAAGTTCAACACCGGTATCGAGAATTGCAACAGCTTGTCCGTCACCCGTAAAACCACTATTATGCGCTAAATCAGCATCAACGTGGTCGATTGACTGAACAAGGGTGGGTGGCTCAGGAATATCTTCCTCTATCCTCGCAAAAACTCCACTTTTAATAAGCCTGTCCAGTGCATGGTCGTCTACCTCAAAAACCAATACACCCAATCGTGGAAGTTCTTTTTGAGCTTTCAATCCATCGCTTTTGAAAAGGTTGCGAGCATGAAGAAATACTGAATGTAGCGCTTTAGGGGATGAGTGATCTTTTTCTAGGCTTTTGACTGTAGTGATAACTCTGACTTTTTCTCCTCTACTTGTTTTCTCTTTTAGAGCATTATAGTGTTTTACTACATTCACTTTTGTGTTTTCATCATTGGCAATAGCACATGATGAAAACAGCAAATAAAAAACTATAAAATAATAAACTTTAATATTCATATATTTTCCCTATGAGATCTGCTGCCCATTTCACCACCTTGATGCATAGCGCCGGGCTAAATCGCTGTAACCAAAGCGAGCATATCGTGGTTTCAATCTAAACCTGAGCGCAGCAGTAAAGTTCAATTTGAAAGTGTTGTTATATCAATATTCTGTAAAGCTAATTCCTTCAATTTCACATGTATTGTTGCTTGATGACCCTCTCCAATTTGGCTCATCATACCCATTAATTCGGATTTTTCTTTTTGCATGGTAGGCTGATAGCGCCAGGCTAAGAACTTGATCCTTTCCCGGTGAATCAGCTAACACATAATACCCATCAACACATTCAGGGGCCGGATTTGAAATCTTTATCAATACATCCCCTGGTGCTGTACTTCTACTATAGACAGAAAGATATGTTATAGTGCTAGATCCGCTATGCACATAGGCTGCATTAGCGTTTGATACCATTAAAGCCAGTGAAACTGAGGTGATGGCTTTTAATATTAGTTTATTCATAAAATATCCTTAGTAGTAAACGTAACGAGATTATAGGCAGTAGCCTTTTTTATCAGAGCGCTAATTATATAGAGTTTTTTGTCGCCCTCATACATAAGAAAGCTCATGATTTTATATGTAGCTACATTGGGTGAAGAAGAGCCTGCATCTAAAGTTTCGTAGCTTTTTAAATCGAATTTTTGAGTGTGTCAATTAAATTCAGGTGAGGCTCGGAAGCGCTACTGGAATTGAATAAAGACTCGTAAATAATGCTAGCAAGAAAATAGTCAATTCTTTCAAACCTTCCTCTGTTTTATCTTTTCTCCCATTATTAGATCACAAAATAAAAAATAATGCTCAGCCATTTTGCTCTCCTTGTAAAAAATGACGTTCAATTTTTTAGTTTGTCATATTTGGTAAAGATTTTTTTATTTAATCACGATAAAACTCATGTCCGAATTTTTATGATGATAAACAAGGTTTTTATAGCCGAGTACAATAGGGTTTGAGACTATGCGCGCGTATATGTGCTCCTTTATTTTTCTTTTTGCCGAAATTTGTACATGCATGTGGGATATTACATAATGACAATGTCTGTTGGTTGTGTTGTCAGAAGTGCTAGTCTTTATTAGCCAGTTTGTAGGTGAGATTTTTAATAAAGAGGCTGGTTTTTGCTTCAATGTTTTCCGAATGTTTGCGTTTGTAAAAATAAATAAAAACCCCTTTTTTTGTTTAGATAAAAAATAATTTTAAAAACTAAAAAAGTTGAAATGATTAATAAAAAACGACTTTTTAACAAAGCCGTTTTCTGATGAGGATAAATGTATTAGCGACAGTGAACTGATTGTGGGTTTTGATTGCAGTAGGTTGATGGTTGAGTTTCTGCAATTATGTTGGTGTTGCTTGCGCAGTGATTTGGATTTCCGCTGGCAAGAGCTACTACTTTATAAAGTGATGTTTTTAAGAAGCGCGTTTTTAGCTCTCGTGAATAATGCGTAGAACGGGTTTCACGATAGCAGACTAAATTACCATTAATTCGGGTGTAGAGTTTATAGTATGCAGCGCCGGGTACTTTATCCCAAGATATAGTGAAATCTTCATCGCCATCGTGATAAAACCGATGGCTAAAACTAAAGTCTAATATTAGTGGTAGGTCTAGAGGGTAGTTTCCTGTGTTAAAAGAAACCCTATCAAAACCTCTATTTGCCGCCGGGTGAAAGGCTATGCCAAATTGTTTTTTTCCGTTATTACGCATGTTTTTAATTGCGCTCTCAACTTTGCCAACAACTTCCTTAAAGCCTTTATATGGGTGGTATGAACCCATACCATACTGAATTGTTCCCGCATTTACTCCGATCCTAGATTTATCCATCTGATCCTTTAAGCCCAGATTTAAAAAACCACTTGCATCAAATACGGTGACGGAATATTCAACTACTTGGTTGTATGGTGGTGCTTGGGTTAAAAAAAGTGAATTACCAAATTCTTCCCCGTTACGCCTAAATACGAGTCTATCAATTTTGCTGGGTAAGTCTGACATGTCATATAGCCGGAACGCCATTGAGTATTCTTTGCCTACATTTGCAAGCCTGTTTATAGAGCTCGCACTTTGATACAGTTTTTTATCGTCTCTAAACACTGTGCCAAACGCAGATACTTTTAAGCTTTTCTCATACGCTATAGCATTGATAGGCATTGCCGAAATTATAAAACATATAAATATAATGGCTCTCATGCTAATTTTTCCTCCGATTTAAAATAAAGTTGAGCTACCTTAGTGATAGCGATGGGAATACTAGTATGTTACTCAAGCTTTATCCTCTAGCCACTTGGGTGGCTTGACAGTATTTAAAATATATGAAATCGGATTTGCAAAGGCATTGATGGCATTGTTGATCACTTGGGGTCGCTGCGTGTTATGTTGATCTTTGGTGAATGCCATTAGTACATAATGGGAGTACGCAATAGGTTATTGAGGCAGAGAGGTTTGGGGAGGTAAGACCAGTAGCGAAAACAGTGTTTACTACTGGTCTACTACAAGACATGGTATGCCTTGTAGGCAAATGACATAAATGATTTAAGTCATTGATTGTATTTGGTACCAGAGGCCGGACTCGAACCGGCACGCTTTTAAGGGCGCGGGATTTTGAATCCCGTGTGTCTACCAATTTCACCACTCTGGCTTTAATTCTTGGTTTCGAAGGCTATGCTCCGAAACCACTATCAACGCTGTGCGTTGATACGATTTGGTATTTGTGCGATATCCTTTGCTTCTTTTGTCAGTATTGCTCATTACACATTTAGTAATAACGTAATGAGATACAATTTAGCAAATTTAAATTGTATCGGCTCTGACTTACCGAGGCCGGGGATTATATCAGTGGTTTTGTGTGGGTCAACCGTTAACGATGGTAAATATTGAGTATTTCTATTACTCTTGCGCTCCAAATTTATTCTTTGACTAACGATTGATCAGTATTTGCATGCGCAGACAAGACTTTTACTATGACTTACCTGAGGAATTGATCGCCAAAGCGCCCACCGAGAAGCGTCGGGATAGCCGTTTACTGTGTTTGGATGGCGACACTGGCGAGATTTGTCATAAACATTTTGGCGATATCCTGGAGAATGTGGCGCCTGGAGACTTAATGGTATTTAACGATACTCGCGTCATTCCTGCGCGTGTGTTCGGACAGAAAACCACCGGCGGCAAGGTCGAGATTTTAGTCGAGCGTGTACTTGATGAGAGAACAATTTTAGCTCATGTGCGTTCGAGTAAATCTCCTAAGGCCGGTGCCCAGCTTTTATTAGAAGATGGCACCGGTGTCGAGGTATTAAGACGTGAGGATGCCTTATTTGTTTTGCAATTTGCCGAGGGTGTTGCAGCTCTAGAAATTCTTAACAATATTGGCCATATGCCACTGCCGCCCTATATCGATCGACCGGATGAAGACGCGGATCGAGAGCGTTATCAAACCGTTTACAGTCATAAACCAGGTGCAGTTGCGGCGCCTACTGCGGGTTTGCACTTTGATGACGATTTGCTAGCCCAGCTTAAAGCTAAAGGCGTGCAAGTAGCCTTTGTCACCCTCCATGTAGGGGCTGGCACCTTCCAGCCTGTTCGAGCTGATAATATCTATGAACATAGAATGCACAGCGAATTTATGGAGGTATCGCAAGATGTCTGTGACCTTGTGTTATCGACAAAAGCTCAAGGTAAGCGCGTTATTGCAGTTGGCACTACCAGTGTTAGGTGTTTAGAATCTGCCGCACAAGATGGTGCAATTCAGCCTTATCAAGGGGATACGGATATTTTTATTTTCCCCGGTTATGATTTTCAAGTGGTAGATGCTTTAGTCACTAATTTTCATTTACCTGAGAGCACTTTAATGATGTTGGTAAGTGCCTTTTCAGGATATACGCATATCATGAATGCCTACCGAGAAGCGATTACCGAAAAGTATCGTTTCTTTAGTTATGGCGATGCTATGTTCTTGAGTAAAAATACATCGGCAGAGACATCACTGCCGGAGATCACAGAAACGGAAAACAATGAAATTTGAATTAACAACTAATGATGGTGCTGCTCGCCGAGGCCGTTTGACGTTTGCGCGTGGCACAGTGGAGACGCCCGCATTTATGCCGGTGGGCACTTATGGCACGGTAAAAGGCATGTTGCCCAGAGATATTCCTACCACGGGTGCGCAAATTATTTTAGGCAATACTTTCCACTTAATGTTGCGCCCGGGAACGGAGGTAGTAAAGGCCCATGGAACTTTGCATGATTTCATCCAATGGCCCGGCCCAATCCTGACAGATTCGGGCGGTTTTCAGGTATTTAGTCTGGGCGATTTGCGCAAGATTACGGAGCAGGGCGTTGTTTTCCGCTCACCCATTGACGGCAGTGAGATTCACTTAGATCCAGAGCGTTCTATGCAAGTCCAGCGGGATCTGGGCTCTGATATCGTTATGATTTTTGATGAGTGTACACCTTATCCTGCGACTGAACAGCAGGCTAGAGAATCAATGGAGTTGTCTCTGCGCTGGGCAAAACGCAGTAAAGTTGCTCATGGCGATAATCCCAATGCTTTGTTTGGTATTGTGCAGGGGGGAATGTATGAGAATTTGCGAACCCAATCCCTTGAAGGTCTGGTGGATATTGGCTTTGATGGTTACGCCATTGGCGGTTTGTCTGTAGGTGAGCCGAAAGAAGATATGATGCGCATACTGGATCATTTAGGCCCGATTATGCCCAAGGATCGTCCTCGCTACTTGATGGGGGTTGGTAAACCACAAGATCTCGTGGAGGGAGTTTGTCGGGGTGTGGATATGTTTGATTGCGTTATGCCTACCCGCAATGCTCGCAATGGCCACCTGTTTACCTCATCAGGCGTAGTTAAGATTCGCAATGCAAAACATCGCTACGACACATCGCCTCTCGATCCAGAATGCGACTGCTATACCTGTCAAAACTTTAGCCGTTCATATCTTCACCATTTGGATAAGTGTGGCGAAATTTTGGGCTCCCAGCTTAACACTATTCATAACCTACGATACTACCAAACTCTTATGGCGGGTTTGCGCAAAGCTATCGAGGACGGTGAATTGCAGACGTTTGTAGCGAATTTCTATGAACAGCAAGGACTAACGCGCCAATAGCTGAGATTGATTCGGCTTGAAAGATACTCGGTTCACCCTCATTGAAAAGAAAGCCGGTATAATCGCGGCCTCTCGGGCAGGCTGAGCCGGCCTTATATACTCAGGCCAAGTGAATTGGGATGTTCGCTTGGTGAATTATTATACGACAACAGATATTAGGCCTTTGGCCATTTGGACCCAAATCATGAACCGCTATCCGCTTTGGAAATATCTACTGATTCTCGCCGTTGTAGCAGTAGGTTTCTTATTCGCTTTGCCCAATATTTACTTGCCTGACCCAGCTATTCAAATTTCTGGGAATTCTGCTGCAACCAAGGTAGAACAATCCACTATGGCTGCCGCCCAAAAAGCGCTTGATGCCAAGGGAATTAAATATTTTGGTGTGGAAAACGATGACACCAATGGTCTGATTAGACTTTATTCTAAAGATGATCAGCTGGTGGCTCAGAGTGCGGTGCAAGAAGCCCTCAATGAGAATCAGTATATTGTTGCGGTGAACCTTGCGCCAACCACGCCACAGTGGCTTACTTCCATGGGAGCAGGCCCAATGAAGCTTGGCCTGGATTTGGCCGGAGGTGTGCACTTTTTGCTGGAGGTGGATACACCGCAAGTGCTCGCAGAAGAAATGAAAAACATCGAAACAGCGCTCAAAAAATTCCAACGTGAAGAACGCATGCGCGGTGTATTTGTGCGTGTTGATGGAACTTCGCTGACGGTGAAAGCGGATAACGAAGATAAGCGCAATAAATTTAGTTCTCATATTCGCAGTGAACTGCAGCAGCTTGAATTCGATCGCATAGAAAGGGACGGTGAGTTTTTTGTTGAGGCGACGCTGTCTGATGTCTATATCCGTGAGAAGGAAGCGCAAGCGGTGGAGCAAAACCTCACTGCTTTGCGTAAGCGTGTGAATGAACTTGGTGTTTCAGAACCTATTGTACAGCGTCAGGGGCGCAACCGAATTGTTGTTCAGTTACCGGGAATCCAAGATACCGCGCGGGCCAAATCTATTATTGGTAAAACTGCAAGTTTGGAGTTTCGCCTAGAAGCAAGGCCTAGTGAGCTTGCTTCAAAGAAAACATTATTTCCCTATAAAGACCAAGAGCGTGAGCAGCTCACCGGCGGGGCTTACCTTGAGAACAAGGTAGTGATTCGCGGTGAACATGTTAACAATGCATTTGCTGGTTTCGATCCAGAAACCTCATTGCCACAGATTAATATTAATCTTAATAGCCAGGGCGGCACCTTGATGAATCATGCCACCAGAGACAATGTTGGTCGCAGTCTGGCGGTTTTATTTATTGAATACCATACCCGTACAGAAACCACCTTGGATGAAAATGGACAAGAGGTTAAGACATTTACCCAGATACCCGATAAAAACATTATCAGCTTGGCGACTATTCAAGATGCTCTCAATGCCAGCTTCCGTATCACCGGTATTGACAATCCTCAGGAGGCTTCTGAGTTAGCGCTTCTACTTCGTGCAGGTGCTCTAGCTGCGCCCATGGGCTTTGTGGAAGAGCGCACTATTGGGCCATCTTTGGGTGCTGAAAATGTAGCGCGAGGTGTGGACTCAGTGCAGTTAGGTTTGGTTTTGGTTTTGCTCTTTATGCTGGTGTATTACAAAGCCTTCGGTTTCGCTGCCAACCTAGCGTTGGCGCTGAACTTAACTCTATTGATCGCCATTATGTCGCTGTTTGGTGCCACACTAACCCTACCAGGTATCGCGGGTATTGTATTGACAGTGGGGATGGCGGTGGATGCTAACGTCTTGATCTTCTCGCGGATACGTGAAGAGCTGGCTGAAGGATCACCGCCGCAAACGGCTATTCATGCAGGTTTTGAACGTGCATTTACCACAATTTTAGACGCAAATATCACCACCTTTATTGTTGCCATTATCCTTTACGCGATTGGCTCTGGGCCGGTAAAAGGCTTCGCTGTGACACTGGCGATAGGTATTCTTACCTCCATGTTTACAGCAATTATGGGCACTCGCGCGATTGTTAATATGATGTATGGCAATCGCCCAGTTAAAAAACTCTTAATCTAAGTCGGTAGAATTGGGATAAAAAAATGAACGAGAAGAAAGTGATTAATTTTATGGGGCAGCGCAAGGTAGCGGCTGTTATTTCGATTCTGCTGATCGTAGTGTCAATTGGCTCTTTAGCTGTTAACAAGTTAAGTTTTGGCTTGGATTTTACTGGCGGTACAGCAATCGAGTTGCATTATGAGCAGACGGCAGATCTTGCTGCCATTCGCGCGCAGGTAGAAGCTGGTGGTTTCCCTCCGGCAGTCGTGGCAACCTTTGGTACGGACAAAGATGTATCCATTCGAGTGCAAACCACCGATGCTAAGTTAGGCGATAAACTTGTTAAGTATTTACGTGAAAATTCAGACTCTGAGGTGTCTTTAAAAAGAGTTTCCTATGTAGGACCGCAAATTGGTGAAGAATTACGTGACGATGGCGGTTTAGGTCTATTGTTTGCGTTGGCTGTTGTCATGGTATATGTGGCAGTGCGCTTCCAGCTGAAATTTTCTTTGGGAGCGGTTGCCGCATTGGCCCACGATGTCTTGATTGTGCTGGGTATTTTTTCGGTTCTGCGCTTGGATTTTGACCTTACCGTACTGGCTGCTATCCTCGCCGTTATCGGTTACTCACTTAATGATACGATAGTGGTGTCTGATAGGATCAGGGAAAACTTCCGCAAAATTCGTAAAGCATCTCCTACCGAAGTGATCAATATTTCGTTGTCGCAAACCCTCGGGCGTACTTTGATCACCTCTTTGACTACCTTGCTGGTGTTGCTTGCACTGTTTTTTGTTGGAGGGGAGACCATACATAACTTCGCTATCGCGCTTATTACAGGTGTGGTTGTTGGTACTTATTCTTCTATTTACGTAGCTGCGAATATACTACTGATGATGGATATATCAAAAGAGGATCTGCTTGAGGTTGTGGTAGAGAAAGAAGGGGCAGATCAAGAGGAAATTATGCTTTAACCTCCTGTGCTCAGGTAGGTCTTCCGTTTCTTTGTATATCTTCTGCAGTTGGCACTTTAAGAGGTCGCTGGCTGCAGCTCGCCTTAATAAGGTGGCTTCTTTCTGGCAGTGAGTAGTCACCAATCATACAAAATAACCTGACCACGCTCGCTGTTGCTCGTCCCTGTTCTTGCCTTTCGGCCAATGATTTTTTGCCCATTTTGTTGTCGCCATTTTAATCAACTACGATTAGAGTATAGCAATTGGCCCGGTTTGGTGTTGGCGTTTAAATTATTTTTTGACACTTTTTTAAAAAAGTATAAACATAGTATTTTTATTACGTTAAGCGACACTAGCCTATCCGCGGCGAAGAAAATGTAGGATGTTATTTTATATTTATCCGTGTCTGATAATATGGCTAGTCAGCTCTACTTATATTCGATAGCGCTTAACAGATACGTCAAGCTTGCCAAGGCTCTTTATGTTAGAAAAACTATTTAGCAGTAAGAAACACCCAGAACCAAATGATGCGGAAGTGGCGCAGGTAAATGCTGCTCTGGATCGCTATGACCGCATATTTCGCGGCAGTCGTGGCTATGGCTTCCTCGACTTTGATGTGTTGAGAGGTAAGGCTCACTGGCGTGGAGGTTTTTGGTCTCATCTAGGTTATGACGATACTGAGATTTATAAGGGCAAAGAAATAGAAGGTATTTCCGATGCCGAGCACTTCTTAAATTACGTCCACGTGGACGACCGTGAAACCTTTACCAATAAGCTGACATCGTTAATCAAAACCCAAGAATGTGAAGACCTTATTTTCCGTGTTGTCAAGAAAGACGGAAGTTACCTGTGGGTGGAGCTGCGTTTGGATGCTGTATGCAACGACGATGGGCGCGTCAGCCACTTATCCGGTGTGGTGTTTGATGTTTCCGCTCTGAAAGAAACAGAGCAAGCGTTGAAGATTAGTGAGGCACGCCATGCCCGTATTATTGAGGCCTCCAACGATGGTATCTGGGAGTGGTCTGCCGAATACGGTGGTAAATATATGGAGCATACCAACGATGGTGGCTGGACTTGGTCGAACCAGGAGGGAAGTTTTACCTTCTCAAGCCGTTGTTGGGAGATGATTGGTTATTCCATGGATGATGATGTCGTAAGAGAGGGAATTGTCGCTTGGCGCCGCTTGATGCATAAAGATGATGGTAAGCGTTTTGATAAGGTACTCAGTGATCATATATTTAAGCGTGTGCCCTTTGATATCGAATATCGTATTCGCGGTAAAGATGGTGAATGGCACTGGATCTTAGGCCGTGGCCAGATGAGTCATGACAAGCATGGACGGCCAAAAATATTATCAGGTACCAATATGGATATTACTGCGCTCAAACGTGCTGAAGAGCGGGTAATGAGGGCTAAAGAGGAAGCCGAGAAAGCGAACCACGCCAAATCTGAATTTCTATCGAGTATGAGTCATGAACTGCGCACGCCTCTGAATGCCATTTTGGGCTTCGCACAGTTATTTGATCTTGATACCAATCTTACTTTAGAGCAACGCGACAATATCAAAGAGATTAAATCTGCTGGCAAACATCTGCTGGAGTTAGTGGGAGATGTCTTAGACCTAGCTAAGATTGAAGCAGGACACTTGCAGCTATCCTATGACCGAGTTCTTCCTTCCCGCGTGGTTGATGAATGTGCGGCACTTTTAAAATCGCAAATTGAAGAGCATGAGCTGAGTTTAGAAATTAGTCTTAATGGGTTAGAAAACCAAGCCATACTGGCGGATCAAATGCGCCTTAAGCAAATCTTTCTCAATTTACTTAGCAATGCAATCAAATATAACCGCCAGTCTGGAAAGATTAAAATTGAGTGTACGATCGTATCGAATATGCTCAAAATTGTAATTGAAGACAGTGGTATGGGTATCCCTTCTCACTTACAAGCAGAACTTTTCCAGCCTTTTAATCGATTGGGAGCTGAACGAAGCAATATTGAGGGTAGCGGCGTAGGGTTGGTAATAACAAAACAGCTTGTAGAGCAAATGGGCGGAAAAATTGGTGTTAAAAGCCAAGAAAAAGTTGGTACTGAATTTTGGGTGCAATTCCCACTTGCTGAATGTGCCGGCGAGCAGGAAGTGACATTTGACAAAATTGACACCACTTTTATTGATGAAGAATGTATTCCTGAGTTATTGGTACAAGAGACCAAGAAAATTCTTTACGTGGAAGACAATCCTTCTAACCAGAAATTGATGAAGCAGGTGTTGGCACGTTATCCCGTGTTTGACTTAACTGTTGTTGGGCTTGCTGTGCAGGGCTTATATGTAGCGCGTTCAGATGTACCAGATCTCATTATTCTCGACGTGAATTTACCTGGCATTGACGGCTTTGAAATTGTTGAAATTCTCAAACAAGATGAGAATACCCGTGATGTGCCTGTTATTGCTTTGTCTGCTAATGTCTTATCGCACGACATTCAAAAAGGCAAAGCTGTTGGTTTTGATTATTATTTAACAAAACCCCTTAATTTGGCGGAATTAATTACGGTGTGCAATCAACTTTTAACTTAAAGCGGATTTAAAAACTGAATAAATTTGTGTGTGATAATGCATCTTTAGAAACCAAAAAATAGTTTATGACGCCGAAAGCACTTATTTAATTGCTAGTTTATTACCACTTACTGATAGTATTACTTTTGTGGAATGTATGGTTTTAATTCGTCATTAAATTGGTATATGTTATATATTAATTTTAAGATAAGCCGCAGTGATTAAATATTAGTTTTTACAGGCCTTAGTGCTTTTAAACGAAACCTTTATAATGAAAAATAGTTATTTTAATTGGTAGTTTTGAATATGTCAGCGTGGCTTTATTTTTGTTAAGTGCGATTAATGACAAAAAATAATGATACGAATTATTTTTAATAAATCTTCTGTATAAATAATTCTGTGCGAAATATTCCCGGTTATTTAGACTTTAATAACTACATTACCAAGGAACGAGATGTTACAGAAAATATTTAAACCAAAAAATACGACGCTTATTGCATCCAATGATATCTCTCAAGTAAATGTGGAGATGGATCGCTATGATCGTATATTCCAGGGTAGCCGGGGTTATGGCTTTGTCGACTTTGATGTTAGTGCCAAGCAGGCGTACTGGCATGGCGGATTCTGGAAACATCTTGGCTATGAAGATAGCGATATCTACAATAAAGATGAGCCTTCTAAAAACATATCTGCTGGCAGAAGCTTTATAAAACTTTTGCATCGCGACGACCGAGCAAAGTTTGTCGTTAGTATTTTACGCTTAATAAGAAAACTCCCTACCGAAGACTTTATTTTTCGCATTGCCAGAAAAGATGGTCACTATGTATGGATCGAATTACGCTTAGATGCCCTCTGTAACCCTTTAGGAAAAGTCACCCACTTATCTGGTGTGGTGATTGACGTAACAGCGCTGAAAGAAACCGAATATGCGTTAAAAATGAGTGAGGCGCGACATGAGCGCATCATCCAATCTTCCAATGACGGCATTTGGGAGTGGGCTACTAAGTGGCGTAAAAAGAAAGGCGGCGGGCCCGACGAATACGAGCGGGTGTGGTCGAGTGAACAGTTTTCCAGCCGATGTTGGGAAATGATTGGTTTCTCTGAAGATGACGATGAGGTGAAAGAAGGGATGTCGGCTTGGCGCCGACTTATTCATCCGGAAGATTTAAATCGCTTTGAGAAGGTTTTGGATGATCATCTTCATAAGCGTTCTACTGTTTATGAAAGTGAATACAGAGTTCGTAACAAGCAAGGTGAGTGGTGTTGGATATTATGTCGCGGCATGATGGAGTGCGATGACCAAGGGCGTCCAATGACGATCTCTGGTACAAATATGGATATCACTGCTCTGAAGCTTGCAGAAAAGCGTGTGTTAAAGGCGAAGGAAGAAGCAGAAAAAGCGAGCCAAGCCAAGTCTGAATTTCTATCGAGTATGAGTCATGAACTGCGTACTCCTCTCAATGCAATCCTCGGTTTTGCTCAGCTGCTTGAGTTGAATGAAAATTTGACACAAGAACAGCAAAGTAACACCCGAGAGATAAAAGCTGCGGGTAAACATCTTCTGGAGCTGGTAGGGGATGTATTGGATTTGGCCAAGATTGAGGCAGGCCATTTAGCTTTGAATTTGGAAAGAGTCCCTCTGTCACGAACCTTAAATGAATGTGTCGCTTTACTGAAAGCGCAAATTGATAAGCGCAAGTTAAACCTTAAAGTTCTATTTGACAATATCGATAGCATTCTCATATTTGCAGACCCTATTCGCCTCAAGCAGGTTGTACTAAATCTTATGGGGAATGCAATTAAATATAATAAAACTGAGGGCGACATATACTTAAAAGCATGTGTAACAGAACAAAATCATGTGCGTGTAAGTGTAAAAGATACTGGATACGGAATATCAAGGGAGCGACAAATTGAATTATTCCAACCATTTAACCGCCTGGGTGCTGAACGCAGTGGTATCGAGGGCAGTGGTATAGGTTTAGTGATTACTAAACAGCTGGTAGAACAAATGCAGGGGACTATTGGATACAGCAGCGAACCCGGTGTTGGCAGCGAGTTTTGGGTGGAGTTTCCCGTTGTTAATAGTTCTCTGTCCAAGGATACCATGAAGCACAGAACCTTTAATGACCCACACAAGCCGGAGCTGAAAATAACTGAACATAAAAAAATATTATATGTTGAAGACAACCCCGCCAGTCTTAAACTAATGCAAAAGATGTTGGAGTACTTTCCCAATTTAGATTTAACAGCGGTTGGCTTGGGGGTGCAAGGTTTGTATGTTGCCCGTTCTGATATCCCTGACTTAGTTATTTTAGATCTCAATCTACCCGGCATCAGCGGTTATGAAATAGTGGATATTTTAAAACAAGATCCAAGAACAAAGCACGTTCCTGTAGTGGCCTTGTCGGCAAATGCTCTTGCTTCCGATATCGAAAAAGGTAAGGCTGCAGGCTTCGATCATTATTTAACGAAACCTCTGAATCTCAATGAATTAATAGACGTATTCAATGATTTGTTAGGTTCTTCAACAAATACACCGCAATAGGGTAGAACTACATTAAGTAAGCACTTTAACTCAAAAGTATAACTATTTAGCAATTGTCACCTTATCTCGAAATATTATTGATATTAATAATACTCTCCCCAGATGATTTCTTATATGCTATAGCTCTAGCGCTTGGGGCTGGACGTCGTATTCTGTCTTAAGACATCTATTTTAATAAGAATATATCTCAATAGGAATTTACACCAATAGGAAGTCGCTATGTTTTCACATCTTTTTTATCTTAATTCTGCTGATACAAAAACTCTTAAAATTCTTGCAGGTATCCTGATAAACAAAACTAGGTTACTTGCGCTAGCTGTATTGCTTATTGTAACCGGGTGTGGTGGCGACGATGTTTCCAGTTTTAACGATAGTGAGATTCCCTCTCCTGTAGGGCAAGAAATTGAGGGTGAGACGGTGACGCCTTCAGACCCAGGTGCGCCGCCGGCTACAGAACAAGAGCTAGAAATTCTACCTACTGTGACCGTGGGCTCTCGTCAGTTTTCAGATCCTAACGTGTTAATTACTTTAAGAGGGAATGCGGTTGCCGCAGATAATGCAAGTATTAGCTCAACCCTATGGACGCAGATTGGCGAACCCCGTGTTCAAATTCTTAATCCGAGTCAGCCTGAAAGTGTCATTCTGGTACCTGACCTTGATGAGGAGACACAGCTGCAGTTTCGTTTCGTAGCACAGGATAGCGAAGGACGATTGAACTCTGCCACCACCTCGGTGGTGGTTCGCCCAACGCCTGCTTTCACGCGAATTGTGGGCAGTATTACCAGTGAAGAACAAGATGCGGCGACATTCACTGTGCGCTTAAGTAGCCCACAGTTAGATGAGGTTGCTGTTACCTATGCAACACGTGATGGTACTGCTCAAGCGGGCAGTGATTATCTGGCAATGGAGGGTACTTTAGTGTTTGCTGCCGGAGAGACGGAGAACACAATAACGGTGCCCATTCTCAATAATGACCCGCAAGAAGAGAATGAATTTTTCAACTTAGTGGTCAATACTCTTGCCAATGATACTGCCACCTTTAATACCGGCGTAGCGCTTATCCGAAATAATCCTGAATTGGTACCAGATATCCAAAACATTATGTTTACCAGTCCTGGGCCTCTTGAGCTATTGGTAGGGAGTACTATTCAAAACGTTATCTTGGCGAGCACCGAGGTGGGATCTGGAGCATTAATGTATGAATCTTCAGATCCTCAAATTGCTACTGTCGATAGTGCTGGAACTGTCACTGCACTTGCTGCCGGTAGCGTTACGATTATGGCGACCAAAGCGGCTGATCCTATTTACCCTTTGAGTGTGGCGAGCTATCAACTGGATATAACAGATGTTACGGAGCCTGCTTTGGCAGGCCTTGGTAATCAAACATTTATTATTGGTGAAGCCATTTCACCTCTGCGCTTTTTTAATGAAGGTGGGGGCAGCTTAACTAGTTGTCAGCAAACAGATTTACCAACCGGCTTAATCGTTGAGCGTGTGGATAATAACAATACTTGTGCAATATCAGGCACGCCAACAATTTTACAAAGTGCCACCAATCATACTATTTTGGCCACCAATAATGCGGGCAGTAGCACAACCAATGTGACCATTACCGTGGTAAACCCCGACGCACCGCAATTAGAGGAAGTGGCTCTGCAAACCTATAGTATTGGGTCGGCTATCCCGACACTGACATTATCCAATAGTGGCGGCGGTAGTTTAATCGAGTGTTCAGATGTGCAAGGTGGGTTACCTGCAGGCCTGACAGTATCTGTATCCAGTGACCGCAGTACCTGTGAAATCAGTGGTACTCCCACCACGCTTCAGGTGGCGACATCGGTGGATATCTTGGCGAGAAACGTGACAGCAAGCAGTACAGTTAGCTTTAGTATTGAAGTGCTAGTGGCCATTGATGCGCCGTCTCTCGGTGCTGTTGCGCCGCAGGTTTACACTTTAAGAGAGACTATTACTGCTCTGCGTTTGCCCAATAGTGGTGGTGGTGAATTAACGGCATGTGACCCTCTGACGACGCTGCCCGATGGTTTGATCCTTGCCGTTACCAATGATCGCACTACTTGCGAGATTCTTGGTACACCGACGACAATTTTACCGGCAATGGATTATGAAATTCGGGCGACCAACCGGCAAGGCAGCAGCGATACAACGCTATTCATCACGGTGAATGATATTGTGTTTACCGAGTCTTTGACGTTTGCCTATGCCAACTCTGCGACGCTTAATATTGGTCTTGCTGTAACTTCAGGTACTGCGCGTGTGGATTGGGGGGATGGGTCTCCTACTGTTGATGTGACCAACCAGGATCTTACCCAGTTAACAGCCGCTCAGGCGTTTTATTCTTATCCAACAACCATGAATGTCAATGTGACGATCAGCTTTTCTGATGGAGTTGCGTCCTTAAGGGGACTGCGAACAACACCTTCTTCGGCTTCACGATTGACTGTTGATATGGACTCATTCTTGAGTGCCAGCAATGTAGAAGTGTTAAGTTTCGGCTCTCTGTCCAACCTTGTTACTGGCGATATCGCTAATTTGGCTTTTAATACACCAGCCCTGCGTGAGCTGCGTGTTGGTCGCGGTGGTGACTTTAGTGGTGATATATCTAGCCTGCCTCTTGGCCTATCAATTCTTACTCTAGCGAATGCGCAAGGGACTTTTTCAGGTTCTATCGATAATCTGCCGCCAAATATGACGCTATTTAGTCTGAGCGAAAGCAATAATATTAGCGGTGATATAGGCAACCTGCCGGCAACGCTTCAGTCTTTTACGCTGGAAGGAGGACGTAATACCGTTACTGGTGTCATTGATAACTTGCCCTCCACGCTGACTCTATTTGATCTGCAGGGGCTTAATACCGTATCTGGCAATATCGATAATATTAATTCTGGTTTTACCCGCTTTGATGTGGGTGGGCGCAACACCATTGGCGGTGATATAACGAATGTGAGTCCCTTTGGTGAACTCGCCCTGAGTGTGCAGGGTGATAATACGATTACCGGTGATATCGCTGGTATTTCTTCATTTATCACCAGCTTACAGATATTTAATGGTGATAATACCTTGTTTGGTAATATTCAAGATCTTCACGCTAATATGCGGACTTTCTTTGTAACTGGCAATAACACTATCGCAGGAGATATTGGCGGTTTACCTGCTAATCTGAATTCTTTTTTTCTCATTGGCCAAAATACAGTGGCCGGCAATATTCAAGATGTTAGTACGGATATGACGACCTTTTTTGTCGATGGACAGAACACGATCACGGGTGATATCGGTTTGTTGGATCCAGGTCAGCTTTCTCAGTTTGAAGTCAGGGGGCAAAATAGTATCGGCGGGGATATCACTAATCTATTGACAAGCACAACCATTACAAGGGTGATTGTAGAAGGTGTTAATACTATTACTGGTGATCTTAGCGCCATCACTAGTGGCCAATTATCCTCACTGATCATTCAAGGCAATAACACTTTAACGGGTAATCTTAATAATGTACTGGCAAGTCCTGATTTGACCCGCGTGGAGATTGACGGTGACAACACGTTAACGGGTGATATCTCTGCTTTGAATGGCTCGGGGGTTTCGTCTTTCGAGTTAGGAGGCCGGAATACTTTTACAGGCGATATCGGAACACTTAATAGTGCTAGTTTAATACTCCTTAATGTTGGAGGCCAAAATACACTTTTTGGCGACCTTGGCTTAATGACCATATCAAACCCCGACACTATAGAAATATCGGGACTTAATGCTATCAATCAATTCACTATTCCAAGTAACTGGACTCCGCCTAATTTATTCCGTCGTCTTGTACTTACTGGTGGCGTTCCCGGTCAAGGCTTCGATGCCGCAACTGTCGATGGGGTGCTCACGTTCATTAACGATAATACGGGTGGTACATCTTCCACTAGAAACGTCAGTATTTCGCGAGTAGGCGATGCGCCGAGAACGGCCGCTTCTGATACCGCTGTAAATGGGTTAGAGCTAAAGAACTTTGAGATTAATACCAATCCTGTGCCTATGTAGGTGCAGGGCAGGTGCAGGTCGTTCTATTTAAATGAAGAGTATTTTATTGCTAAGCCCTATAAACCTAGTTGAGTTTATAGGGCGAAGATAGATATAAAGAATGGGGTGAGTAACTATACCTTGCCCATATGCTTTTCAACAATTTGCAATAAAGGCTTAAACACTTTAGGCGGAGCACAAACAATGTTGCCACTGTCCATATAATCTTTGCCACCACGAAAATCTGAAATTAAACCGCCAGATTCTTTTAACAATAAGACGCCAGCGGCGATATCCCACTGCTTTAAGTTCATTTCCCAAAAACCATCGAAACGACCTGCTGCAACATAGGCTAGATCTAAGGCCGCGGAGCCTGGCCTGCGAAGACCTGCGGTAACACCGGCTATTTCTTTGACGCAAGCAAGGTATTCGTCAATATGACTAAAGGAGAAACCGTTAAACGGTATCCCCGTACCGATGAGGGCACCATCTAAACCGTTTTGTTTACTGACGCGCATACGGCGGCCGTTAAAAGTTGCCCCCTTACCTTTAGACGCGGTAAATTCCTCTCTTTTTATAGGGTCTAAAATGACACCGTGCTCAAGTTGCCCTTTGTACAAGCAGGCGATTGAAACGGCGAAGTGTGGAATGCCGTGAAGAAAATTAGTAGTGCCATCTAAAGGGTCGATTATCCATTCATAATCGCTGTTAGGATCGCCGGTGCTGCCACCTTCTTCACCCGTGAATTTATGATCTGGATAGGCACGTTTTAGATGATAAATCACTTCTTTTTCCGCGTTGCGATCAACTTCGCTGACAAAATCATTGTGGCCTTTTTTCTCGATAGCAACTAAGTCAAGCCGCTCGAAAGCACTTTCAATGACTTCTCCGGCTTTACGTGCCGCTTTCAGAGCAATGGTGAGCATGGGTTCCATAGGTGGTCTCTCGGTTTTACAAGCTAGTAGAATCCTGTCCCACTTGATAGCAGGGAGGGGATAATCGGGCGCGATTATATAGTAAAGCTTCTATTATGCCACGCTATATAGTGCTTATTGCTAGATAAGTATATAGAGCCATTGAGTCTAGCATGCAGGCGATTATATTTGGCGAAAAACGATTCAGGCGGTATAGTGCCGCGTTTTCTATAAGCTAGCTAGAGTGGATTATGCAAGAGCGTCTCAAACGAATACGAATGGTCATGGTGAATACGACCCACCCTGGCAATATCGGTGCGGCTGCACGAGCGATAAAGAATATGGGGCTGTCGTCGTTAGTATTAGTTGACCCTAAGGAATTTCCGTCGCCCAAGGCTGTTTGGCGGGCGGCTGGCGCGGTGGATGTGCTAGAGAACGTTAAAGTGGTATCGACGTTAGACGAAGCCATCTCAGGTTGTGGTTTGGTAGTAGGAACGAGCGCTCGTGAACGGCGTATCCCCTGGCCGCTGCTGACGCCGCGAGAATGTGGCGACAGGGTCTGTGTAGAGTCACAAGAGCATGACATTGCAATACTTTTTGGCCGCGAAGATAGAGGGTTGACCAATGAGGAGTTGCAAAAATGTAACTATCATGTGCATATCCCCGCCAACGCTGACTATTCCTCTTTGAACATCGCCGCCGCGATGCAAGTGATCGCTTACGAAATTCGCATGTCTTTTCTTAACCAGGAAGCTGGACAAGCCATCACTTTTGACGACTGGGACATGCCCCCGGCGAAACAGCAAGACTTGGAAATGTATTACACTCACCTTGAAGAAACTCTAGCCAAGCTCGGTTTTTACGATCCAAAGAATCCAAGACAGACTATGACGCGTATGCGTAGGTTGTACAGCCGAGTGAGAATGGATGAAATGGAATTGAGTATCATGCGCGGTATGTTGACCTCCATTCAAAATTATATTTATCGAACAAATCAGAAGACGGATAGCTCGGACGAAGAAACGCAATAACCAAGTGAAATAGTCGGATAAATACTTGACTGTGGCACTTGGTTTTTGAATAATGTCAATAAATACATTTGGTGAAAACTTATGCGTCTGACTACCAAAGGCCGCTACGCGGTAACGGCAATGTTAGATTTAGCGTTGCATACTCATTCGGGACCTGTGTGTCTTGCTGATATTTCTAAGAGACAAGAGATCTCCCTTTCTTATCTTGAACAATTGTTCGCCAAGCTGCGACAAAACTCCCTCGTACGCAGTGTGCGTGGCCCCGGTGGCGGCTATAAGCTCAACCGTCCCTCTAGCGAAGTTTACGTTGCGGAAATTATCGATGCCGTTAATGAATCTATTGATGCCACAAGTTGTGGTGGTCAAGGAGACTGTCAGCAAGGTGATGTCTGCTTAACTCATTATTTGTGGACTGACTTAAGTGAACAAATCCATAGGTTTTTGAGTGGCATTAGCTTGGCGAGCTTAGTTGACAGACATGAAGTTCAACGTGTTGCTCAGCGCCAAGGTGAGAAAGAGCAGCAAGATCTTAAGGTCATTAGCGCATCTAGTATTGTTTAAAGAAGCTTTTTTGTTGTTATGAAAACTCCTGTTTATCTAGACTACGCTGCCAGTACGCCGGCTGATCCCCGTGTGGCTGAAGCAATGGCGCAGTGCATGACTCTGGAAGGCAATTTTGGCAATCCAGCGTCACGTTCTCACATATATGGTTGGCGAGCTGAAGAAGCGGTTGAAGATGCGCGCGGGGCCTTGGCAGATTTAATCAATGCTGATACGCGAGAAATAGTATGGACAAGCGGCGCTACCGAATCTGACAACTTGGCGATAAAAGGTGCCGCCGAAGGCAGAAGCGCTCGTGGTCGACATATTATTACCGCTCGAACTGAGCATAAAGCGGTACTTGATACTTGCCAACACCTTGCTGCCGAAGGTTTTGAAATAAGCTATATCGAGCCGCCGACTGGCGGTATTATCACTAAGGAACTGGTGCAAGAGCATCTTCGTGACGATACAATTCTTGTTTCGCTCATGCATGTAAATAATGAAATTGGTGTGATTAATGAGGTTGGTGCCATCGGCCAACTTTGTCGGGACAAAGACATTCTTTTTCACGTGGATGCTGCGCAGAGCGTGGGCAAGATTGAAGTCGATGTCAAAGCCTTGCACGTCGATCTGTTGTCGATTTCTGCACATAAGATGTATGGCCCAAAAGGTATCGGGGCTCTCTATGTGAGGCGCCACCCCGATTTTAAGTTGGCGGCTCAGATTCATGGCGGGGGTCATGAACGAGGTATGCGTTCTGGCACATTGCCGACTCATCAGATCGTTGGCTTTGGTGTTGCGGCAAGTATTGCTCAGAAAGAGATGATGGCGGATGCCAAGCGCTTACTTGGCTTGCGTGAAAGGTTTCTAAGTATTGTGGATCGCCTTGACGGTATATTTATTAACGGTGATCTCAGGCAGCGTGTTGCTGGCATCCTCAATATCAGTTTTGCCGGTGTTGAAGGGGAAACTCTATTAATGTCACTGCGTGATTTGGCTGTATCGACCGGATCGGCTTGCACTTCCGTCAGTGTTGAACCTTCTTATGTTTTGCGCGCTCTAGGCGTGGAACCTGAATTAGCACATAGCTCACTGCGCTTGAGTTTTGGCCGTTTTACTACCGAAGAAGAAATTGATTTTGCTGCTAACAAAATTTGCACTACCGTTGACAAGTTGCGAGAGATTTCTCCAACCTGGGTGGCGTCTCAAGTTTGATCATATCAGAGCTAATTAAAAGCTACGCAGCTGGTATGATACGTGTCGTGTTTTGCTTATCTGATGAAAAATGCGTGACTGTTACCAGATGAAATAGCAGGTAAGCGAGCAACAGTTAAATAAGCAAATAAAGAATTGTATCGAATTTAATCTTATTGAGTTTAATTATTATGTCACAAGAGCAAATCGACCACTTAATCGAACAAGATTATGTTGCTGGCTTTGTTACCGACATCGAGTCTGAAACATTGCCACCGGGTTTGAATGAAGAGGTCATTCGGTTTATATCTGCTAAAAAGAACGAACCCGAATGGATGTTAGAGTGGCGTCTAAAAGCTTTTGAGGTTTGGAAAAGCATGGATGAGCCGCAGTGGGCTCATGTGAATTATCCGAAAATTGACTTCGATGCAATCTCTTATTACTCGGCCCCAAAAAGTTTAGCAGATAAGCCCAAAAGTCTCGATGAAGTTGATCCTGAGCTTATTGAAACCTACAACAAACTGGGCATTCCTTTGCACGAGCAAGAGATGTTGGCCGGTGTTGCTGTGGATGCGGTGTTTGATTCTGTTTCTGTCACCACAACCTTTCGCAAGAAATTGAAAGATGCAGGTGTAATATTTTGCCCTATTTCAGAGGCGGTGCATGAATATCCTGAGTTGGTTAAAAAATACTTGGGTAGTGTCGTTCCTCAAAAAGATAATTTTTATGCTGCTCTAAACTGCGCTGTATTCAGTGATGGCTCCTTTGTCTATATCCCCAAAGGGGTGCGCTGCCCGATGGAGCTGTCTACGTATTTTCGCATTAACGAATCTAATACCGGACAGTTTGAGCGAACGCTAATTGTTGCCGATGAAGGTAGTTATGTGAGTTACCTAGAAGGTTGCACAGCTCCAATGCGCGATGAAAATCAGTTGCATGCGGCGGTGGTCGAATTAGTTGCCTTAGACGATGCCAAAATAAAATATTCCACCGTACAGAACTGGTACCCAGGTGATGCCCAGGGCAAAGGTGGTATTTATAATTTTGTAACCAAACGAGGTGTTGCACATCGCAATGCTCACATTTCTTGGACGCAGGTGGAGACAGGGTCTGCAGTTACCTGGAAATATCCAAGCTGTGTTTTAAAAGGCGATAACAGTGTAGGAGAGTTTTACTCGGTGGCGCTGACCAATAACTTTCAGCAAGCCGATACGGGTACTAAGATGATTCACTTGGGTAAAAATACCAAGTCGACCATTATTTCCAAGGGTATTTCAGCAGGTAAAAGCTCTAATGCGTATCGTGGTTTAGTGCGTATGAATCCCGCAGCTGAAGGTGCGCGCAATTACACACAATGTGATTCGCTATTAATTGGCGATACTTGTGCTGCTCATACTTTCCCTTACATCGAAAGTAAAAATCCTTCCGCTATTGTCGAACATGAAGCCACCACGTCAAAAGTGAGTGATGATCAGCTTTATCTATGTCAACAACGGGGTATTGATACTGAAAAAGCGGTATCGATGATCGTTAACGGTTTTTGTAAAGAAGTATTTAAAGAACTACCCATGGAATTTGCTGTGGAAGCGGGCAAATTATTAGAGGTGAGCCTCGAGGGTAGTGTGGGCTAGTGGCTGTGACCACAACGCCGTCGTTTATATACATGATATTTTCTGCGCTCATACACGATATTGGCGCTTTTTGGGAGAAACATATTAATGCTGTCGATTAATAATTTACAGGCGCAAGTTGAAGATAAACCTATTTTAAAGGGCTTAAACTTTACCGTTAATCCAGGAGAAGTGCATGCGATCATGGGCCCTAATGGTTCCGGCAAAAGTACACTTGGTCATGTATTATCTGGTCGTGAAGGCTACGAAGTAACTGGTGGTAGCGTAGAATTTTGTGGCAAAGATTTATTGGCGATGGAAACAGAAGAGCGTGCACGGGAAGGATTATTTCTTGCGTTCCAATACCCTGTGGAAATACCTGGGGTAAGCAATATGGAATTTCTCAAGGCTTCTGTCGATGCGGTGCGCGAACATCGCGGTTTACCTGCATTGGATGCTATCGCCTTTATGAAACAAGCACGAGAAATGTGTAAAGCGGTTAATTTAGAGCAGAGTTTTTTAAAGCGCGGCGTTAATGAAGGTTTTTCTGGCGGCGAAAAAAAGCGTAATGAAATTATGCAAATGATGTTGTTAGAACCTCGTTTGGCGATTTTGGATGAAACCGATTCAGGCCTTGATATTGATGCTTTGCAGGTTGTTGCAGAAGGCGTTAATTCACTGCGTGCTGAGGATCGCTCCTTTATTGTTGTGACCCATTATCAGCGTTTACTTAACTATATTGAGCCAGACTTCGTTCATGTTTTAGCAGGAGGCCAAATAGTGAAATCAGGAGATAAATCCTTGGCCCTTGAACTAGAAGAAAAAGGCTACGGCTGGTTGGAGAGTGAGGTCGCCTAATGACGAGTTTTGTAGATCAAGCTTTAGCATATCCGACGCAGGACTCGCCTGCATGGCTACAAGGCTTTAAACAGGAAAAAACCGAGCTGTGGCAACAGGCAAGCTTTCCCCACCGAAAAACTGAGCATTGGAAATATACCAATCTTAAGGCATTAGAACAGGGGGAGTTTTTTCAAAGTCCGGCAAGCACTCACACCCTCGATGAAAAAGCATTGGAGAGGCTGGCGATTCCCGGCCTGGATACTATTGATCTGATTTTTATCAATGGTGTTTTCCAGCAGCACTTGTCGACGGCAGCCAATGATTTACCTGAAGGACTGAATGTCACACGCTTTGCTGAAGCTTCCTCACAACAGCAAGATGTTATTCAGGAATATTTAGGCAATGTCGCCAAAGATCTTGGTCATCTATTTGTGACATTAAACAATAGTCATTTAGCTGACGGCGTGTTTGTTTCAGTAGATAAGAATACGCAAGCTAGTAAGCCTATCCGTATTGTCCAACTCACCTCCGCGCAAGCCCAGAATTTTGCCGTGGCGCCGCGCCTTTTGGTGGTGCTGGAGGAGGGTGCCGAAGCTTGTGTTATTGAGCACTTTGCCAGCGATGATAATAAACAAACTAGTTTTGTTAATGCCGTTTGTGAAATTGAAGTGAAAGATAATGCAAAGCTTGAGCACTATCGTTTGCACCTGGAACACGAGTCTAATCTTCATATCGGTGGTATGCACGTTAACTTACGAAGAGATGCTGTACTAGATAGCTTTCATCTAGCGCTTGGTAGTGTGCTTAAGCGTATCGATGTTGTGGTTAATCATTTGGGCAAAGGCGCCCACAGTAATCTCAACGGTGTTTATTTACCTTCTAATAAGCAGCATGTGGATTACCATACATGTATTGAACATGCGGTGCCTCATTGCACGAGTAATGAAGTGTTTCGTGGGATTATTAGTGACAATGCCAAAGCAGTATTTAATGGCCGCATTCACATACATAAAGATGCACAAAAAACTCTTGCTCAGTTGAGTAATAAAAATCTGCTTACTAGCAACAAGGCGGAAATTGATACCAAACCAGAATTAGAAATTTATGCTGATGATGTGCAATGTGCTCATGGCGCTACGGTGGCACAGCTTGATGATAACGCTATGCATTATTTAATGACGCGAGGTGTATCTAAAGATGATGCCCGTGTAATGATGAGCTTTGGCTTTATCAATGAGCTTATTAATCAAATTAACCATGAAGCCTTGGCAAATTATTTACGACCTAAGATGGCACAATTATTTTCCGGTAAAATAGCGCTATTGGATCAAGCTTTATGAGTGATCAGATGTTAGCTCCAGAGAATACCTGTCGGCAATTTGATATCGCTAGCGTACGCGAAGACTTCCCCATCTTGCGGCAGGAAGTTAACGGACATCCTCTAGTCTATTTGGATAATGCCGCGACCACTCAAAAGCCGAATGCCGTTATTGATGAAATTAGCAATTATTATCGTTCGTACAATTCTAATGTACATCGCGGCGCGCATCATCTTAGTGACAAAGCCACTTCTCACTTTGAGGCAGCTCGTGAGCGAATCTCTAAATTTGTTAACAGTCCAAAGGCCAGTCAGGTAATTTGGACACGTGGTACAACAGAAGCTGTCAATTTGGTTGCCTCTTCTTGGGGGCGAGCGAACATTTCTTCTGGCGATACTATTTTAGTGCCCGAACTTGAGCATCACTCCAATATTGTGCCTTGGCAAACATTGGCAATAGAAAAAGGCGCGCAGGTAAAACCTATTCCTGTAAGTGATATTGGCGAAATAGATTTGGCAGCTTTCGATGCTTTGCTTGATGATAGTGTCAAGCTGGTTGTGGTGAATCATGTTTCAAATGCCCTGGGCACCATCAACCCCATCAAAGAAATTATTGAACGCGCCCACAGTGTTGATGCCAAAGTCCTGGTCGATGGGGCACAGGCGGTGGCTCACTTTGAGGTGGATGTTCAGATCCTAGATTGCGATTTCTACGCGTTTTCGGGGCATAAATTATATGGCCCAACAGGTATTGGCGTGCTGTGGGGAAAAGAGAGTTTACTAGAGGCCATGCCCCCCTATCATTTTGGTGGCGAAATGATTGAGAGTGTTAGTTTCTCTGGCACCACATTCAATCGCCTACCTTATAAGTTTGAAGCGGGGACGCCAGATATCGCTGGAGCTATTGGTCTTGCGGCTGCTGTCGATTATCTGTGCTCCTTTGATCGCGCTCTTGTGCAAAAACATGAACAAGATGTACTGACATACGCGATTGATCTTCTGAGTGATATTTCAGGACTTAAGCGAGTTGGTGAGTCTTCTAATTGCACAGGCGTTTTTAGTTTTGTGATTACAGGAACCCACCCTTCAGACGTAGGCATGTTGCTTGATCAGCAGGGAGTGGCGGTAAGAACTGGTCATCACTGTGCACAGCCTCTTATGGAGCGGTTGGCATTACCTGGAACGGTACGGGCGTCTTTTGCGATGTATACCTCGCGACAAGACATTGATAAATTATATGAAGCTTTGACGAAAGTTTTGCAATTTTTGGTTTGAATTATGAGTGTTGAAACTTTTAGTGCGGAACAATCTATTACGGTGACTAATGCAGCGGCTGAGCACTTTGCTCGCGAGCTTGCCAAAAAAGGTGGCCAGGCGGTGCGTATCAGCCTCAAACAAAGTGGCTGCACGGGCTTTAAATATGTTATCGACGAAGTTGAATCTCGTGAAGACGGTGATCTAACCATCACTTTAGAAAACGGTATTGCTGTATATCTCGATCCTAAGCATTTAGCTGCTTTAAACGGCACCGTTATCGATTATGTTCAACAGGGATTGAATAAAAATTTGGTACTCGATAACCCGAATGTAAAAGACATGTGTGGTTGTGGTGAGTCTTTTAATGTTTAACATATGCAGTATCACGTTTGTAGTGAATTGCTAATAAAGCAATAGATAAAGAGATAATATATGTCAGAACAGCGCATGGTCGCGACCCAGCGAGATTGTCCGGCACGTTTGGTGCCTGTGGGCGACCCTCTAACCATTCCGGCCAATAGTTTTATCACTATTACCCAGTCTCTGGGGGGCAATTACACGGTTGTTTATCAGGGCAATATGCTGCGTGTGGATGGAACTAATGCTGACGCTCTCGGCTTAGAAAAATATCAGCTGAGCTTTGACGACCATGGTGATGGCTGCATTCACGAAGAACAGGTATGGGCAGCCTTAGAAACTGTTTATGATCCAGAGATACCAGTAAATCTAAAGAGTTTGGGACTCATTTATTCTGTCGATATAAACCAAGATACTAAATCTGTGGCAATCACTATGACACTTACCGCGCCTGGTTGTGGCATGGGGCCTGTACTGGTGGGGGATGTCGAGTATCGGGTCAAGTTAGTACCCAATGTAGAATCTGTTAGAGTAGACTTGGTATTCGATCCACCGTGGCATCGCGATATGATGTCAGAAGAAGCCCAGCTTGAAACAGGTATGTTTTATTAGGTCTTACTAGTTGGTTCTTCTAGTTAAACGATATTCTTTTCTGGTTTTTTATATTAAAGCGATTATTTATGTCCACAGCATCAACTCCATTTGGTTCGAGCATTACTAATGACGATATTATTGATGCGCTTAGCTTTTTTGATACTTGGGAAGAGCGCTACAAATATATTATTGACTTGGGTAAAGAATTACCTGCCATGGATGATGCGAAAAAAGATGAAGACCACCTAGTGAGAGGTTGTCAGAGTCAAGTTTGGATAGACTCGAACAATACGGATGGTGTGTATTGGTTTGAGGCCGACAGTGATGCCTTTATCGTAAAAGGTCTGCTCGGTGTCGTCTTAGCTGCCTACAATGGTAAAACTGCTGAAGATATTCTCGCCTACGATATTGAAGAGTATTTTAATTCTCTGGGTCTACTCAAACACCTTAGCGCTACACGAGGGAATGGCTTGCGCGCAATGGTGGAAAAAGTCCGTACAACAGTGTCTTAGTTAATCTCACTACGCTATCTATGTGCAGGCAGGCTGCAATGGGCGTTTATAGGCACTCAATACGAGTATACCGAATGATAATACGTTTGTTTTTGCTGCTCTTGTTTACCTTCCAACTAAGCGCGTGTGCTAATAAAAACCACCTAACGCCACCTTTACTTGAAGGTGAATTTTCTCTAATTGTTAATGTCGAAGGCCTTGTGTGTTGCGAGGGAACCTTGCGCTTGGGTGTATATCATGACAAGGCTTTCTGGATGAGTGAGACGGGCATGGTGAGGGGGCGCATTGGTATGGTGTCGAGTCAAACCCAGAAGGTTGAAATTCATGGCCTACCCAAAGGCAATTATGCTATTGCTGTCCACCAAGACCTAAATGGCGATGGTAAGCTCAATCGTCGTTTAGGCTTAATACCCAAGGAGCCCTATGGCTTTTCCAATAACGTTGGTAAGTATGGGCCGGCTGCATTTGGCAAAGCTTCGATTTATCTCGATAAGGATAGAGAAATCACGATTGTGTTAAATACGGTCCCTTAGTTGAATAGCCTACCTGTTTTCAGCATATTCGACACGAGGGCTGACCGTTACGCAGGTGAAAAAATTATGATACGTCTTCTTTTGTTAGTGTGTGTCCTACTATCTTGTCCTTCTCTATGGGCTAAGACTCTTAATGGTTTTGACGTATCTAACAGTATTATTCCCATTAAAGAAATTGTTCATGGTGGGCCACCGCGCGATGGTATTCCCGCTATTAATAACCCCCATTATGTCAGTTCCAAGGAAGCGGGGTTTATGAGACCTGAAGATATTGTCTTGGGGTTTGAAATAGCAGGGCAAAGCTATGCTTTTCCTCGCCATATTATGAATTGGCATGAGCTGGTTAATGATGAGATTAATGGCGAGCCTTTTGTTGTGAGTTATTGCCCTTTGTGCGGCAGTGGCATGGCTTTTTCGTCTAAGCTCAGAAAAGATACTCTTACCTTTGGTGTTTCCGGTTTACTCTATAATAACGATCTTATCTTTTATGATAAGAATACGGAGTCACTCTGGTCGCAACTTGAGGGTAAAGCCATCAGTGGGCCTTATGTCCAAACCAAGTTAGAGCAACTAAACCTTAGCCATACTACATGGGCTAACTGGTCTAATTTGCATCCGCAGACAAAGGTATTAAGCGAGCAACAGGGAGTAAAACGTAACTATCGTCATGACCCTTACAGTGGCTACGAAACTTCCAGTGCCGTTTTTTTTAAAACGTTACGTAAAGTACCCAAAGATTATCACACTAAGGAACGTGTCATGGGAGTGCAAATTGGCAGTAACATAAAAGCCTATCCCTATGTGGAACTACGGAAAACGGGTAAAACAAGTTTTGAAGATACCCTTGGTGGTGAACGTTATCGTATTTTTTGGGATAACGAACACGAAACTGCAGCCATCGAAACCCTTTCTGGAAAGAGGGTGGTCAGTACCACCAGTTACTGGTTCGCGTGGTATTCTTTTTATCCCAACACAGAAGTTTATCGTGCAGTTAAATAGGCCATTATTAACTCGGTAAATGTACTTTTTACCTTTGGTGGACGTATTAAATGGCCGCAGATGAGCTACTTTATTGTCAAGTTAATAAATGCCTATCCGTGAGCAGGTGAGGTGCTCACGGATATAAACGGTAGAAAATGTATTATTAAGCCCATTTTATGTGTTTTGCTGGTTTTTAATATGATTCGTAATAAAGTCACTTTTGGTGTCTTTGTGCACGTTGTGTGCGTCGTGCCTCAGTGCCGCACCAAAGCCAACAGCGGCACCTCCCACAGCCATTGCGCCAATGCCCGCACCTATGCCTAGCCCTGCTCCAATCTGAGCCCCTGGTGCAGCCATAGCAGCGCCACTTGCGGCAGACAAACCGGCTCCTAAGCCTATCGCTCCAACCCCTGTCGCAATCTTTTTGTTACCCTCATATCGCATGTCTGCTCGTTGGTCTCGTACACTATTGCGTGTTTGGTTGTTTAGATCACGCCAAGCTTGCGTTGCGTTATTGAGTTGCTGCTTTGTGTATTGGGTGCCATCTCTAAGTTTGCCGTAGTTACCTTGATTTAGAGCGCTCTTCGATGGTGGAAACATATTTTTAACGGAATTAGAACGGAAATGGCTAACCAGCGCTTGTAGGGGCGTTTTTTTTTGTGCACCTTGTGTATTAAAATTTGAAACTGTATGGTGATTAGACAACCTTGGCAAATGAATGCTCATAGTTAAACTCCTGCTAAGTTTTTTTGATTGCTGCTAGCAGTGTGTAGATCTCGATAAATATTAGTTCGTCTGTTATTTCTGAGCCATTTAAGTAAAGCAATTTTTACAGGGAACTTTGATTGAAATTGTATATGTTGACGGTGATGTCTTAAAAGATTCCCTCATTTAAGCCGATGGCAAATGCCTGACCCAGATCGTAGAGTTGCTGCTGAAATTCCAGCTTAAAATCACCTTTAAGAATAAGGGCTTCTTGCACTTTACTCCAACCCAGCCCTTTGGTAATACTTTCGGTTGAACGCTGGGCGCCGGTGCCGTCTTTACCCGCTCGTATGACCAATGCGTAGGGTAGCCCACGTTTACTGTCAATTAAATCGTAATAAACTCGATCAAATAGATCTTTTAGTGCGCCGCTCATATAGCCAAAGTTTTCTGTAGTAAATAAGATCAGACCATCAGCTCTGGCAATCGCTTGTGCATCTGCATCAAAAGGTATTAAACATTCTACATCTATAATATTTGTGTCGTTTTTTGCGCCATCGAGCAAGGCTTGAGCTAGAGATTTTGTATTTTTTGAGGGTGTATGGGCTACGATTAGGAGTTTTTTCACGATAGCGCTCTATTTTTGGTGTAACAGCTTACTATTCTAACGCTTAAGCCCTTATAATTGCCGGATTTTGCGATGCCAAAAGTGTCGCAGCTGGAATTAATCAAAATATTGCTTGAGGAGTAAAACTTAATGAGCACAGAACGTACACTTTCAATCGTTAAACCCGATGCTGTAGGCAAGAACGTTATTGGAAAAATCTATAGCCGTTTTGAAGATGCGGGTTTAAAAATTGTTGCGGCTAAGATGATGCATTTGAGCGAAGAAAAAGCACAAGGCTTTTATGCTGAGCATAAAGAGCGTCCTTTCTTTGGTGAACTGGTTGAGTTTATGACTTCAGGCCCTGTTATGGTTCAGGTACTAGAAGGTGAAAATGCGGTAGTGCTCAACCGTGACTTGATGGGTGCGACTAACCCTGCCGATGCTGCAGAAGGCACTATCCGTAAAGATTACGCTGAATCGGTAGGCTGCAATGCGGTACACGGTTCTGATTCTCCTGAATCTGCGCAGCGAGAAATCGCCTATTTCTTCGCAGAAGACGAAGTCTGTCCACGCTAAGCCTTAGCGTAAAAAATAGTAAAATGTGAGGTACACACGTGAGTTCGGAGGTTAATATCAGTACGCCAGCAGACGCTCATCATGAGGGCAAGGTTAATTTCATGGGGATGAGTCAGGCCAAACTGGAGGCGTTCTTCATTGCTATTGGTGAAAAGCCTTTCCGAGCCACGCAAATCTTGAAGTGGATTCATCAATACGGAGTCACCAACTTCGATGAGATGACCAATGTGAGTAAAGTGTTGCGACAAAAGTTGCAGACACTGGCGTATATCGAAGCGCCTGACGTTATTCGCCAATGGGATTCCGCTGATGGCACTCGCAAATTCTTGATTAGGGTAGGTGGCGGCAATGCCATTGAAGCGGTCTATATTCCAGAGTCAGACCGCGGAACCTTGTGTGTATCGTCACAAGTTGGCTGTTCCTTAGATTGTAGCTTTTGTGCTACCGGTAAACAGGGCTTTAACCGCGATTTAAGTGCAGCTGAGATCATTGGTCAGGTGTGGCAAGCCGCACGATCTTTTGACCAATTTAAAGAAGGTTCTGTGCGCAGAATTACCAACGTCGTTATGATGGGAATGGGAGAGCCACTGCTCAATTTCGACAACGTGGTGGATTCTATGAATCTGATGATGAATGACTTTTGTTATGGTTTATCTAAACGACGAGTGACTCTCAGTACTTCCGGTGTTGTTCCGCAGTTAGATCGTCTCGGTGAATACACCGACGCGTGTCTGGCAATATCGCTACACGCCCCCAATGATGAATTGCGTAACCAATTGGTTCCGCTAAATAAAAAATACCCTATTGCAGAACTACTAGCATCAGCACAACGCTATATTGAAGGTTTGCCTGATAATCATAGAAAAATCACTATCGAATACACATTGATAGACCAACTTAACGATAGACCTGAGCATGCCCATGAATTGGCGGAGCTATTGCGTGATGTGCCGGTCAAAATTAACCTAATTCCTTTTAATCCATTCTCTTTATCGAATTATAAGCGTGTGAGTAATAATGCTCTGCGTCGTTTTCAAAAGATATTAATGGATGCTGGTTTTACCGCAACTATTAGAACTACTCGCGGTGATGATATCGATGCTGCATGCGGCCAGTTGGCGGGTAAAGTAAATGATCGCACTAGGCGCAGCGAAAGGTATAAGATAGACACTGTTGCCCTAGACGATTCAGATAGAGATGTTATACCAGTAAAAATTATTCCTGCACACAGCGAATCCTTGAAGCATTAGGGGCAGCATAAGGGCTAAGGCTTTATAACACAGAGCTATAACAATACTTTGAGTAAAGTTATGACAGAAAATATGGGAAATTTAAAAATTATAAAAGGTACAATGGACAAGCTAAAAGTAGTGAAGAAATATACTTTTAGACTTGCTACTACTATTATTTTTCTCAGCCTAACAGCCTGCGTTACGCACTCGGGAAGCACTGGCCCTAAAAAAGTCGACAAGGCCAAAGCGCTCGAATCTAATATTCGCTTGGGTATGGCATATTTGCAGCAAGAGCAGCGCGATAATGCCTTGCGCGCTTTCTCCAAGGCGCTAGAAATAGATAAGCGATCAGCTGAAGCTCATCAAGGAATGGCTCTCATACACAATCTTAATGGAGAGTACGATTTAGCGGAGAAAAGCTTCTTAAAAGCCCTTAAAGCTCGCTCTGATTTTTCTCGTTCTGATATTCAGTATACTTACGCACGGTTTTTAATAGATCGCAAGCGTTATAGTGAAGCTTTGCCTCTTCTCGAATCTGCCACTAAAGACTTAAGTTTCAGGCGTCGGCCTAATGCATTGTTTAGTCTCGCCCAATGTGCCGAAAAGATGGGAGATCGGAGTCGGGCGTTGGCAGCATATAAGCATGCTTTGAATCTCAATCCCCAGTTTGCCCCCGCTGCTTTGGAAATTGCGCACAAAAGTTTTGCCAGTGGTGATTACGCTAATGCCAAAAAGCACTTGGACATCTACAGTAAAAACTCTCGTCAGTCGGCGCGCAGTTTATGGCTGGGTATTCGTATCGAGCGTGTCTTTGGCAATACCGATAAAGAAGCAAGTTATGCCTTGGCGCTAAAAAATCTGCACCCATATTCGCGCGAATATCTAAAGTATAAAAAGCTCATTGAATCGAATAAATAAACGTCTATGAATGCATCCCAAGCAGAAGTATCGAGTGTGTTAGAAGATTGGAGTCAATTGCGCAAAAGTGTAGGTGTGTCGTTGGAGGAAATTTCCAGCCAAACACATATTCCTATCCGTAAGTTGGAAGCCTTAGAACGCCATGAGTTCGATAAGCTCGGCACTACTACCTTTATTTCTGGTTATATAAGACGCTATGCAAAAATCATTAAGCAAGATCCTCAAGTCTTGCTACAGGTTTATCTCGATACATTACCCCCTCAAGCTGCGGATGTAGTTAACGAGACAAAAACCGTCATTGGCAGCAAGTCGACCTCTCAAGTAGCATGGAAGAAAATAGGGATATTACCCTTTGTTGTTTTCGCCATTGTAATCTGGGGTGGTGTCATGTTTTTTATGAAGGACAACAGTTCTGATAACCGTGCTATCACAGCTCAAGATACAGCTGCTGAGCAAACTGAAGGAAGAGCCAGTAATCAAAGTCCACAAGAAAACGAGGCTATGACTGGCGACGAAACAAACGAACCATCATCTCAAGGTAACTCTGCGCAAAGTGTTGATACGGATCTCGTTAGCCCGACAGCTGAAGGGGCTAATGTATCAACATCTGTTCAAAGCCTATCCGATGCGCCCGAAGCCGCTGCTAGTATCGCTACTCCCAGGCCACTACTAACACCTGCAACAACACCAGAACCGACACCAGTCGCAACAGTCGCTGCAACTCCAGTTCCCACACCAACATTGGCACCGGTAGTTGAAACGGCTCAAGGGCAGCAAGTTTCTCCTTCCCAAGATACTGCTCAATTGTCTAGTTCTAGTGCCGGTGGTTCCCAAGATACTTTGGAATTTAGCTTTAGCGAAGACTGCTGGGTCAATGTGGAAGACGCCACTGGGCGCGTGTTGATTGCACAACTTAAGAGGAAAGGGGATAATCTGCAACTTTTTGGTCGAGCCCCCTTTAACATTTTACTGGGTAACGCCCGTGCAGTGACGCTGATGGCAAATGGTCGATTGGTGTCGACAGAGCCGCCGGGTAGTAGAAAGACCTATAGATTTAAAGTTGATAGCTGATGCTGATTCGCGAGGAAGCGCAGAAGTTTTACTCGTGGTTATGTCACTATCTGAATATTATAGAAATTATTAAGAGTATCTCTGTGTTATGCAGTTTCAATCGCCAATAGTGCGCCGCAAATCGCGCCAAATTATGGTGGGCTCGGTGCCAGTCGGCGGCGATGCACCTATTTCTGTGCAAAGTATGACGAATACTGAGACGACAGATGTGCAAGCGACTGTTGATCAGATTAACCGAATCCAGGAGGCCGGAGCTGATATTGTGCGTGTTTCAGTCCCGACCATGGATGCTGCCGAAGCCTTCGGTCAAATACGTAAACAAGTCAATATACCTTTGGTTGCGGATATTCATTTTGACTATCGAATTGCCTTGAGAGTTGCGGATTTAGGTGTTGATTGCCTGCGTATAAACCCTGGCAATATTGGCCGTGAGAAACGTATCTTGGCTGTTGTGGATAAAGCCAGGGACTTAGGTATTCCTATTCGTATCGGCGTAAATGCGGGCTCTTTAGAGAAAGATATTCAAAAGAAATACGGCGAACCAACACCCGATGCCTTGGTGGAGTCGGCGATGCGTCATGTGGATATCTTAGATAAGTTGGATTTCCAAGACTTTAAAGTCAGTGTTAAAGCTTCAGATGTCTTTATGGCGGTTGCTGCCTATCGCAAATTAGCTTCTCAAATAGAGCAACCTTTACACCTTGGCATTACCGAAGCTGGTGGTTTTCGCGCTGGTGCGGTTAAATCATCGGTGGGTTTAGGTATGCTGTTAATGGATGGCATTGGCGACACTATCCGTATCTCTCTCGCCGCAGACCCTGTAGAAGAAGTTAAGGTGGGGTGGGATATTCTAAAAAGCCTTAAGCTGCGTGCTAAAGGGATTAATTTTATCGCTTGTCCCAGTTGTTCACGACAAAACTTTGATGTGATCAAGACCATGAATGAATTAGAAGTACGTCTTGAAGACATTAAGGTACCTATGGATGTTGCTGTTATTGGTTGTGTGGTTAACGGGCCTGGAGAGGCTAAAGAGGCTGACTTAGGTCTTGCCGGTGGCACACCTAGAAATTTGATCTATATCGATGGCCAGCCCAACCAAAAATTGCAAAATGAGAACCTTGTGGATGAATTGGAACAACTTATAAGAAAAAAAGCTCAGGACAAAGCCGAGCAGAACGACAAGCTTATCGCCAAGGCATAAAATCACTATCAATTATTAATTTGGGGGGGACATACTTGTATGTCTCTCTTGAGTGTATTTTTAAAGCGTAGCTTTTTAAACGAGCAACTTATTTAACAGAATAACGATCGAATCATGGCAACAACACCTTTACAAGCCGTTAAAGGCATGAACGACTTACTGCCTTCAGAGTCACCGGTATGGCAGTTTTTTGAGTCGAAAGTCGTCGAAGTCTTGCATAGCTACGGCTATCAAGAAATTCGCTTTCCGATATTGGAAAAAACTGAACTGTTTCAACGCGGTATTGGTGAAGTGACTGATATTGTTGAAAAAGAGATGTATACCTTCGTCGATAAAGGCGGCGACAGTCTCACCATGAGACCCGAAGGTACGGCAAGTTGTGTGCGTGCATGCGAAGAGAATCGCCTGTTATTTGATCGCGCTAATCTTGTACAAAAGCTATGGTATACCGGACCGATGTTCCGTCATGAACGACCACAAAAAGGACGCTTGCGACAGTTTCACCAAATTGGTGTTGAAGTTTTTGGCTTACAAGGCCCAGATATTGATGCTGAATTGCTGTTGATGACAGCTAGGTTATGGCAAGAGCTGGGTATTGACGATGCCGTTGCTTTGCAAATTAATACCCTTGGTACGCCGCAGTCGCGAGCGGATTATCGCCAGGCGTTAGTGGCGTTTTTAAATCAACATCGAACCGAATTAGACGAAGATAGTCAGCGTCGTATCGATCGCAATCCGCTGAGAGTGCTCGATAGCAAAGACCCCAAGACGCAAGCCGTCCTTGACAATGCGCCGACACTTTTTGATCACCTGGATGAGGAGTCAAGAGAGCATTTTGATCAGCTCAAGTCTATTTTGGATGCAATGAACATCCCATATACAGTAAACCCGAGACTGGTAAGAGGTTTAGATTACTACGGTAAAACGGTTTTTGAATGGGTAACGACACAACTCGGTGCACAGGGTACGGTATGTGCTGGCGGGCGCTATGATGGGCTCGTTGAAGAGTTGGGCGGCAAACCGACCCCAGGTGTTGGCTTTGCAATGGGAATTGAAAGGTTAATTTTACTATTAACGGAATTAAATGTTGTACCCGAGGATATTTTTGCTTCTGCTGACGTCTATTTATTGGTAGCTGGAGACGTCCTTAACGATGCTTTCGCAGTGGCTGAACAAATACGTTCAGACTTGCCATATTTGCGCGTGCAAATGCACTGTGGCGGCGGCAGTTTTAAGAGTCAGATGAAAAAAGCAGATAAGAGCGGTGCTGATATCGCATTAATTCTCGGTGAAGATGAACTAAAAGAAGGTGTGATATCCGTTAAATATTTACGTGAAGAAAAACCACAGCACACCGTTAAATTAAACGAGCTAATTAATATTTTATCTTAGGAGTAACCAGTGGCAGACCATTTGACAGAAGAAGAACAAATCATTGCATTAAAAAACTGGTGGAATGAATATTGGAAGTCCGTCGTGATTCCCATTGTAGTGGTAGTGGTCGGCTATTTTGGGTGGAGCACATGGCAGGATCAAAAACAACAAAAAGCATCTTTAGGTGGAGCTAAGTATTTAGACCTGGTTAAAGTCATGGAAGTCCAGCCTGGAGGGCAGTTAACAGAGCAACAAAGGTCAAATGCTAAACTTATTGCGACAGAACTAGTCGATGATTATGCCGGTACTTTATATGCCGACCAAGCTAATCTGATTTTGGCACGTTTTGCTGTAGATGCGAAGGATCTCAACGGTGCTCAGGCGTTTCTTCAGCGTGTTGTTGACAACGGCGCTAACAATGCTATTAAAGATTTAGCTACAACGCGTCTTGCACGTGTAAAAATTGCTAATAAAGAATATGATGCGGCATTGGCACTTGTTAACACTAGTGTTAGCAAAGAGGCCGGTTATAAATCTTTATTTGCTGAGGTGCGTGGTGATGCCTTGGCTGCACAGGGTAACGCTGAGTCTGCCAAGACTGCGTATCGTGAAGCGATGGAAAACTTACCACCGGAACAATTTAACCGCCGTAGTATTTTGCAATTAAAAATAGACGGTGCCGATATTTTAGCTGGCAATGTGAAAGCACCTGCAGTGCCAGTTGAGGAAAAAACTGAAGTGGATGTGGGCAGCCAGGCTCCAGACACGGAAGCTAATGACGCGGAGAAATCATAATCGTGCGTGTTGTTTTACTACTGTTATTTGCTGTATTTATTAGTTCTTGTTCATCGAATAAAGAAAAAGACGAAGAATCAAAAGTTGCTAAACTTGTAAAGTTTGATAAAACCGTCAAAATGAAGCGCCTATGGAGTGCGGGCACGGGATCTGGCAAAGGCCGCAAATATTTGCGTCTTGTGCCCTCTATAGACAAAGGTGTTATCTACACCTCAGACCCCAAAGGGCAAGTGTTTGCGTTCGATGTTGAGACTGGCAAAAGGCAGTGGAAAAGCAAGACAAAATATAAAGTATCAGGCGCGATTGGCGCCGGTTTTAATCGCGTATTTTTTGGCACTATTGATGGACGTGTCGTAACACTAGACGCTGCCAATGGTGAAAAACTATGGGAAGCTAAGACCAGCAGTGAGATACTCGCTCCTCCTGCTACTAACGGCTCTATCGTGGTTGCCCAGACTATTGATGCACGTGTTTTTGCTTTTGATGCAAAAACTGGTGAGCAAGTCTGGTCTTATGATCATTTAGCGCCAGTATTAAGTTTGCGTGGTACCTCTAGCCCTGTGATCACAGCTACGCAGGTTATCTGCGCCTTTGATAACGGGCAGATTGTGAGTTTCTCTGCCGTGGATGGCTCTCGCACCTGGGAAGCACGTGTTAGTCAGCCTAAAGGTAAAACAGACTTAGAACGTATCGTCGATGTGGACGGCACACCGAAAGAATCCAGCGGTATCATCTTCGCAGGTAGCTACCAAGGTAATCTCATTGCACTTACTCGCGCACAGGGCAAGCCAATTTGGCGCAAGGCCCTATCTACCTATCAAAACCTTTCAGTCGCTAATGGTAAAGTTTTTGTCAGTACCGATCGCTCTAGAGTAATTGCGTTTAATTCTGCCAATGGCGATGTGCTGTGGCAAAACGAACAGTTGTTAAACCGTCAGATTAATGCACCGGCAGCCGTGGGTGACTATGTGGTAGTGGTGGACGAGGAAGATTATCTACATGTGCTTTCTCAGGACGATGGTAGCTTTGCTTACCGCTTTAAACCTAAAGGAGACGGTTTCCATTCGCCTATGTTGTCCTATAAAGATAAACTGTACCTTCTAAGTGACGACGGTAAGCTATCGTCTTATGAAATTGCGCCGCTTTAAGGATAGTCGAAAACCTCATGTTGCCAACAATTGCTCTGGTGGGCCGCCCTAATGTAGGTAAATCCACCCTTTTTAATAGACTTACTGGCACTCGCGAAGCGCTAGTGGCTAACTATGCGGGTTTAACCCGCGATCGAAAATATGGCGAAGCGAGTATCTCCGGTAAGAGATGTATCCTAGTGGATACCGGTGGTATTAGTGGTGAGGATGAAGGGATTGATGCAGCCATGGCTGAGCAATCCAAGCAAGCCATTATTGAAGCGGATATTGTACTGTTTATGGTCGACTGCCGAGATGGATTAGTGCTTGCCGACCAACAGATTGCCGATTTCCTGCGCAGTCAGAATAAAGTTACTTATCTCGTTGCAAATAAAATTGATGGTTTAGACCACGAATTAAGTATCGCGCCTTTTTACGAGCTGGGTTTGGGAGAGGTCTACTCCATCGCTGCTGCTCATGGGCGCGGTGTAAAAAGCTTGATGGAAAAAGTCCTCGATGAAGTACCCGAGGAGGATAGTGAGGATGCTGAATCACCCCTCGGTATTAAAATGGCGATTATCGGCCGCCCCAATGTGGGGAAATCGACACTGGTTAATCGCATGCTTGGTGAGGATAGAGTTGTTGTCTATGATCAACCGGGCACAACTCGCGATAGTATTTATATACAATACGAGCGCAATGAGAAACCTTATACTTTGATCGATACTGCCGGAGTTAGGCGACGCAAAAACGTCTCTCTCACGGTTGAAAAATTTTCAATTATTAAAACCCTGCAAGCTATCTCCGATGCTAATGTTGTTATTTTGGTGGTGGATGCAAAAGAGGGGATCGTTGATCAAGATCTTCATATTATGGGACATGCTATTGATGCAGGACGCGCCTTAGTTATCGCTTTAAATAAATGGGATGGCCTGGAAGAAGATCATAAAACCTATGTTAAAAATGAATTGCAACGAAGGTTACGTTTTGTAGATTTTGCCGATTTGCATTTTATCTCTGCCTTGCACGGAACGGGTGTTGGGCACCTTTATAAGTCTGTAGAGAAGGCATTTAGTTCAGCTACCGAAAAATTCTCGTCCAATCACCTTACTAAAATACTGGAAGATGCGGTCAGCACTCACCAGCCGCCACTGGTGCGAGGACGTCGAATAAAGTTGCGCTACGCCCATGCTGGCGGCCACAATCCGCCAATTATTGTAATCCATGGTAATCAAACCAAGGATGTGCCACAGCATTATACTAAGTATCTCGAAAAAACCTTTCGACGTGTGCTAAAGATGCATGGTACTCCGATCCGTATCGAGTATAAGAGCGGTGACAACCCTTTCTCCGATCGTAAGAATAAATTAACAGAAAGGCAGATCAATAAAAAACGCCGTCTTATGCGTCATAGTAAAAAAAAGTAGTGTAAGAAAAAGCGGCCCAGTCATATTCTCTCATCTTTCGGGGACTCCATCACCACATGAGTAATGATTGTGCTCACTTGTGGTATGGCCCCCAGAATATCTGTATGAAACAGTTTAAATGATGCAATATCACTGGTTTCAATTCTTAGAAGATATTCAAAAGCTCCAGTAACATTGTGGCACTCCTTGACTTCATGAGCGAGTTTAATAGATTTTTCAAAGGCCCGTTGGGACTCCATGGAGTGCTCTCTTAACCCCACACCCACATAGGCAATAAAACCACTGCCCATCATTTTGCTATCCAGGATGGCCCTGTAACCCCGTATATGTCCGCTATTTTCCAGGTCTTGCACTCTGCGTAAGCAGGCGGAGGGTGATAGCCCTATTTTTTCGGCCAGCTCTGTATTGGGGATACGACCATTATATTTAAGCTCTCGCAATATTAATTCGTTATACCTATCAATCTTAGTCATTTATTGTTGTCTTCTAGGTTATTGCTACTCTATTCGCTTAAATATTGTAGCTTTATTAAGCTAAAATTGCATAATAATTATCGTAAAAAGACAATGGTATTCTGAGATATATAGATTATGGACTACAACATACTTACTGCGCTTACGGCTTTTGCCTTTGTATCTTCAATCACACCTGGCCCTAATAATGTGATGTTGATGAATTCAGGCGCAAACTTTGGTTTTAAATTGACAATACCCCACATGCTGGGCGTGGCTCTCGGTTTTGTTGTTATGGTTATTTTAGTCGGTTTGGGCATTATGCAAGTATTCGATGCCTTTCCCATCGCCCATCAAATATTAAAAGTATTGAGTATTGTTTATCTACTTTATTTGGCTTACAAGATAGCTCTTTCCAACAGTTTTTCAGAGGAAAAATCGAGCAAAGTAAAGCCTCTTACTTTTATGCAAGCTGCTTTATTTCAATGGGTGAACCCGAAAGCCTGGACTATGGCACTCACAGCCATCAGTCTTTATGCCCCGACACACAGTTTTTTCGCAGTATTACTTGTCGCTTTAGTGTTTGGCTTCGTGAATTTACCTTGTGTCAGCTCATGGACTGTTTTGGGCCAAAAAATGCAACGCTTTTTAACGGACAGTACACGTCTTAGAATTTTTAATATCTCTATGGCAGTGCTACTAGTGATCTCTCTTTATCCCACTTTGTTTTAGTGAATATTAACGCATAAATAGTTCTAAAGGTGAGAATAAGGTGGCGTTGCCAAAACGATGAAATAGCGCTATAGAATTAACATGTTAAAGTTTTAAGAAAGGAGCAAGTTTTTACTAAAACAACAATATGTAATAAATAACACCGTTGTCATAGTACTGTAACATCTAAATAAAAGAATAGGGCGTCAGCAACAGAACCTTGAGCCCTATTTGATGAGTCTTACCGACATTCTAATGATTCTTGGCTTTGCGTTAGCCGCTTATTCCATTATTGCCAACGATTCTATCCAAACTCTAGGTACCTTTATTGCGTCTAATACCCATCGCCCCTGGTGGGTTTTATGGGCTTTTGCAGCATTTGTACTTGTATCTGTGGTCGGGGTTGGCTGGTATCTAAACGGTGGTGATCCTGCTTATGGGCGACTAGAAAAATTCCCTTGGCCAGAAAATGGTATTCAGTGGTTTCATGTTTTGCCGCCATTGGTAATTCTAGTGCTTACCCGCTTTGGTGTTCCAGTTAGTACCACCTTCTTAGTCTTAGTGGTGTTTAATCCATCTAATCTTGGCTCAATGTTGATTAAATCTGTGTCGGGCTATGTGGTGGCTTTTATCGTTGCGATTATCACTTATCGTCTTGTGATTTCTAAAACCACCGAATATTTTGACCGCACAAAAGGTGAGCCAGCAGCTTCCTACTGGGTGTGGCTGCAATGGATAGCGACTGCTTTTTTGTGGAGCCAGTGGCTTATCCAAGATTTAGCCAATATTTTCGTCTATTTACCACGACAAATTTCTGCAGTGGAATTACTGTTTGCTGTGTTTTTTATTGTAATTTTACAGGGCGTAATCTTTTATCAGATGGGAGGGGCGATCCAAAAAATTGTTACTAATAAAACAGGCACCAGTGATATTCGTGCAGCCACTATTATTGATTTTATTTACGCTATTATTCTTCTGGTATTTAAAGAGTGGAGCAATATGCCAATGAGTACCACGTGGGTGTTCATCGGCTTACTGGCTGGACGTCAAATTGCCATTACCTTACATCTATACAAACCCCCTATGGTGGAGTCGAAGAAAATTGTGTTCAATGATGTGATAAAAGCTGGTTTAGGCTTATTAATCAGTGTTGTTTTAGCTATTCTAATTCCGGTATTGAGTTAGTAGACACTAATAGCACATAAACTACACTGATATAATCTAGCGCAGTAAAAGTTGGGATCTAGCTGCCAGGGTATTTATCCTCCAGCACGCTTCGCATCATAGCCTTGTTCTTTTAAGTAGCTGAGAATTTTGTCACGCTGGTCACCCTGAATCTCTATCTTGCCGTCTTTTGCTGTGCCACCTGTACCGCATACTTGCTTTAATTTCTTCGCCATGGTTTTCAGTTCATCGGCGTTCATATCAAACCCGGAGATGGTTGTGACACCTTTGCCATTTCTGCCTTTTGTTTCACGCCCGACTCTTATGATGCCGTCAGAGCTTACGCTTTGGTTTGTCTCAGTGGTTTTTGTTGGTTTTATGCGCCCTTTATCTGTGGAGTACACCAACCTGCTATTTTTATTCATAAGTAAGTAGTGGTATTGTCGCGTTTATTTTTTACTATCAAATTTTAACTGTCAAAATTACAAATCATGAGTAATATCGAGCTGAAAGAGAAATTTTATACCGTCATTTTTGGTACTGATACACCTGCAGGGAAGCGCTTCGATATTGCCCTGATTATCGCTATTATATTGAGTGTGCTAACACTTATGGCAGAGAGCGTAAGTGATCTTACGGATAATTACTACATCTATATCCGTACCCTGGAGTGGATTCTCACCATACTCTTTACCGTTGAATATATACTGCGCATCTATTGCTCGCCTAACCCGCGACATTATATCACTAGTTTTTATGGCATTATCGACTTGATATCGATCCTGCCTACCTATGTAAGTCTACTGGTGCCAGGTGTTAACTTCCTGTTGGTTATTCGTATCATGCGTTTTTTACGTATTTTTCGGGTGCTCAAGTTAGTCCGCTACCTGACCGAGGCTAATACTTTAGTACGTTCTATGGCTCATGCACGTCGAAAGATATCAGTTTTCTTCTTATCGGTGCTGGTGTTGGCGACGATATTTGGCGCCTTGATGTACATGGTGGAAGGGCCTGAAAATGGTTTTAGCAGTATTCCTACGAGTATTTATTGGACTATCGTCACCATTACTACAGTGGGGTATGGTGACATTACACCGCAGACGCCGTTAGGACAGTTTATTGCCGCTTCGGCAATGCTTATGGGCTATTCAATATTGGCTGTGCCAACGGGTATTTTTACTGCTGAGCTAGCGCATGAAATAAGCCGTGAACGACTAAACATTATTTGCCCTAATTGTTCAGCGGTAGGCCACGATCACGATGCGCAATATTGCAAAATGTGTGGCAGTAAGCTTAAGCCTTAAAATTTTAGCCCAGTGATTCACACGCTGGGCTGATCTTCATTAGCAGTGCTTTGTGCTGCTTGTGCGGGTATCTTTTGGGGCTGCGATTTTTTACGCATTTTGTTTTTCATCAATGTGGAGTGTTCCAGCCAGTAGATAAGTTTAAAATTACCGTCATGGTCTTCCACTAGTGCGGTACAGGATTCAACCCAATCCCCAGTGTTGAAGTAATCAATATCGTGAATTTTTTTTGCCGCAGCTTGATGAATATGGCCGCAAACGACACCGTCGAATCCTTGTTTTTTAGCGCCTAGAGATACCGCACACTCGTAGTCATGGATATATTGTTTGGCACGCTTAATGTGAGTTTTCAAAAATGCTGCAAATGACCAATAGCCCAAGCCTGCTTTGACACGAATTCTATTAAAGGCGCGGTTCAAGAGCATTAATACTTCATAGCCCACATCGCCAATATATTTCAGCAGTGCCGTACAGCGCGTCACACCTTCAAATTGATCACCGTGAATTACCAGATAGCGTTTTCCTGTAGCACTCACATGGGTTGTACGATTAACAAGATGAATATTATCAAAGTCTGTATTGGCATAACGGCGCAGAAACTCGTCGTGATTGCCCGTTATGTAATATACCGGAATCCCTGTTTTTGATAGCTTGAGAATATGGCGGATAACACGATTAAAACTCTTGTGCCAATAAACACCTGATTTCATTCTCCAGCCGTCGAAAATATCACCAACTAAGTACAAACACTCACATTTATTGGTTTTTAAGAATTCGGCTAAGTACTGTGCTTTACAGTCTTTTGTTCCCAAGTGGACATCGGAGATAAAAATCGAGCGGTATTGGGGTTTTCTGCTTGGATCAAAGCTCCCACCGTCAGTGTCGAAGTGCTTCGCGTGTCGATAAAGTTCTGATAGGTCTAAGCGCTTTTTCATGCTTGCATTCTGAACAATGCTTTTTACGCTTATATTATATTTTTGTGAATACTTTATGACCGCCTCTTTAGATGTTTCTAGATACTTTTTATCTTGCCTTGGCGCGCGCTCTCGCGAGTGCAGCTTAATCATCAATAAGCTAATCGAACAAAAAATATTCACAGAGCCGGTATGATTGTTTATAAGGAAAAGACAATTTTTATCGAATTTGGTTTTGTAAACCAAAAAGGGAATTTATAAGCTCACCAATTCTTAGCGCAAGCTGATAATCAATTGTTTCGATACATATTTTGTAATTACATTGCCCCCCTTATTTTTGGGGGTATTATGATTATTCGAAAAACAATATTGAGTGTGTTATCCGTCATTGCAGTGAGTTCTGCTGCAGCTTCAGAAAATTTAAGCCTAGAAAACTTTAACTTAATAGAAAACGGTGATTTTGAAACCGCCTTTGCACCTTGGGAATTTGCCTCTTGGGGAGAGACCGGAGAGCATAAAATAGGTCTATGGGACTACGATGGTATGATGGTTTCAAAGGTTGTGGGTAAAGGATCGCTAATACAAAACGTAAGCGTTGAACCTAACAGTACTTATCAACTGAAAGCCAGTATTGTTGGTCATGTAAATTTTGGTGTTAAAGGTCAAGACATTATCGAAACTTATAGAGTTGTTGATGCTGACAAGCCAACCGAGGTTAGCTTTTTGTTTGTCACAGGAAACGAAACAACAAATGCGAAGGTGTACTTCTACGCAAGTGATAGCTACATGGGCGCAGAAATAGACGATGTGACTATGAGTAAGCAAGATACTCTCGACCTAGAAACACAAAATACCAATGTTCTCGTTAATGGTGGTTTTTATGGCAGCGAATTTCCATGGATATTTGCACCCTGGGGAACACCAGCTGAATTTATAGCTGATCCATTGGCAGGGACTGTTCACGATGAGAATAATAGTGTTATTAAAGTAAACGGCATTGGTGCTGTAACTCAAACCGTATTGGTCGAGCCCAATGCGGACTATCTTATCAAAGCAAAGACCTACGTACTTAACGATCACGTATTTATAGGCGTTAAAGGTGAAGGCATCATTGAAACATCAGCTAAAGCCAATCTAGCTGGTTTGCAATATGGATGGAAATATATCTCAACCCCTTTTTCTACCGGTGCCAACGCGAAAACGGCCGAGGTCTATTTATATAGTGGAACAAATAACGGTACGGGACTGGTTGATGACGTAGAGCTTTATCGAATAAATACACAACAAAGCGCGTTTAGCGAGCACAGCATTCCCGGGATTATAGAAGCTGAAGACTATGATTTAGGTGGCCAACAAGTCTCTTATTTTGATAAGTCTCTCGATAATACCGGCGGTGCTTATCGTAATGACTTGGTTGATATTGCTACCGATATTGTTCTTATTGATGGAGTCTCAGATCAAGCAACTTTTATTACTAATACTGAGCCAGGTGAGTGGACGGAATATAGCGTTAGCGTAACCCCAGGGGTATACGACATTGTATTTACTGGCGGAGGAGAAATTGAAAGTATTCCTAACCGCTATAGTAATTGGCGTGTAAATGTCTCCATTGACGGTGAAGAAATTGCCTACGCAGATTTACTAACAGATGATAAACGTAGCTTCAAAACTGTTAAGATTGATAATGTAGAAATTAAACCAGGGCTTACGCAAAAACGCGTTATTCGCTTTAGCTATCTTGGCAATGCTGGTGGTGTGCATCTCGATAAGATTGCATTTCAAGAAAGTAAAGTCACAACAGTTGAACCTTATAAGCAAGTTGCTTTTAATGGCATGGCTACCTCTCTACCCGGAAAGATTCAGCCCTATGAGTATGATCGTGTCGAGTCTATCGCCACAGGCGAAGATATTGACGGGGAAAGAATCGCTCATTACCAAGCCGATCGCAACAGCATTTTAACTCCCAACCAGTCCGGCATGTGGGTCGAGTATACTGTCAGTTTTAAGGATGTTAATAAGTCGAGATTTTGGACAGCAAAACTTAATGGTGTAGAGCGGATTGGCGGCTACATGGAACTCTATATCGGCTCAAAAAAAGTCGCTAAATTAGCACTCAACGAAAAAACTCCCTTTACCTTGCCTGAGTTTGTGAAGTTCGACACTCCAGTGGTGATACGAGCTAAAATTATTGGAGCCAGTGGTATTGTTAATTTCACAATGTTTGATTTTGACAGTGTGGAATTTGCCGCTGAAGCCGACATTTTTACACCTATACCCGCACGATCATTTCAACAAATACCTTTTGCAAGTGAAGACTATATGCGACAGTTTCCTGGTCGTATTCGCGGTGAGCATTTTGACCAAATTATTGAGGACGATGTAATAATCAATGGTAACGGTAAAGCCTATTTTGATAAAACACCGGGTTCAATAGGAGCTAATTTACGCCCTGGAGAAGACGCTGACTTTTATCTTAGACAACGGTATGAAGGTTTGCGTTATGAAGGGCTAGTGCTAGAGGTTGGAGAGTGGGTTGAATATACATCTAGGTTTGACGATTCAGAAGAGTATAAAAAATGGCTGTTTGAAATAACCTACTATGCCTCAGCAAGGGGTATGTCTTTGGATCTTTATATTAATGACTATTTTATTGCTGAATTAGCACTTGATCGGGGTGAGCCTCTCTGGTTTTTAAAACATGCGTCTGTCGATTTATCTGCACAATTAGTACAACGTTTTTTCGGCAAAGACAATGTTATAAGAATCGTTGCTAAGGGTGATGAAGGAGATACTCTTGATATTGGTTTTTTAAACTTCCGTAAAAAGTAAAATTTAATATTGGTTTAGAAAACAAAAAGCTACCCTTAATCAGTCCGTTGTGCATAGATCACGATGCATTTTAATTCAGTGAGGGAAGTGGCTGTCTAAGCAGGATGGCCACTCCATTGAGATTTTTTCGAACCGCCTAATCAATTGTGTAAAGGGTTCGCTCGCGTAGGGTCGATGAATAACGAACGTGAGCTGGCTCGAATACTTATTGCTATTTATTATATACATCACTCTATTTCTTAACGATTCTACAAAATATTACTGATCTTAGCAGAAATTGATTCATATCAATGACGCCTATAGTTATATCTTGCCTCCGTCGGCATTTTTGCAAAATCGAGTTTACCTCATGAGCCTTGGTCTATACTCAATGAAGGATATTTAACATATTCATCGTTTATTGGCGCATTTTGCATCATTTGTGTTAACCAGTGTTAGAGGCTTTGGGTTTGTCTGAACCATATTTCAGTAAGAACATCTTTCAATCTGAACTCTCAACTGCGGGCAACTTTGAAGATAATCCCGAATTACTTTTGCTCCTTGATTCTATGCGATCGATGGTGATCTACGTAGATCGCTGGGGCAACGTTAAGCATGGCAATATTCGAGCGCAGCAGTGGCGCAAGCCCGAGCCGGTGAAAGAGATTAGTTTTATCGAGTTTGCGTCAAATTGGGAAGATCCATACGAAAGACAACGTGAAGTCATGCAGGTGATACGTACAGGGAGATCCATGTGGCAATCCCTAGAACGATGTTTTGAGCGGGGACGCGAGAGCTGGTTTCATGTTGATAAAATACCTACACGGGATTTATCTGGCGCTGTTAGTGGTGCCTTGCTCATTATTGATAACGTTACCGAACATGTCTTCCAAGAGCGCGCATTAAAGGAGAGCGAAACACGTTATCGCGCGTTTATCAAGAATAGCTCCGATGGCATATGGCGCTATGATTTAAAGCCTGCTGTGGATATTAACTTACCTGTGGATGAGCAAGTGAGACAAATTCTACAACGAGCAGAACTGGTTGAATGTAATGATCGCCTAGCAAAATTGTTCCACTTTGAAGATAAGGAGCCCCTGATTGGCTCGCCTCTTTATATCAACGGCGCGCTTATAAAAAAGCATGATATTAAGGAGTTTGTCTGTAATAACTACAGATTAGAGTGCAGTAAATTTTCCGGTAATCAAAAACAAGATGAAGGCATTTTGTTAGAAACTTCAGCCGTCGGTGAGATTGAAAATGGCTTCTTGGTGCGTTTCTGGGGAACTAGTCGCGATATTACTGAGAAAAAACGCTACCTGGATAAGATGGAGTTTTTGGCAACTCACGATGCATTAACATCCTTACCCAATAGAGTCTTGTTGTACCGTCAGATGGAACAGGTGTTGTTATCTAGGAGTGCTGACCAGCGCTGCGCTTTACTGCTTATCGACCTCGATCGCTTTAAAGAAATAAATGATACGTTAGGCCATCTAGCCGGTGATAAAGTCTTAAAGCAACTGGGGCCACGTTTTCAAGCGGAGATGGGCAAGGTTCCTGGTGTTGTTGCTCGCCTTGGTGGTGATGAGTTTGCCGTTTTTTTATCCAATATTCGCAATGCCCAACAAGCTGTGGTGATGGCACATCGTTTCCTAGATGCTATATGCCATGTCTTTGAACTCGATGGCTTTCGTACCGAAATTAGTGCCAGTATCGGTGTGGTCATTTCGCCAGATCAAGCCGATGACGTAACCACACTTATGCGTTATGCTGATATTGCCATGTACCACGCTAAAACCCGATTAAAAGGGGTGTCGGTATACGATTCTGAGTTTGATTCCCACTCACCTTTTCGATTAGAAATTATTGGCGCTTTGGGACGTGCTATTCGAGAAAACCAGCTATGTTTGCACTTTCAGCCCAAGGTATGTTTGGAGACTCATCGGGTTTACGGCTTTGAATCTTTATTGCGTTGGCAGCACCCCGAGCTGGGCTTTGTCCCTCCAGCAGAGTTTATTCCAATTGCTGAAATGTCGTCGGTGATCTATCCACTCACAGCCTGGGTATTGGAAGAAACCGTAAAACAATGTTCCCTTTGGGTGAAGCAGGGCTTCGCTATTACCATTGCTATGAATTTATCGGTACGCAATTTACTGGATGACAGAATTGTGGGGGATTTGAGGCGGGTGTTAAAAGAGTACGACTTGCCTGGCGAGCACCTTGAGATGGAAATTACCGAAAGTATGATTATGTCTGACCCCAAAAGAGCTGAGCATGCGCTCAGGCGCATTAGTGCATTGGGTGTAAAACTATCGGTGGACGACTTTGGAACAGGTTATTCTTCTTTGGCTTATTTAAAACGCCTGCCTGTGCAGTGTTTGAAAATTGATGGTTCCTTTATTCGCGGAATGCTAGAGGATGAGCAAGATGAAATTATTGTCAATTCAACTATTCAACTCGCCCACAACTTAGGCCTTACTGTTGTCGCCGAAGGAGTAGAAAATGAGGCCACGTATCAGCACCTCAAGAGTCTGGGGTGCAATTGTGCACAAGGCTATTTTATTGCCCCACCGATGGATACTGCCGCCACTGAGCAGTGGCTCGATGACGGTCAATGGGAGTGCTGTGATGATTTATGCTGGGGCTAATCGATCGTTGCCACAGGGGTTTAATTAAGAGTACTTAGCTTAGTTTAGAGTCTCGATTGTTCACGCAGCTTTCTGGCTTTCTGCAATTTTTGTTCGATTCTGGCATGTAAGTGACGATCTTTTTCAATTAGACGCATAGCATTTTTAAGCTGGATAATTGCTTTATCAAAAAGGCCGTTGAGCATAAAGTATTCGGCTCTAGTGGAATGCACTTGGAAAATATTACCTGCTAGGCCGTGCACTTCAGCCAGGAGATACCAGATATAGTCATCCTTAGGGCGGCGCTGACTGTGTCTGGTGAGTAATGCCTGGCATTCTTTATATTTTCCCGCTTGCATCATAATTTCCGCTGCGCGAATATTGAGTGCATGGTGATTGGGATGACGCTTTAACTTATTTTTTAGCAGTGATAATGCGGCATCAAAATCCTCTCTTTGTGCCTCGATCTCTGCTTTGGCTACAACAAAGTAGAGATTATCCGGTTCTGCTTCCAAAAGTGGAGCTAAAGCGCTTTCTGCTTTTTCCAGTCGTCCGGCTTTTGTCAGTGCTAATACAAGACCATAGGTCGAAGGTTTAGTATTGTAATCTTCGTTATTAATTTTGTTTTCAAAGTGGCGAATGGCAAACTGCATGTTTGCTTCGTGTACCAGTGATGCGCGTATTTTTGCGTAATAATATTCTTCATTGTCGTCAAAGTGTCGAGGTCGAGTCTGCTGGGCCCGTAACTGTGAATCCGATACCCGGCTTTCAGTTAAGGGGTGGGTCAACAAAAATTCTGGGGGGCGCCTTGAAAAACGGGATGCTTTGAGCATATTTTCAAACATCGCAGGCATGGCTTCTGGATTTTTACCTGATCTTACCAGCGTCTCCATACCTATGCGATCTGCCTCTTGCTCCATTTGTCGACTAAAGCGTAATTGCGAATCGAGAGCTGCTGCTCGTGTTGCGGAAATGGCGGCAATTCCCGCTTCACCGCCTGAGGTGGCCGCAATTAGGATACTGGCAAGCAAGGCTGCGATATTAGGGATAGATTTATCTTTTTGATCAGCTATTCGCCTAGCGAAGTGACGTTGGCTCAAGTGAGCTAATTCGTGAGCTAGAACAGAAGAGAATTGATCCTCTGTGTCGGCATATTCAAATAGACCTGTATGCACGCCAACAATACCTCCCGGCACCGCGAAGGCGTTGAGGGCGGCGTTTTCGACCACTAGGATATCCAAGCGCTTGTCTTGTAAGTCACTGTATGCTGATAACTTTTTTATCAGGGTTTCTACATAGGACTGCAAAAATGGGTCGGTGGATGTGGGAACTCGTGAACGGTAAAAACGCAGCCAGTTTTGGCCTAATTCATATTCTTGACGAGGCGATATCAGGCCTGAGCTGGCATCTCCCAAGTCAGGTAGCAATATGTCTGCAGCAGTGCTAGGTGAGATCGCAGCTAAATTTAGCGCTAAGGCTGCGCCCATACTGCATAGGATTTTTCTTAATGGATTTAACAAAATATCAATACCGCTGAACGTATATCCGTTGATTTAGGGCCTGCCTTTTTAATTTTTCAACTTAATCTTTAATGACGATTTAATTTTTAGTTACATATTTTGAGTTGTAGCTTCTTAACTGCACTAATTACAAGATCTCAATCGCAATTTTAACTACCATTACGCGCTATTATACCCTACGTTTTTACTGTGTATTTTTGCAAAAATTAACGCTGATTATGTATTGCTCAATCATCCTAGAATCTTAAGTCTTATACAAGCGTACATCTCAAGTTTTCTCAATAATGACGTATAATTAGACTATCGTAAAATATGCCTCAAATGAGCCAAAAACATCATATGCCACATAGTTTTCACTTTCCCTATATAGACTTAAACACACAACACCTATCGACTCTTTATTACGACAAAGTAACGATATTGTGGTGCAATTAGTCACGGTCTTAGGTATATATGTGATATTCAACCCACAAGTTGGCATTACTAAGTCAGTATTTCGAGAGTGAAAATAAGAAAATGTTCCTGCCAACGACAAAATATTCCTCTTTAAATACCTTGATGACACAATCAAAATTTAGAATATGACAATAAGCGAAAACTTTAACCCCAAAATCACTGTTGATGCGCAGGGGCTTAGCTGTCCAATGCCATTACTAAAAGCCAAGCAGGCGCTTAATCAGGTAGAGGCAGATGACATAGTGTGTGTTATTGCCTCTGATGCTGGATCAGTTAGGGATTTTCACTCTTTCGCTGATTTAACTGAGCATAAAATAGTCGATTTTTGTGATGAAAATGGAATCTACACCTACACGATTAGAAAGGGCAAACTAGTATGATCCGAATTTTCCACCGTTGGATTGAGCGATATTTCGCAGATGAAGAAGCGGTTCTTGTAGCGGTTATCATCATAGCCGGCTTTACCATTGTGCTGTCTATGGGGGTAGTTCTTGCGCCCATGACTTCAGCTTTAATTATCGCTTTTTTAATGCAGGGTGTTGTATTGCGCTTAACCTCCTGGGGATTGAGCCATATTGTGGCTGTGACAGTGGCTTTCTTAATCTTAGTGAGCAGCGTTATCGTTGGACTCCTCTATATATTACCTGCCTTATGGCATCAGGTGGTGAAGCTTTTCTCTGAAGCACCTAGAATGCTAAAAGAAGGGCAAGAGCTCCTTCTCTTGTTACCTGAAAAATATCCGACTCTTATCCGAGAAGAACAAGTCACACAGATGATTGACGGCCTTGGCAATGAGTTAGCTCAAGTTGGGCAGACAATTCTTTCCATTTCTCTTGCTCAACTGCCTGTTATTATTTCCATACTTATATACCTGATACTCGTTCCCATCCTCGTATTCTTCTTTTTAAAGGATGGGCGAGAGATGATGGAGTGGTTTTCTAATATTTTGCCCAGAGAACGCCCGGTGATGCAGCAGATCTGGCGGGAAATGAACCAGCAAATCGCCAATTATGTGCGAGGGAAAGTCATTGAGATTGTGATTGTTGCCGGTGTATGCAGTGTTGTTTTTAGCTTTCTAGGGGTAAATTATGCCTTGCTGCTTGGTATTGCTGTGGGCTTTTCTGTGCTTATTCCTTACATTGGGGCTGCTGTGGTTACCTTGCCCGTGGCGATTATTGGCTTTTTCCAATGGGGTTTAAATGAAACTTATTTCTACTTAATGGCCTCATACTTTGTAATACAAGCGTTAGATGGCAACGTATTAGTACCATTACTTTTCTCTGAAGCCGTTAAAATGCATCCAGTGGTGATTGTTTTAGCTGTATTGGTATTTGGTGGATTGTGGGGTTTTTGGGGAGTATTCTTCGCTATTCCTCTGGCAACTTTATTTAAAGCAATTATTACCGCTTGGCCCACCACAAATATCGATGAAGGGCTTGCTGAAGTGAAGGGATAATCTGGATCTCAGGTGAGTTCTGATTAACTCAGGATTTACCTGATAAATATTAAGAAAAATAGAGGTGTATATTTGAGGTTCTTTTATTTTTTAGCGTGTTTGATAGTGTTTGTTTGTCCTCTACTGAGCGCAAAAACGCCCATTATTGTTAATGACAGTGATCACCGAAAGTTCGAATATTTCTCGCTCGATAATACACTTCAAGTTCTTCTTATTTCCGATGTAAAAGCTGAGAAAGCTGCCGCTGCCTTGGATGTCGCTGTCGGCTCTGGCGATGATCCTAAAGATCGTTATGGCTTGGCACACTTTCTGGAACACATGCTCTTCTTAGGAACTGAAAAGTATCCTGTTGTTGGTGAGTTCCAAGATTTTATTGCTGGTCATGGTGGTCGACATAATGCCTATACCAGCTTGATGCACACCAACTACTTTTTCGATATCGATGCTAAAAGCTTTGAACAAGGCCTGGATCGTTTTGCCCAGTTTTTTATCAGTCCCCTTATTATGGAAGACTATGTGGCGCGCGAACGCAATGCAGTGCATTCAGAATATGCCTCTAAGTTAAAGTCAGAGGCTAGGCGGGAGCGGGATGTTTTTCGTGAATTGGTGCTACCAGGACACCCTTTGTCTAAATTTTCTACGGGAAACCACAGTACTTTGAGTGGCGTACCTGTTAGTCGCTTACAAAAAGAGCTTTTTGATTTTTATAATACCCAATACAGCGCTAATAAAATGGTGCTCGTTTTAAGTGGACCCTTTGAATTAGTACAATTAAAGACCTGGGCTGTGAATAAATTTAGTGCTATAAAAAATAAAAATGTTGCACAGCCACAATCTCATAATACATTATTTGCTGATGGCTTCTTACCGGCTGAAGTGCATATCAAACCACAAAAGGAATTGCGCAAAGTCACATTTTCTTTCCCGATACCATCGACTCTACCTCATACAGATAAAAAGCCAACACAATATATTGGTAACTTTATTGGCCACGAAGGTGAGGGTTCGTTGCTATCGCTATTAAAAAAAGAACGATGGGCTAGCTCTCTAAGTGCCGGTAGCGGTGTAAGGTGGCACGGTGGTGAGACTTTTAATGTCACCATTCGTTTAACCAAAGAAGGTTTAAATAACCTTTCTCATATTCGCGATTTGATGTTCGACTATATTGCGCTTATAAAAAGAAATGGCATTAGCCAATGGCGTTATCGAGAGTTAGCTAAATTGAGTAAGATGTCTTTTGATTTCGGCGAACGGGGAAATCCCATAAGAGAAGTTAGCCGTCTTGCTCGTGATTTACATGAGACAACGGCGAATAAAATTTTTTGGTACAACTATAATTGGGACAAATTTGATGAGGTGCTTATTCGCCGTTACCTGGGTGAACTCAATGTCAATAATATGTTAACCGTAATTGTTGCACCCGAAACAATTGCCGATAAAGAAAGTGAATTCTATCAAGCGCCTTATCGTGTAATCACTAATAACACCTCTCAACATTTAGAAAACCATTCAACTGTAAAAAAGGCTGAGTTTCGTAGTCACAAACTTACACTTGAAGGCCCAAGTGTTGCCACCTATAAAAAATTAAAAAAACAAATGGACTTGCCTAAAGCAAACCCGTTTGTTCCGAGTAATTTTACTATTTATGAAGAGAGCTTTGCGCAAGCTAAAGAAAATATACCGCAATTAATTTATCAGCGTGATGGAGTGCAGGGTTGGTTTTTAAATGACAATATTTATAGTATTCCAAAAGGCTTTGTGAGTTCTCGTTTTCTCTTGCCTACAGCAACTCATTCCCCTGAGTTGAGTGTAACGCTCGATATCTTCGCAAAAATTATTAAAGATGCTCTAAATAAACTCAGCTACAATGCCTCTTTGGCTGGTTTGTCTTATTCATTAAATGCTACAGCTAAAGGCATAGATTTAGATTTTTATGGCTATAACGCTTCTTTACCTGAATTGTCTAGCCGTGTATTGAAAGTGATCCGAAACTTTAATCGCAGTAAAAAATATCGGCTTAAAATGATAGATGCCTACTTTGATGATGTTCGGGAAGAGTTATTGCGAATTCAACGCAATCGTCGATACGATAAAGTCTATGCACAAGTTTTTCGTGATGTGCCTTCTGTGCTTTATTCTCCCTATTGGTCGAGTCAGGATTTGGAAGTCGCCCTCGATAAATTGACTAAAAAACGTTTTATTGAGCTGTCTGAAAATTTATTTGATGATGCTCAGTTAGAAGCTCTCGTATATGGTAACTTTCGTGAAAAAGACGCCAAAAAATATTTCTCAGGCTTAAGGAAGATATTAAAAAAGAAAGATCAGCACGTGTTAGAGAAGAGTAAGGTAGTGAATTTGTCTCAAGCGCCATTATTTGTTAAATCTTTGGTGGTTGATTCACAGGAGAGTGTCGCTGCAATTTACTTACAAGGGCGCGATGACTCCATTGAAGAACAAGCCAAGGTTTTAATTTTACAACAAATGATGTCATCACCCTTTTATCAAACATTAAGGACACAACAACAACTTGGTTATATTGTACAAAGTGCCAATTATACCTTACGCGATGTGCCGGGTATTGCTGCGGTAGTGCAGTCGCCACAATATTCACCATACCAAATTTATCAGCGCATGTTAGATTTTTTTAAAAATAGTAAAAATGAAATATTTAAAAATTTCGCGAGGGATAAAAATGCACTGGTTATCGAGCTAAAAGAGCAGGCTAAGAATCAAGGTGAATGGGCGAATCACTATTGGGCAAGTATTTTAGATAAAGATTTTTCCTTTGATGAGCGCAAACGGTTGATAGCCGTGATTGAAAATATTACCCGCGGAGAAATTGATCAATTGTATGACGATATGCTGATCAAAAATGGTGCGGATATGATTTTTGTGGCGAGTAATAAAGAGATTCCTGCAGCAACATTCGACCCTTCTGCAAAAGGCATTAAAGACTACAAAAAATTTAAAGATCATATGTTAAGTTACACTTACGATTGAAAGTAACATGATGCATCTTGCGCTACAGCCCCCGTAATTGCTGCGTTGCAGCTAAAAAGTAGGGTGGAAAGTTTATTTGCATGTGTGTAGAATCGTGACAATTCTATTGCTCTATTATGTCAATTTAAATGAGTGTATATGTCAGACATCATTTTGACACAGCGTTCAACAATATCTGCAAATGGTGGCCACAGTTAAATAAAACATTAGATGTTATTACTTAGATGCTTAGTGAAAAGCATATGTACGAACAAGAAAGATACATATGTAACAAAGCAAACATTGTAGGTTCCAGAAGACGAGTACATATATAAAACACTATTGACGATTGAAAGAAACCTTCGAAATTATCCATCAAATTTTATTTATGCGGGAGTGGTTCATACCATTTCTCTATACGATTTTGTTTATTCGTTTAATACCGCCGTACAACAGTTCTATGCGGCACTACTGAGGAGGCCCTAAATGCTAGAGGAATCTGATGCTCTAGAAACCCAAGAGTGGGTAGAAGCACTTGAATCGGTAATTCGTCATAACGGACCTGAACGTGCATCTTATCTTTTGATCCAATTAGCAAATATTGCGACTAAAGCAGGTGTTGGTTTACCGTCAGCTATTACGACACCTTATAGTAATACTATTCCGGTTAGTGCTGAAAAGCGTCATCCTGGGGATGAACATTTAGAGCGCAAGATCCGCTCTTTGGTGCGCTGGAATGCTATGGCGATGGTAATGCGCGCAAATGATAATGATGAGGGTTTGGGTGGACACATTTCGTCATTCTCTTCTTCTGCTACGTTGTATGAAGTAGGGTTTAACCATTTCTTCCGTGCTGATAGTGATGACCAATTAGGTGACTTGATTTATTTTCAGGGCCATATTTCACCAGGTATCTACGCGCGCTCCTTCCTTGAAGGCCGTTTATCTGAGGATCAATTGGATAACTTTAGGCGTGAGGTAGATGGCGGTGGTTTATCTTCTTATCCTCACCCATGGCTAATGCCTGATTACTGGCAGTTTCCTACTGTATCCATGGGGCTAGGTCCTATCCAAGCTATCTATCAGGCTAACATTATGCGCTATATGTCTGCCCGCGGCTTACCCCGTGGCGACCGTAAAGTATGGGCGTTTTTAGGGGATGGTGAATGTGATGAACCTGAAACTTTAGGTGCAATTTCCCTTGCTGGACGCGAGCAGCTTGAAAATCTGATTTTTGTGATCAACTGTAATTTACAGCGGTTGGACGGTCCGGTACGTGGTAATGGCAAAATTGTCCAGGAACTTGAAGGGATCTTCCGTGGCGCTGGCTGGAACGTTATTAAAGTGTTGTGGGGCAGTCTTTGGGATGAGTTGTTGCAAAAAGATACAACAGGCTTACTGCAAAAACGTATGGATGAAGTGCTCGATGGCGAGTTGCAGAACTATAAAGCCAATGGCGGTGCCTACACTCGTAAGCATTTCTTCGGTAAGTATCCTGAGTTGCTAGAGTTGGTTAAGGATTATACTGATGATGAAATTATGGCGCTTAACCGTGGTGGTCATGACCCGCAGAAAGTTTACGCAGCATATGCAGAAGCATCGGCGCATAAAAAGCAACCTACTGTAATTCTTGCGCAGACAGTTAAAGGCTATGGTCTTGGCGCAGCAGGTGAGTCCGCCAACATTACTCACTCTGTGAAGAAGCTGGATATTGAGAGCTTGAAGAAATTCCGCGATCGCTTTGGTATTCCAGTTGCTGACGAAGACTTGAAAAACGTTCCTTATTACCGCCCATCTCCCGACTCCCCAGAAATGAAGTATATGCAAAGCCGCCGTCAAACACTGGGTGGTTATGTGCCTTCTCGAGTATCGGATTTCGATGCGCTACAGATACCTAAACTGGATGCCTTCAAAGCATTGATGAAGTCCACCGGTGATCGCGAAATATCCACCACCATGGCCTTTGTAAGATTTATCTCCACTTTAGTGAAAGATAAAAATATGGGCGACCGTGTTGTGCCCATCGTTCCTGATGAAGCACGCACCTTTGGTATGGAAGGCATGTTTAGGCAATTGGGCATTTATTCCTCCCAAGGTCAAAAATATACGCCACATGATCGTGATCAAATCATGTACTACAAGGAAGATAAGAAAGGCCAAATTCTGGAAGAAGGTATTAACGAAGCTGGCGCTATGTCTGCTTGGGTTGCCTGTGCGACTGCCTATAGCACTTATAAAAAGGCCATGGTGCCATTTTATATATACTATTCAATGTTTGGTTTTCAGCGTATCGGTGATTTGGCATGGCTAGCTGGAGATATTCAAGCCCGAGGTTTCTTGATCGGTGCAACTTCGGGTAGAACCACCTTAAATGGTGAAGGTCTGCAGCACCAAGATGGCCACAGTCATTTAATGGCTAATACTATTCCTAATTGTCACTCTTACGATCCCACTTATGGTTTCGAATTGGCAGTGATTATTCAGGATGGTTTGCGTCGTATGTATGAAGACAAGGAAAATTGTTTTTATTACATCACTACTATGAATGAAAACTATCAGCATCCCGATATGCCTATTGGTGCCGAAGAAGGCATTATTAAAGGTATCTATCAATTGAAGGCTGGTAAGAAAAGCACTAAGAAAAAACGTGTACAGTTGATGGGTGCCGGTACGATTTTGCGTGAAGTGGAAGCCGCCGCGGAGTTATTGCGAGAAGATTGGGGTGTTGAGTCCGATATATGGAGTGTTACCAGTGTTAATGAGCTGGCTCGCGATGGTCAGCGTGCGTCTCGTTGGAATTTACTCAATCCAACCCAAACACCACGCAAAGCGTATATTACTGAGCAATTGGAATCTAGTGATGGTCCTTTCATCATTTCTACCGATTATATGAAGAGCTATGCAGAACAATTGCGTGCCTATATTCCAGGTAATTATTCTGTCTTAGGAACTGACGGGTTTGGCCGCAGTGACACGCGCTCAAAACTACGTAAATTCTTTGAGGTGGATCGCTACTTTGTTACTGTTGCTGCACTCAAGGCTCTTGCTGATGAAGGCAAGATAGACAGTAAAGACGTTGCCGAAGCGCTTAAAAAATATGGCATCGACTCAGAAAAAACCGATCCAACGACCTGTTAACTTACTAGGAGAATTTTTCAGTGGCTAAGCAAACAGTCCCTGTACCCGATATTGGCGGGGCGGAAAATGTAGATGTAATCGAGATTTCGGTCGCACCTGGAGATGTGATAGCGGTTGATGATCCTCTAATTACTTTGGAATCGGATAAAGCATCGATGGATATTCCGTCGCCGGTTGCAGGTAAAGTGATCAATGTTCTTGTTAAAGAAGGTGATCAGGTATCAGAAGGCTCAGCGGTGTTAGAAATTGAAGTAGGTGGTGCTGAAGATGCGGCTCCTGCAACTCAAGCCGCGCCTGTCGAAAGTGCTCCGGCGGCAGCTTCTAGCGCCACTGAGCAAACACCTGTAGCAGTGCCTGATATAGGCGGTGCCGAAGGTGTGGACGTGATCGAAATATGTGTTGCCATTGGCGATACCGTTGCCGAGGGCGATTCTATTATCGTACTTGAGAGTGATAAAGCTTCCATGGAAGTGCCTGCTCCAACGGGCGGTAAAGTGGTAAGTATTGCATTGAAAGAAGGAATGAAAGTTTCTGAAGGCGATGCAGTATTGGTATTGGAAACTCAAGGTGGTGGCACTGTAGCGCCAGCACCTGCGGCGGATAGTGCTCCTGCACCTGTTGCCGCTGCGCCCTCAGGTGCATCAGCTTCTATGGATGTTAGTGTGCCTGATATTGGTGGTGCAGAGGACGTGGATGTGATCGAAGTCTGCGTTGCTGTTGGCGATGAAGTGAGTGAAGGCGATTCCATTATTGTTTTAGAGAGTGATAAAGCCTCAATGGAAGTACCCGCACCTGCCTCTGGTAAGGTGACTAAGCTTGCTATTAAAGAGGGCGATAAAGCATCCGAAGGCACGGCCGTGTTAACCCTGGAAGTTGCCGGTGCTGCACCGGTTGTCCAAGAGCAAGCTGCACCCGCTGAACCAGAGCCTGTCTCAGCGCCAGCACCAGCTAAAAAACCGGCAAAACCCCAGACGACTAATCAGTTGCTGCCACAAGATATTGAAAGCTCAGGCAGCTCAGTTTATGCCGGTCCGGCAGTGCGTAAGCTTGCCCGCCAGCTGGGGGTAAACTTGGGAGAAGTACAAGCGACGGGAGCGCGAGGTCGTATCTCCAAGGATGATGTTAAAGCTTTCGTTAAAGGTGTCATGACTAGAAAACCGGCTGCTAGTGCAGGCGCAAGCCTAACCAGCGGCACAGGCATTCCTGCTATTCCAGAAATAGATTTTGCCAAATTTGGTGAAGTTGAAACCGTTAAAATGAGTAAAATTCATAAGGTTACAGCCGCTAATATGCTGCGTAGCTGGTTGAATGTGCCTCATGTAACGCAGTTTGACGATGCCGATATCACCGATATGGAAGCTTTCCGCAAAGGCATGAAAGCTGAGGCAGAAAAGGCAGGAGTGAAGTTAACACCTTTACCTTTCTTGTTAAAAGCATGTGCTGCTGCTCTGAAGCACGAAGAGAGTTTTAACGTTTCATTGCACGCTGACGGTGAGCATATTGTTAAGAAGAAATATGTTCATATCGGTATCGCTGTGGCGACGCCAAATGGCTTGATGGTTCCCGTGGTCAAAGATGTGGATAAAAAAGGTCTATTCCAATTGGCGGAAGAATCCAACGCGCTGGCTAAGAAAGCACGTGATGGCAAACTGATGCCAAATGAAATGCAAGGCGGCTGCTTTACTATTTCTAGCTTGGGTGCAATAGGTGGAACAGGTTTTACCCCTATCGTTAATGCACCGGAAGTGGCTATTCTTGGAGTTTCTAAAGCTTCGATGCAGCCTGTATGGAATGGTAAGGACTTTACTCCCCGCCAAATGCTACCTCTATCTTTGTCTTATGACCACCGTGCGATTAACGGCGCAGATGCTGGGCGTTTCTTTACTTATCTAGTGTCCTTACTCTCAGACATTCGTCGCTTGTCATTGTAAGCTTTTCTTTTGAGCACCATTTTGCGGATAAAAAAAGCCCAACATATGTTGGGCTAACTCTCAGGATGGTGTACTTACTGGCCGAAATTCCGTCTTGTAATGTCCCTCTTTCAACGTCCTTGTCTCACATTCCTGTGGGTGTCGCTTTCCTGAGTCCTTGTATTCGTTAGTTAGCCGCCGCAAACTGCTCTTGATCTTTGTTATACACTTCGATTTTCACTCGTCTTTGAAAGGCGTGTTGATCTAGGTTAGGCATGGCCGAAATGGCAAATTGAGAGCCGTGTGAGTGAACTTCTATACGATCTTCTGCAATGCCTTCATCAGTTAGGGCAGTGGCTACAGCTTTGGCCCGTTCGGCGGATAAAACATTGTTGTACTCATCTGTGCCTCTGGGGTCTGCATGGCCATCTAGACGCACGTGTAATTCGGGGTTTTCTTTCAGATAACCCACCAAAGAAGAAATACGTTGGCTATCTTGGAATGAGATTTCATCACCGCCCGTAGGAAACATCACTTGAAATTCTAATTTCTTAGCGACTCGGCTCTCAAGGCTGGCAACTTCGTGCTGTTGTCGATCTATTTTCTGTTCTAGTTGTTTGATATTGTGATTTGCTGCTTCCATCTGTATATCCGCCGTTTTACTTTTTTCTGCTAGATAAGCTCCGCCAAGTGCTCCGAGAACAAGTCCTACTGGCCCCCCAGCAATGCCACCGACAACTGCTGCTGTTGAGAATGTTGCTGCTCTTTCAACATCTTTAACTGTTTTTGATGCGGCTTGTGCAGCGGGAACGGTAAGCGCTGATGTTAGGGCTAGTGCTGAGATAAAAGTCATTGTTTTCATGGTTGTCTCTCTTAATTGTTAATTTGTTTGATATCGCTGTGTTGCTGCTATGGTGTGTATTAAACAGGAGGATTAAGACCTTCCAATGGACGTAAAAGGGCAGGCCAGTGACGGAATATGGCAAAATGTGGAAGCCTTATCTCGGTGTATAAAAAGTGGCTGTAAATTAGATCTTCATGTTGAAAAATGTTTAAGCTGCTCTTATTCGATCTCTTAACGCTTACCTTGAGCCACGTTGTTTGCGCTGTCGGCAAAATATACAGATGGGCGCCTATAATTTTTTCATGTCGCTTTTATTTTCTATTCTGCCTTGATTTATATGAAGTTTTTCTTTTTGGCATGCCATATGCATTTGTAAGTCTTAGTAAATGTTTTTATAACGTTAAAAGATTAAACGAGTGTTTTTTAGGTAGATATCGATGGCATATAAAGGTTGGTTGGCAGTTTTTGCTATGCTTTTTGTTGTACAGACGCAGGCTGTCACTGTTGACTTTGACTTAATTGATCCTATCTCCGCCGATCGGGCGCGAGGTGATTATGCGCGTGCCTTTAACTATGAAGTGGATGGTATCAACCTTAGTATCTCTGGCTTATCTTCTGGTGGTGACCGCTTTGCTCCCTTTTCGAGTTTTTCCCGCGCAAGAGTAGGGTTGTGGAATGGCTTGGTTGGGATTGAAAGGCGAGGTCTTTCTCACACCATCGATAACTTTGGTTTCGATTATGATTTCCTGGTACTAGATTTCGATACGGAAGTTAGTCTCGAATCCATTGACTTAGGATATATCGCCGCTGATAGTGACGTGTCTATCGGTGGTATTAGTAATGGTAGTTTCGTTTTTGGCGATAGTATTTTTGATGCTTCTTTAGGCACTAATCACGTAGATAGCGCCGGTGTAGTTGCTAGCCGTTGGTTAGTAGGAGCATTTCATCCATTGTTTGGGGCTGCGCAAGATTCCTACGGCGATAGTTTTAAAATTAGCCAGCTTTCTGTCAATGTGAATCCAGTGCCTTTACCTGCCGCTTTTTGGTTTTTTGCCACAGGTCTTATTGCTTTCCTTGGTCTGCGTCGCAGAGCGAAGATATAAAGTTTTTTTGGAGTGTTTGGAGTCCTTTAAGCGGTCTACGGGTCGCTTTTTTTTCGCCCAAATAATCTTACCCTTTAGCAATACCGTACACACGTTTCGGCGATAGCTCTTGATTCGTCAATATAAAAATGGCTCAATGCGGGTTTTTAGTAAATTGAGTAGGGTATTTTGGCAACGCAAACGGATGCATCCAGTTCTCAACCGAGTAAAAAAAGTCTTTTAAAATCCAGTGCTGTCGTATCGTTTATGACCATGCTTTCCCGTGTTCTCGGGTTAGTTAGAGATATAGTTTTTGCGCGTTTTATCGGAGCAGAAGCCAATGCCGATGCCTTTTTTGTAGCTTTTAAAATCCCCAATTTCTTTCGTCGTCTATTTGCCGAGGGTGCATTTGCCCAAGCGTTTGTTCCCGTATTGTCTGAGTACCGTACTCAAGGGAGTTACGCGGCTGTCCGCCACTTTATCGACCGTATCTGCGGTTGTCTTGGTATTTCCTTAATTGTTTTAACAAGCTTTGTTGTTATTGCTTCTCCTGCTGTGGCAGCAATTTTTGGGATTGGCTTTTTGCTTAATTATCCCGAAAAGTTTTGGCTAACATCAGAGCTCTTGCGTATTACCTTTCCCTATTTAATGCTGATATCGTTAACAGGCTTAGCGGGTGCTATTTTAAATAGCTACGATAAGTTTGCTGTGCCTGCAATTACGCCAGTGTTTTTAAATATTGTGCTTATCATGGCCGCGGCTGTGGTTTCCCCCTGGTTTGAACAACCTGTTTTTGCGCTAGCATGGGGAGTGCTGATTGCGGGTATTATCCAACTGCTTTTCCAAGTACCTTTTTTAATGAAATTGGGGCTGTTACCTCATCCAACAGTAGATTGGTCCGATGAATCTGTGCGTAAAGTACTTAAACTGATGGCACCTGCGATGTTCGGTGTCTCTGTCAGCCAAATTAACTTATTATTCGATACTGTTTTGGCCTCTTTTTTACCCACAGGTAGTGTTTCTTGGCTGTATTTTTCTGACCGTTTAGTTGAGTTACCGTTAGGTGTCTTCGGTGTCGGCATTGCCACGGTGATATTGCCAAATTTATCTCGTCAGCATGCCAGTGGTGGTAGCAAATTTAGCGACACTATAGATTGGGGAATTAAATTGATACTGCTGATAGCAGTGCCGGCTTCTATTGCCCTGATAATACTCGCTAAACCCATTCTTTTTACGCTGTTTCAGTATGAAAAAACGTCAGTTAGAGCGATTAATATGGCCAGTCTGAGTTTGCAAGCTTACGCTTTGGGGTTAACTGCATTTATGTTGATCAAGGTGTTAGCCAGCGGTTTCTTCTCTCGCCAAGATATGACTTCACCTGTGCGTATTGGTATTATTGCAATGCTGGCAAATATGGGATTTAACTTGGTTTTTGTCTTGCCTTTGCATTTTATCTGGCAGATTGGCCATGTGGGTTTAGCCCTGGCAACAGCAGCTTCCGCTTATCTGAATGCAGGGCTATTGTTTCTCAAGCTTAAACGCGACCAAATATACATCAAGCCCCACGGTTGGTCATTATTTCTTCTGCGCTTGTTACTTAGTAGTGCTCTGATGGCATCGATGCTGTTGCTTGTGCAACAGATGTTACCAAGCTTTGAGTCGCTTACATGGTGGCAAAGGGTGACAAACTTATCCATTTACGTGGTTTGTGGTGTGTTTACTTACTTTGTTGTCTTATTTTTGAGTGGCTTACGCCTACATCATCTTAAACTTCACCTTGACTAGATGATCCTGAGCGATGGCTACTGTATACTCCTGCCTTCGTTAATTTGGGCTTATTTTGTTTTTGGGTCTGTTGACACTCATTAAATTACACTCCAGCAGGTGGAATTCTATCAGTGTCAACATATTCTAAGTGACAGGCCCCAGTGGATATCATGAGGCAGCAAGAGTTTATAAAAGGTCTACATAACCTTAAAGCGAGACATCAAGGTTGTGTGGCAACTATCGGTTCGTTTGATGGCGTACATCGCGGTCATCAGGCTGTTTTGCAGCAGGTGAAAGATAAAGCCAAAGAGCTATCCCTACCTTCATTAGTAATGGTGTTCGAACCACTACCTTATGAATATTTTTCGAAAGAAAGTGCCCCAGCGCGCCTTATGCGTTTACGAGAAAAAGTACTGGCGCTTTTTAACAACGACATCGACCGTGTGTTATGTTTGAAGTTTAACGAAGCCCTGCGTTCACTTACTGCACAAGAGTATGTTGAGAAAGTCCTGGTGGACGGTATCGGTGTTAGGCACTTAGTCATTGGTGATGATTTTCGTTTCGGCTGTGATCGATCTGGCGATTTTGAGATGTTGATCAAATCCGGGCGAAGTCATGGGTTTTCTGTCTGTGATACAAATACCCAGCTTGAACGTAACGAACGTATCAGCAGTACCCGAATTAGAAAGCTACTAGCGGATAACCAGCTTGATAAAGCCGGCGACTTATTGGGTAGATCCTATTGTATTTCTGGACGGGTTATTTACGGTAAGCAGCTGGGACGAACCCTCGGCTTTCCCACCCTCAATATAGGACTAGGGCGTCACCGATCACCGGTGCAGGGGGTTTATGCTGTGAGGGTTCAGCGGGGTGTTAATAGTGGGCTTGTTGCAGCAAACTCGATCGCTGAAAATACTCCAAAGCTTTGGCATGGTGTCGCTAACGTGGGGGTGCGGCCTACGGTTGATGGTGTGTCTAAGCCTTTGCTTGAAGTGCATTTGCTTGACAGTAATATCGACCTCTACGGTGAATTTTTAACAGTGGAGTTCCAGCACAAAATTCGTGAAGAACAACGCTTTTCAGGGATTGAACATTTAAAGTCGCAGATACAAAAAGATGTCTATTCTGCGCGGGAATACTTTGAAGCCAACTAGATCTCTGTGGTACTGGCGATAAGCAAGGATGAGCACGGGATGCATGTTTCTTAAGGCTTAAGCTAGGCTTTAAAATGTATAAATACTCATATTAATTTTTGGGATGTATTGAAATACTTATGACCGATTACAAGTCGACTCTTAATCTACCTTCTACCAAATTTGCAATGAAAGCAAATCTTGCTCAGCGTGAGCCACAAATGCTCAAACGTTGGTATGAGCAAGATATTTATGGGCAAATACGCAAAGCCCGAGAAGGTGCAGATAAATTTATTCTCCATGATGGCCCTCCCTACGCCAATGGAGAAATTCATATCGGTCATGCAGTTAATAAAATTCTTAAAGATATTATTATCAAGTCAAAAACATTAAGTGGTTATGATGCCCCTTATGTGCCTGGCTGGGACTGCCACGGTCTGCCTATTGAAAATCAGGTGGAAAAGAAGATTGGTAAAGCGGGTGTTAAAGTTGAGTTCGCGCAGTTTAGAAAAAAATGCCGTGAATATGCGGCGAAACAAGTGGCTGGGCAAAAACAAGGCTTTATTCGCTTGGGTGTCTTCGGCGATTGGGACAACCCTTACCTTACAATGGACTTTAAAACTGAGGCAGATATTGTTCGGGCTCTAGGGCGCATTGTTGACAACGGCCATTTGGTAAAAGGCTATAAACCTGTTTACTGGAGTGTTGCGGGTCGCTCTGCTTTAGCTGAAGCTGAAGTCGAGTACCAGGATAAAACTTCTTACTCTATCGATGTTAAGTTTCCAGTTGTTGATGAAGCGGAATTAGTAGAACGTATTGGCGAATGCGGTGGTTCAGGACAAATCTCGGTAGTTATCTGGACAACAACACCTTGGACTTTACCAGTTAATCAGGCAGTAAGTTTAAATGCCGAGCTTGAATATGTCGTGTTACAGCACGGTGACCAGCGTCTAATTGTGGCTGCAGCCCTGAAGGATTCCGTTGTGGCTCGCGCCGAACTGGGAGATGTTGAAGAACTTGCCCGCTTTAAAGGCGTGGATGCGGAAAATCTTCTATTGCAACACCCTTTTTACCATAAGAAAGTGCCAATCATTCTAGGCGATCATGTCACCACTGATGCAGGTACTGGATGTGTGCATACAGCACCGGATCACGGTGTTGAAGACTTCAATGTTGGCAAAAAATATGGCATTGGAACGATTAACTATATCGACGATGGTGGCTACTATCGCGAGACGGTGCCTTTGTTTGCTGGGGAACATGTCTACAAAGTTGATGAAAAAGTTGTTACAGCTTTGCAAGAGCATTCCATGTTGTTGCACCAGGAAAAGTTTGTACATAGCTACCCCCACTGTTGGCGAACCAAAACGCCGCTGATTTATCGTGCTACACCGCAGTGGTTTATCAGTATGAGCGCCAATAAATTATTGGAGAATGTTAACAAGTCAGTCGACAATGTTCAGTGGATTCCAGACTGGGGCGAAATGCGTATTAGATCTATGCTCGAATCGAGCCCAGACTGGTGTGTTTCTCGTCAACGTACATGGGGTGTGCCCATTACTTTATTTGTGCATAAAGAAACTGAAGAGTTACATCCGAGAACTTCTGAACTAATTGAAGCCGTAGCCAAATTAATTGAAAAAGATGGTATGGAAGCATGGTTTGAAGCCGATCCCAAAGATTTACTTGGTGATGAAGCTGAGCAATACAATAAGGTAAGCGATACCTTAGATGTATGGTTTGACTCTGGCGTTACGCATTTCTCAGTGATGCAGCAACGTGATAATTTGGCTTACCCTGCAGACTTATATCTTGAAGGTTCAGATCAGCATCGAGGCTGGTTCCAATCCTCATTAAAAACGGCAATGGCTATTAATAACAGCGCACCTTATCGCCAAGTATTAACTCATGGCTTTGCTGTTGATGCCGATGGCAAAAAAATGTCGAAGTCTCTGGGTAATACGATTTCACCGCAAAAAGTGATGAACGATCTGGGCGGAGATGTATTGCGCTTGTGGGTAGCTGCCACAGATTTCAGTGGTGATATGAGTGTTTCTGAGGAAATCTTAAAACGTACAGCAGACTCTTATCGTCGTATTCGTAACACTGCACGTTTCTTTTTATCTAACTTAAGCGGCTTTGATCCCAAGCAGCACCTTCTGCCTTATGAAGAACTCATTGCTTTGGATAAGTGGGCAATTGATTGTGCCGCGCGTTTCCAAGAGGACATTCTTGCCGGCTATGATAGCTATCAGTTACATACGATTTATCAGAAGCTCCATAACTTCTGTGTGGTAGATATGGGAGGGTACTATCTAGATATTATTAAAGATCGCCAATACACCACGCAGGAAAATAGCCGAGCGAGGCGTTCTGCACAAACAGCGTTGTATCACATTGTCAATGCGTTTGTACGCTGGATTGCTCCTATATTATCTTTTACTGCCGATGAAATATGGCAAGAAATTCCTGGTGAAAAAGACGGGCCTGTATTCGCCGCTACTTGGTGGCCTTTACAACGCTTATCTTCAGACAGTGAATTTTCTAGTGAGTATTGGTCGTTTATTGCGGAAGTAAAAACTGCTGTCAATAAGGTTATCGAAGAGAAACGTAATAGTGAAGGCTTGGGCAGCTCTTTAGCCGCTGAAGTTACCCTCTATTGCAGTGACGATGTCGCTACAAAGCTTGCTAGAATTGGTGATGAACTACGTTTCGTACTGATCTGTTCATCTGTGGCGGTAAAACCTTTTGAGCAGGCTAATAATGCCGTGTCTGCAGAGGTAGAAGGCTTGCAGATCGCAGTGACAAAATCTGAGCATAAAAAGTGTGCCCGTTGTTGGCATTTCCGTGAAGATGTGGGCGCTGATGAAAATCACCCGGAAATCTGTACTCGTTGTGTTATGAATATTGAAGGTGACGGTGAGCCGCGTGAATTCTGTTAGTAGTACACATAGGTTAAGCGAAGTTTTACCGAGAATACCATGGAAGTGGTATGCGCTTTCGTTCGTGATAATAGTATTGGATTTAATATCAAAAAAAATAGTGAGCGATTCATTTGAATTGTATGAACGCTTAAATGTTTTGCCCTTTTTTGATATTACTCTTCGTCACAATAGTGGCGCGGCCTTTAGTTTTCTAGCCGGGCAGGGCGGTTGGCAAATATGGTTTTTTAGTATTTTATCCTTTGCTGTGAGTGTCGTCTTAATCGTGTGGATATTCCGTGCGGCGCAAAAAAACATCTGGGAAGTTTTGGCTTTATCCTTAGTTCTTGGCGGTGCCGTTGGCAATTTATACGATCGAGTAACGCTTGGTTATGTTGTTGACTTCATTTTAGTGTATTACCAGGAATATCAGTTTCCAGCATTTAATGTAGCGGATTCAGCTATAAGTGTTGGTGCGGCAATACTTATCTTGGATACTTTGTTTAACAAAGAAAAAGAAGACAAAGACAACTAGCCCCTGCAAATATCTAGTACCTGCAAATATATTGAGAAAGTGTTTTTGCCTAGCGAATTATTATAGGAGTGCGTAATTGAAAGATTTGATCGTTGGAGAAGGCATGGATATCACCTTGCATTTTTCGCTGCAGATTGAAGGTGGGGATATGGTCGACTCAAATTTTGATAAAGAACCTGCCACTTTTACTTTTGGTGATGGAAGTTTGTTGCCAGGTTTTGAACAAGCTCTAGTAGGTATGAAGGCAGGAGCTAGAACACAAGCCATTATCGAACCAGAAAAAGGCTTTGGTCAATCTAACCCTCAAAATATTCAGATTTTTAAACGCGATTCTTTTAATCAAGATATTGAGTTGGCTGTTGGTTTGGTATTGTCTTTTGCTGATGCTGCAGGCGGTGAATTGCCAGGTGTGGTTGCTGCTATAGGTGATGATCAAGTCACTGTCGATTTTAATCATCCACTGGCAGGTAGAACCATTATCTTTGATGCACAAATTATCGGGATTAAACCTACAACAACTCACTGACTTATAAATCTATGGAAATTAAATTAGCTAACCCTAGAGGTTTTTGTGCAGGTGTTGATCGTGCGATTGATATTGTTAATCGAGCGCTAGATGTATTTGGTGCACCTATTTATGTTCGTCACGAAGTAGTTCATAACAAGTTTGTTGTGCAGACACTAAAAGAACGCGGTGCGATTTTTGTCGATGAACTTAACGATGTGCCGGATGATGTGATCGTTATTTTTAGTGCGCATGGTGTGTCTCAAGCTGTGCGTAAGGAAGCTGATACTCGCGGCTTAAAAGTATTTGATGCTACTTGCCCGCTGGTAACAAAAGTACATATTGAAGTGGCCAAGTACAGTAAAGAAAATCGCGAGTGTATTCTGATCGGACATCATGGTCATCCTGAAGTTGAAGGTACTATGGGACAATATGACGATAGCAATGGCGGTGCGATTTATCTGGTAGAAAATGAGCGCGATGTAGAGAGTCTGGTAGTTAATAATGCGTCTATGTTGGCCTATGTCACCCAAACCACATTATCTATGGACGATACTGCAAAAGTTATCGACTGTTTGCGAGAGAAATACCCTAAGATTGAAGGTCCGCGTAAAGACGATATTTGCTATGCGACTCAAAACCGCCAAGATGCAGTGAAACAATTAGCTCTGGAGTGTGATCTAGTCTTGGTTGTCGGTTCACCCAATAGCTCAAATTCAAATAGATTAAGGGAGCTTGCTGAACGTTGTGGTGCCGTGTCTTACCTTATCGATGGGCCAGAAGAATTGCAAAGAGACTGGTTCACATCGGCAAAATCCATTGGTATCACTGCAGGTGCTTCTGCGCCTGAAGTACTGGTAGCAGACGTGATCCAAGGTTTGAAATCCTTTGGTGCTAATGACCCGCAAGAACTTTCGGGTAGAGAAGAAAATATAAGCTTTTCTTTGCCCAAGGCGCTTCGATAACCTTTTCCTAGTTTATTTGGGCGAACATTTCGCCCAACCCCTCCCGTTTTTCTTGTGATGCTCATCACATTTTATTATTTTTGTGTCTTTTGATGCCCCGCTTGTCGAACTTTTGTACCGGTTATCCTTTTTTGATTATATTTATCGAATCTGCTTGTTAAAGTAAAAATCATGAAAAAGATAAACGATCAAAACGGTTTTACTTTAATTGAGTTGATGATCACTTTGATGATTTTGGCTGTTCTAGTTTCTATTGCTGCTCCTTCCATGCAAGACAGTGTTAAAAGTAATACGGTAATTGGACTTCAACGAGAATATCTCAGTGCCTTCAACTACGCTCGATCTGAAGCTGTTAGCCGCGGCAGAATCGTCAGTATGTGTGCAAGTACCGATACTCAGACTTGTAGTGGCACTGCTAATTGGGCTGAAGGTTGGTTGGTGTTTGTCGACAATGATGACGACGGTAACTATGACGTAGCTACTGAAGAGATATTGAAAGTATCTCAAAGGCGAGGCTCTAGCAGAGTGAGTTTAGTTGATGCTGATAATACTGCTACGGATTTAACTTCTTATAGCTGGAACTTTCGCGGTTTTTCCGCTAACCGTCAACGAGCGTTGATGGTGTTGTGCGATGAGAGCAGAGAGGTGAGGTACGCAAGACTCGCGCGCGGTTTATTAATAGAGCTTTCAGGACGAGTTATGTTGAGTCGTGATGCGGATAACGACGGCATTCATGACAGCTCTTTTGAAGATAATAACGGTAATGTGACATCACAAAATTTGGATTGCACCTAATGATTAATTTGAAAGATCGTCAACAAGGCTCGTCACTTATCGAAGTACTCGTGGCTTTGTTTATTTTAGCAGTGGGCTTGCTAGGTGTTTTAGCTATGCAATCACGTGCAGTGCAGCTTAATCAAAATGCTTATCTTTATTCCCAAGCAGCAGTGTTGGCCAATGATGTTATGGAAGCTATGCGAACTTCGCCAACATCTCTAGGTACTTACAATATTAATTATGGCGATCCTTCGCCGAATTCTCCCGCGTGTGCAACTGCTACTGCAGGTTGTTCATCAGAAAGTGATATTGCTTTATGGAATGTGTCCCAATGGCGTAACAATATTGAAAACTTATTGCCTGGTGGTCAGGGAGAAATAGCGCGTGTTGGCAATGATATTTTTATCAGGGTACGTTTTCAAATCGGCTATAACGAATTAACCAATCAAGCTATAAATGATGAAGTTGTTATGGTGAGTGGGCAGTAGTTATGAGGTTTTCTATGTTTAATCGCCAACGCGGTCTATCTTTGGTTGAACTTTTGGTGTCAATGTTTATTAGCGTCGTAGTGCTAGGGGGGGTGGTCAGCGTTATTCAATCAAGTCGCAGTACCTTAACCAATGAACAAGAAGCAAGTTTTATTCAAGAAAATGTTCGCTACGCGGTGGAAATTTTATCGCGAGATATTCGTTCAGCAGGTAACTTTGGATGTGCCGATAAAAATAATGCCCATGTTGCTAATCTTGTCGACGGCAATATCAGTGGCTTATTTTCCGAAGATTCAATCGTAGGTTATGAGGGAACTGCCAGCACCGCAGGCTTTCCTGCTATCTTAGATCAGGCTGACGTAGGGTCAGATGCAATTATCTTGCGCTATGCTGATAGTGATCGCTCGGTGTCCATTCAATCCCACTCAACCGGTAGTCAGAGTTTTAATTTGCACGGCGCAAATACCCACGATTTTGAGCAGGGCGAAAAAATAGCAATAGTCGATATTAGTTGTCGCCATATTGGTATTTTCGAAAATACCTCTGCGAACAATGCAGCTACAGCTAACTATGGGGCTGGCAGTTCTCCCGGCAATTGTTCAATTGATATCAAAGTGGCGGGAGGTGATATTAACTGTTCTGGAGCGGGCGGTGGGGTAGTTGATCCAGTAGGCTATCGTAATGGCTCTTTTCTAATGCCCTATGTTGCCAACGCTTATTATATTGATGATTCCAATGTTGTACCTAGTCCACCAGGTATGCCTGGCATTCCTGCTTTAAAAAGAAGAGTGTTATCTGACAGTGGTTTTCGCACGGAAGAATTAGCTCAAGGAGTGGAGAGTATGGAGTTGCTTTACGGCGAAGATACTGATGCAACTCCCGATGGTATTATCAATGTATACCGTAATGCTGATGACGTAGCTGATTGGAATAATGTCATTGCCGTACGTTTTAATTTGGTGTTTCGTTCGCAACGCGAGCTGTTTGAAACCAATCAGCTGATTACTTTAAATGGCCAAAATTATAACGATCGTTATTTACGTCAGCTTGCCAGCTCGACAGTGCAGATGAGGAATCGCTAATGCACATATCACCCGATAGTAATTATAAATATTCTTTAAGAAATATTGAGCTGAAAAAAAATCAGCAAAACGGGGCGGCGCTAATTGTCGCATTAGTGATGTTGGCAGTTATGACAATTATCGGTGTTGCCAATATGAACTCTGCCAGTTTAGAGATGAAGATGATCGCTTCTACGCTAGATCGCAATAAAGCATTTTCAATTGCTGATGCCGGGTTGCGAGCAGCGGAAAGCTGGTTAGCAAATTCTGCAAATATTAAAGAAAAAGATCTCTACGTAGATACATGTGATCCCAATGTTAATAATTGTTTTACAGCGAATTGTTCTGAAGGCCGTTGTTTTGAAGGTGTGTACAACGAAAATGCTATTCCTAACTTTAGACGCTTTGGCTGTGAAGTTTTTCCTAGTACTTCCACTAGTCAGCGCACCGCTTTTTGGCGTAACCCAGATGTATGGAATGATACTGGTAGGCATGCAACAGTGAATGTTGGTACTGATACGGTTAAGTATATTGTTGAATTTCTCTGCTTCGTGGATAAAGGTGATTCGTCCTCAGGTAGTGGCCCAATTCCCTTCGACGCAACTACGCCTAACAATAACAACGGCGATGCCTTATTTCGTATCACCGTATTTTTTGATGGCGATGGTGGTAGGGCACCTGTGATGTTGCAGTCGAATTATGTGTTTCCATTGAGTTAATGGTAAGTCGTTATGAAGATGTATTTCAAGAAAAAAAAATTAACTTCAAAAGCTAAAGTAAAGCATCTGCTAAAGCATTGTTTCTACTCCATTACGGCTTTGGCATGTATGCTGGTGACGGCACCGGCATCTAGTCAGGTGGTTGATGATTATACGCTGTTACCGCCTACTGTAGTGGATTCGACAACGCCACTTGTGATGTTGGTTATGTCGCGAGATAACCAACTGTGGCACAAAGCTTATAACGATTATTCTGATCTAGATGGTGATGGAATTTTAGATACTACCTATAATGATGGGTTCGAATATTACGGTTATTTCCATGCCGACTATTGCTACCAGTATTCAAATTCTAGTGGCGTGTTTTCGCCTGTAGGAACAGTATTAAACCTTGCACCTACTCCACCTCAAACTAGCCATAAATGCTCAGGCGCCTGGAGTGGAAATTTTCTAAATTGGATGACCACAACACGAATTGATGTCGTACGTAAGGTTTTGTACGGTGGTTATCGTCTTACTGATACAAACTCTTCTACCGTTCTGCAACGTGCTTATGTACCTTCCGATAACCATGCCTTTGTTAAAATTGTTGCTAATAGTAATATAGATGGCACTATTTCTGACTATACGCCCATTACTGGACGGGATGGGGCTAACGATGTTCTCAGTTTTTGTAATGTCACGGATGTTGTGTCGGGTAGTTCCCTATCGAGAAATGTAAACGTAGCGTTTAATCCGCCAAAACTTAAAGTAGCTATTGGTAACGAACTCGCTTGGGCTGGTAGTGAAACCAGGCAGTGCCAGTATGAAGATGAAGGCGGCCCAGCCGCATTTTCTGCGCGACGTCCAAATTCTGGTGCTATCTCAGGTATACCTTCCAATAGTGAACTTAATGTACGTGTTAACGTATGTGTTGCTGGCCAAGATGCTGATGCGATGCATAATAACACCTGTCAAGAATATACCGATGAAGTCAGTTCGGTAACAAATGTGAAGCCTTTCGGTTTGCTGCAAACGTATGGCGAAGCAGGCACCTATAAATTTGGTTTAATGACAGGGAGCTATACCAACAACTCCCAAGGTGGCGTACTAAGGAAAAATATTTCTTTTTTAGGTGGTGAAGATGCTACACCGGCTGATATTGAAATAGATAGTCAAACAGGTATTTTTGTTAATCAAACAACTAGTAACGAAGGTATTATTAACACTCTTAATCGTTTACGCATTCAAGGTTGGAATCATCAAAATGCTCGCTACGATGACTGTAATGCTCCGGGTATTTCACAAAATGATTTTCTTAATTCAACTAATGGCGGAAGGCAATGTCGCGACTGGGGTAACCCCCTCTCAGAAATTTATTTAGAAGCACTGCGCTATATCGGTGCGGCTTCGCCTACCACAGCTTTTCAGGCAAATGACAGCGGAATCTTACCCGGGCTTGGTCAGGTTTCATGGCAAGATCCTTTTGACCCTGCGGCTCCATGTTCTCAGTGTTCTATTATTGTGTTATCCACAGGCTTAAATAATTTCGATGGCGATCAACTCAATAGTGCTTCAAGTTTGCCGGGCTTTAGCGCTGCTAATATGCGGGCAGAAACAGATAGGGTTGGTGTTGCCGAAGGTGTGACAAGTGGTACTCATATTGTCGGCGTCGGTACATCGGGTGGTAATGTTGATGTGTGTGATGCGAAGTCTATTTCAAACTTTAGCAGTGTTAGTGGCCCGTGCCCTGAACTGCCTTCTTTAAATGGTACTTACAACATCGCTGGCGCGTCTTTTTTTGCGCATCAAAATGACCTGCGTCCGGATCTAGATGGTACTCAAGATGTTTCCACCTATACCGTTGCCCTTGCCGAGTCATTGCCGAGCTTTCGGATTCCTTCTGGCAGTTCTAATGCTATTACTATTGTTCCTACATGTCATTCCAGTTCCAATGGTGCATCTAATGAGTTCAGTCCCGCATCTGCATGGCGAGTGTGCAGCCTTGTGGATTTGACTGTTGTTAGGCAGACACCAGAATATGGGCGTTTTGTTATTGCTTGGGAAGATTCACCTTGGGGAAATGACTATGACCAAGATGCGTATTCAGTAATTGAATACTGTACCGATGGAAGTGCATGTCCAGATTTGGGTTATAACGATGACAATCCGTTTTTTTCAAATGGTGCTCCTGGTAATTTTTTTCAAAGAGCTTATTACGACAGATTTGAAAATCAGCCTGGATGGCAAAATCGAAGTGATGTAATACAAATTCGTGTTTCGGTACCTGCCGCGTCTGCTGGTTTCTCGATGCGTTTTGGTTACACCGTTAATGGTTCTCAGTTAAGTGCCTTTGGAGATGATGACGGTGCTTACATAAACGAAATTGTTCGCTATGGTGGCTATAACTTTAACTCTCTTAATTTTGCTATCCCTGGCTCAGACTTTTCTTTAGCGCAAAATAATAGAGTTATCTGGAGCCAGCGTGCGCGGGCATTTCGAGTCGGCGCCGCATCCAGCAGTGTTAGTTTGTTAGAAAATCCATTGTGGTATGCGGCCAAGTATGGTGCCTTTGATGACTTTGACGATGATGGGCTACCCGGCCCTGTTGCCGAATGGGACAAATTAGATATTAACGGCGACCCGGCCCTAGACAATAGTGGTAATATTGTGGGTGACGGAATTCCTGACTCATTTTTCCCGGTCAGTAACCCTGCAAGTTTGCCACAGGCGTTAAGATCGGTACTGGCAAACATTAGCACGCGTACATCATCAGGTAGTGCCGCAGCGGTAAATGCACAAACTGGCAGCGGTGAAGGTGCTATTTATCAAGCGCTTTATTCTCCGCGTCTAGAAAACCGAAATGATAATGGAACTATCGATGCTGTGACCTGGTTTGGTACTGTAAATGCTTTGTTTATCGATAGTCGCGGTCGCATTCGAGAAGACCTAAATCAGAATGGAATACTAGAGAATGGCGATCGTATACTGACATTTCAATTCGATCCTGTGATTGGGGAGACCATGGTGCAAGCCACTGAAGTACAACCTGATGGTAGTACGGGTTCTCCTGTAGGTACTCCCTTCACATTAACGAGCGATGAGTATAATCCTATTTGGTCTGCGCAAGAAATGTTAAGGTCTCTTGCTACTTATACCAACAATAGGAGCTCTTATGAGAGCTCTGCATCTAGTGGCCGCTATATTTTTACTGCCTTTGATCGTGATAATGATGGTTTAGTTATCTCGCCTGAGTTCAATGACACTAACCCTGGTTCGACGGCAGCAGTTGATGGTGCTCATCCTTTTGTTAGTGATACCTTTGCACTTAGCGGTAATACGGCGAATGATCACAGGCTGCTCGGCTTTGAAGGTTCTACAACTGACGCAGAAGTTGAAAACCTGGTGAATTTTATTCGCGGCGAAGAAGGCATTCCCGGAACACGTTCACGAACACTCAATGGCGAATCTAATTTGTTAGGTGATATTGTTAATTCCACCCCTGAGGTCGTGGGGGCTCCGCGAGAGCCCTACGCTCTGCTATACAACGATGACTCTTATCAAAATTATATTAACCAGTATGCGAATCGACGTAATGTTCTGTATGTAGGGGCTAACGATGGTATGTTGCATGCGTTTAATGCAGGTTTCTTTAATCCTGAAACATCTTCTGGTGGCAACATAGGGTTTGAGACTGCTGGCGGCAATGGTGCAGGTCATCCTCTGGGAAGTGAACTGTGGGCCTATATTCCCTACAATGTATTGCCGCATCTTCAATGGTTGGCCGCACCTAATTATCCTCACGTCTATTACGTGGACGGCCCTGTAAGAGCTTATGATGTCAATATTTTTGCTCCCGATGATGTGCATCCAGATGGTTGGGGGACGATTATTGTTGCCAGCATGCGCTTTGGCGGTGGAGATTATTCTCTAGACCACGATAACGATGCTTCTACTCCCGATATTACAACTCGCTCGGCCTATATTATTATGGACGTGACGGATCCTGAGCGGCCACCTGAGCTTATCGCTGAGATTACTGACGAAGATCTTGGTTTTACTACATCTGAGCCGACAATTGTTAAGTATCGCAGAGCTCGCAGTAACGGCTCTTTTTCTGGTGCCACTGAAAATGCATGGTACCTTGCTTTTGGCTCAGGGCCTGCCGGCACTAATTCTTCTTCTCGTTTATCTGCGCTTAACTCTGCCGTAAGTAATAAGTCGGCAAAAGTGTATTTGTTCGACTTAGTGAATCGAACATTAGAACCTGAAATAGAACTTACCGATTTATCAAGTAACCCTGAAGCTAATAGCTTTACTGGCGGGTTTGAAGTTGCCGATTGGGACTTAGACTATCGAGATGACGCAGTGTATTTTGGACTTGTTGGTGGTACGCCATCAGCTCCGACAGGTAAACTAAAACGCGGGCGTGTTACCTCAGCTTCAGGAGATAACCTTTCCTTCAATTTCTCTCGAGATCTTTACAACGAATCTAATCGTGCTTTTAGTGCTAAACCCCGAACTGTGCGAGATGTTAACAATGATTACTGGGTATTTGCCGGTACCGGGCGGTTCTTCGTAGCAGAGGATAATCTCTCGACTCAGCAGCAATATTATTACGGTATTAAAGAACCCCAAAATAGTGGTGGTTCTGCATCTCTCTCAGCGACTATTCCTGACAATGACTTGGTCGACGTGACAGATGCCGATGTATTTGAGGACGGGCAGGTTCGTGGCCCTGGTCTGAGTGATCTGACTTTATCTGGCGGGGGGCAATCAAGGTCTATCGAAATCTTTAGTGACATACTTGATTTTGTTTCAGAAAATGATGGGTGGCGGTTTGAATTTAGGTTGCCAGGCATTTTGCGCCACACACCTGGTTCAGGAAACTTAATGCGCAATACTACCCAAGCGGCTTTAGCCGGTACCTCTTTGGTGATTACATCCTATAATGCAACGGGAGAATTCTGTAGCTCAGAAGGGGAGGGCTTTTTATTTACTCCTCACCTCGGTGCTGGAAGGCCAGCACCTTTTGCTCCTGTAGGTACAGACCCGCAAACATTTTTGCCCTCTTTGGAAGATCCGAATGTCAACGTTGATCGGGTGTTACAAGGTGTTACTTTAGGGGTTGGGATTCCTTCTGATCCAACGGTTTCTCAATTTGGTGAAAGTGATGGTAACAGTGGTGGTAATGATCCTTGCCAGGGTTATCAAGTATTTAGCCAATCCTCTACTGCTGAAATTAGCTCGACCAACTTGGGTTGCCAAGGTTTGCCTGCCGGACGACGCGGTTGGCGAGAAATTCCTATTGATTTTAATTTATAGTGAGTATCATGTTTAAAAAATTGAAACAGCGTAAATTAACTCAGCAGGGCTTTAACTTAGTTGAGCTATTAATCGTGATAGCCATCATTAGTATTATTGCTGCCATTGGCTATCCAAGTTATCAAGACTCGTTAGAGAAATCCCGGCGCACTGATGGCAGAGAAGCTTTGTTGCGTGCAGCAGCACTGCAGGAGCGTTGGTATCTTCAGCGCAATCAATATACCAACAATATGCTAGATATTGGTGGTGCCGATTCAGAAGAAAGATACTATACATTAGCAACTGCGTTTAATTTTAATGGTGCCAACGATTGTAGCGCAGCTGACGAGAGGAGATGCTTTACATTGACTGCGACTGCTCAAGGTGTGCAGGCGAATGACGAGGAGTGTATACGCTTAACTATCGATAATTTGGGGCGGAAAAGATCATTTAGGGCCGGTGCTGGTACTGCCGGTGAAACCACTAATACAGGTAGATGTTGGAACTAATCACCTTCTAATAGGCTTAGCAACAATTGTTGAGCCTATTTACCCACTTCCTTCTTGTTTGTTTATCTCTGTCCTATGCTGTTCAAATAAGCCGTACTCTGATGGCTATTTCTGGCCTTCCTTAAAGTTCATGAGTTATTACTAATTCTTGCTTACTTAATATGCTTCCAGTGATGTAGGTAGCTTTAAAACTTGAGCTTAGGAATCATTGCCTAGATTTACTTAATCGCGCTTCTCATGGCTAAACTAGCATGCTTTAGGGAATAACATAGGATTGATGTAATCAGTGTCGATAGGCTTAGTATTAACCCGACGGCAGTATATGTTGGTTTAATAGTGACGCATGGATACCCGCGCGCGAGTCTCTTAAAATTAAGCCGCTAAGATAATCGTCATTAGATAGCCATTTGAATAACTTTATTTAAAGCCCGTCTTGCCTACCGAAGATTTTCGGCGAAGCGTCCTCGTCTCAATAGTCTACGCTGACAAGACCATTGTTAGAGTAGTTTGGCCCAAAGTTGATTACTCTTATGTTATAAGCCTTAAGTTAATCTTTTATTTATTGTATACCAATACATTTGCTACTTAGGTGATAAGACGAGAATGTATATTTTAAGTGATATGTCATTAGTTATGCGAAGATTTTTCTTTGTAAGATAAAAATCAGAAGGATTATATTCTAGTAGTGTCTTGTATAAATATCACTTGCCTTTTTTATGTTTTAAATATCTAGTGCGATAATTTTCCGTGTCGCTTTTTTATGGAAGTTATTTTTGAAAAATTATACATTTTTATTTTTTATAAAAAGTTAATATGTTAATTAAACTTTAGAAAAATAGATGATTTAAATCAAGAGTTTATTTTTGTATTAAATGTTTTTGTCTTTGCTAATTTTTTGAAAATAGAGCCAGAGATCTAGTATCTGATGTTTGCTATTTAAAAAATTTACTTCTTTAATTGCACCATTTTATTGTGGTCTATATAACTAAATTGATGGTTATTGCGTTATAGACTTTTTAGCCAATATCATTGATTCTTTGTATTATGCGAAAAATCGAACATATCGATATCGGTACATGCTTTTCAATCTTGGGGATAGTGAATGTGTCACATAATTCATTTTTCAAATGTTTATAATAATTAGTGTCAGTTAATTATCATTGTATTTTAAAAGCGGTTTTGGGTTTGTCGAAATTATTGATTTTCTATTGTATAGGCGTTAGTGGATAAACATCTAATAGTTGACGGCTTGGCTTAAATAAGTGATTGGCTACTTAAATTATTTTGTAGAAACATTAAATTTGGCATAAATGACATCTGCGATGCTTACCGAATATTAAGCGCTGATGTATTTTTGAATGAGCTTTGCTTGTATTGATGTTTTGTCTAGATTTTGTTTATGTGCGCTGTTGATTTTTTTGCATTATAGTTTTTGTTTTTTCTGGTAACTTATATGGTATTTAACTTGTTTAGTACCTAGTTTAATATAGTACTTATCTAGTACTAATCGCTTAGTACTTATTGGAAGTGTATTGTTAATTAATCGGAAGGGAAGCCTTGTATCATGGTGTGTTTAGTTTACATGTTCTCGCTTTGAATTTTTTCCTAATGAATTTTGAGATATTTTTATCTAGACATTTTTTAACTTGAGAACTACATCATGCTTTATTATTTTGCTCTCCCATCTGTTCTCATTTTTATACCGCTTATCCTTTTTTGATTATGTTTAACTAAGGCGCTTGTTACAGTTAAAATTATGAAAAATATAAACGATCAACATGGATTTACATTAATTGAGTTGCTCATCACTTTAGTGATTTTAGCGATTCTAGTTTCTATCGCTGTACCTTCTATGGAAAGTTCAGTTAAAGGAAACACAATACTCGGCTTGCAACGTGAATACTTAAGCGCTTTTAATTATGCGCGCTCCGAAGCGGTTAGCCGTGGTAAAACGGTAAGTATGTGTCCTAGTTCAGATTCATCCACTTGCAATGGTGCAAATTGGAGTGATGGTTGGCTGGTGTTTGTTGACAATGGCAACGGTGCCAGTGGCGGCAATGGCACTTATGATGCTGCCAGTGGTGAAGAACTGTTAAAGGTTGCACTGCTGACAGGAAATAGCAGAGTTAGCTTTGTGGATGCGGATAACACAGCGTCTACTTTGCCTTCTTACAGTTGGAATTTTCGCGGTTTTTCTGCAAGTCGACAGCGAGCTTTAATGGCGATTTGTGACGAGCGCAATGAGGCGAGATACGCAACATTCGCCCGAGGGTTATTAATTGAGCGTTCGGGACGTGTTATGCCAAGCCGTGATCGAGATGCTGATGGCATTCATGACAGTTCTTTTGAAAATAATACCGGAACCGTAGTATCACAAAATCTGGATTGCTCTTAATGATTAATATAAAACATCAGCAAGGCTCGTCGCTTATCGAAGTGTTAGTAGCGTTGTTTATTTTAGCAGTGGGTTTACTGGGCGTATTAGCCATGCAATCACGTGCAGTACAACTCAATCAAAATGCCTACCTTTATTCTCAGGCTGCGGTGTTGGCCAATGATCTAATGGAAGCGATGAGGACATCTCCATATATCGATGCACTAGACGATTATGAAAGAAACTTTGGTGATGCTATACCTACCGAGACTTGTGGTCTTTCCCCACCTGGATGTCCCAGTAGGGTAAGGCGAGTGCCTGTACCTGGTCAGCCCATACCTCAGCTGCAAGCGCAGCAAGCTCAAATTGTGCAATGGAATCTTTCTCAATGGTTAAGCAATATTGAAGGTGCTTTACCAGGCGGACAAGGAGAAGTGCAAATTACTGCTCCTAATACTGATGGTGTTAGGGGAGTCACTATTAAAGTACGTTTTCATATCGGCTACGATGATTCGAATACGCCTATCCAAGATATCGTAACAGTAGTAAATGGCATTTAACTATGAAATTTGTGTTGAGGAATAATTGTCAAAGTGGCCTTTCCCTTGTTGAGCTTCTGGTATCGATGTTCATCAGTATTGTTGTGTTTGGTGGTGTAGTAAGTGTTATACAGTCGAGCCGCGCTAGATTTTCTGATGAGCAAGATGTGAGCTTTATTCAAGAAAATGTCCGTTATGCACTAGAGATGTTAACGCGAGATATTCGTTCGGCAGGGAATTTTGGCTGCGCTGATAAAAATAATGCTCATGTGGCTAATCTTGTCAACGTTAGCGGCAGCATCACTGATTTATTTTCCGAAGATCCCATCATAGGCTACGAGGGGACTAACAGTGTCGCAGGTTTCCCCACGATTTTGGATCAAGCAGATGTAGGCTCAGATGCCATTATCCTCCGTTATGCAGATATTGATCGTGCTGTGCCGATTGGATCGCATAATAAAGGTAGTCAGAGTTTTGATTTGCCTGGAGCGAATACTCACGATTTTCTGCAAGGTGAAAAAGTAGCGATTGTCGATGCTAGTTGTCGTCATATTGGTATTTTTGAAAACACTTCCCCGGACAATGCTACCGCTGCCAATTATGGAGCTGGTAGTAATTGCTCAGCTGAAATTAAAGTCACAGGAGGTGACACTCGTTGTACAGGTGTTAATACCGGTACTGCTGACCGAGGGGAATACGCTAATGGTTCTTTTTTAATGCCTTATATTGCTAATGCTTACTATATTGATGTGTCGAATGTTGTACCTGCACCCAGAGCAGGAGTAGAGCCTTTGAAAAGTTTAAAAAGAAGGGTTCTATCTGAAAGTGGTTTTCGTACAGAGGAGCTTGCACAAGGAGTGGAAAAGATGGAAATACTTTACGGAGAAGATACCAATACAGACGGTATCGTTAACATATTTCATGATGCCAGTAGCGTGTCTGATTGGGATAGCGTAGTTGCAGTGCGTTTGAATCTCATTTTTCGCTCCCAGAGTGAAGTATTTGATGAAAATCGGGCTGTGACATTGAATGGTGAAAATTACAACGACCGGTTTTTACGTCAGCTCGCCAGCTCGACAGTACGTATGAGGAATCGTTAATGGATGGTTTAGCAATCGCAATGCAAAGAAAATTGCTGTCAAGCAGGGGTAGCCCTAATATCTCCCATCGACAAAGTGGTGCGGCATTAATCATCGCTTTAGTCATGTTAGCGATAGTAACAATTATTGGTGTCGCTAATATGAATTCTTCTGGTCTAGAAATGAAGATGATTGCTTCAACACTGGATCGAAATAAAGCATTTTCAATTGCTGATGCAGGTTTACGAGCAGCCGAAACTTGGTTGGAAAAAACTTCCGGCTTGGTAGAAGAAGATTTATACACAGACACCTGTGGTTCACGAACTCTTTGTTTCAGCCCTACCTGTACCAATGGTCTTTGTTTTCAGGGGATTTATGAAGAAAATGTTATTCCAAACCGTAGGCGTTACGGTTGTGAAGTTGTGCCCAGCGGCGTTTCACGTAGGGTTTTTTGGCGCGACTCAGGACTAAATGTATGGAATAACGCGGCCCAGCATCGGACAGTTCAAATTGGCCCAGTTGATATTGAACGGGCAGACGGCAGTGTTGTTCAAGAAACATATAGCGTGAAATATATTGTTGAATTTCTTTGTTTTGTTAGTAAAGGAACTCCTCCAAACGGAGGCAAGGCCACGCCTTTTGATGCGACAAAAGATAACAATAACAATGCAGATGTCCTCTTTCGTATCACAGTATTTTTTGATGGCGACGATCGCCGTGTTCCGGTGATGTTGCAATCTAATTATGTATTTCCATTAAGTTAATGGTAAATCACTATGGCTATTTTTTCTCACTTTAACCAATTGAAAATCGACATGAATGTAAAGCAATATATTGAACGCTGTTTTTGCTTAGTATTACTTAGCGTGAGCTTTAGCGTTATGAATCCTGCATATGCTCAGGTGGCTGAGGATTATTCAATTTTGCCTCCTACTGTTGTGGATTCAACCACACCTTTGGTGATGTTGGTGATGTCTCGAGATAATCAGTTGTGGCACAAAGCTTACAATGATTATTCTGATCTGGATGGCGATGGTGTGCTTGACACAACCTATAAAGATGACTTTGAGTACTATGGTTATTTCCACTCAGATTTTTGCTATAGCTATTCCGGCCCAGGACAACGTTTCTCCCCGACTTCTCGGGTAAGAGCCGGAAGTCACCAGTGTTCAAATGCATGGAGTGGGAATTTCTTAAACTGGTTGACCACAACACGAATAGATGTAGTGCGTAAAGTGCTCTATGGTGGTTATCGCTTAATCGATAATAATTCAGCTACTGTTTTACAACGCGCTTTTATCCCTGCGGATAATCACGCGTTTGTGAAAGTGGTTCGCAATACCGATATTACAGGTGATATTTCTGACTACACGCCTATTAGAGGTCAGAGCGAGCTAAGCTTTTGTAATGTGACCGATGCGCAAGCGGGCGGCCCTACGTTCTCCGCTGATATAAATTTGAATATTACCCCTCCAAGACTGAAAGTTGCCGTGGGTAATGAATTTGCTTGGGCGGGCAGTGAAAGAAACCAATGCCAATATGAGGATGAAGGAGGAAGGGCCGAGTTTTCAGCGCGTAGGCCTCCTTTCGGTTCTATCTCTGGTATTCCTAGAGATTCTGAATTAGTGGTCCGTGTTGAAGTATGTGTAGATGGATTCGATGCAACGGATGATCAAGCCTGTCAGGAGTATCGAGACCAATCAACAGGTGATGTTAACGAAAAACCTTTCGGTTTGCTGCAAACTTATGGTGAGACAGGTACTTATAAATTTGGCTTGATGACTGGTAGTTACTCCAATAATGAAGATGGTGGTGTACTTAGAAAGAACGTGACCTTTATGGGGGGGCTAGATGCTAACCCAAGTGACCTAGAAATTGATAGTCGAACTGGTATCTTTATTAATCAGAGTGGCGCAAGTGAAGGCATTATTCGAACCCTTAACTTGTTAAGAATCCAGGGTTGGGAGTACAACAGTACAACCTATTTAGACTGTAATCGCCCAGGTATTTCCGAATTGGAATTTTTAACATCAGGAAGTTCTGAAAGGGAATGTAAGGACTGGGGTAACCCTCTGAGTGAAATTTATTTAGAAGCATTACGTTATATCGGTGCGGCAAGTCCAACACCAGCATTCCGCGCAGATAATCCCGATGTTTTGACAGGACTTAATACAGCAACTTGGGCTGACCCCTATGATGCTGATGCTCCCTGCTCTCAATGTTCTGTTATTGTTCTATCAACAGGTCTCAATAATTTTGATGGTGATGAATTAGGTAGCGCATCTAGTTTGCCAGGTTTTAGTGCGGCTAGGATGAGATTAGAAACGGATAGAGTGGGAGTTGCTGAGGGCTTGAATTCAGGTACTTATATTGTTGGCCAAAGCCCTGGTGGTGGTGGTACGGCAGATGAGTGTGATGCTAAGAGTATCAGCCGTTTTAGTGGCGTGAGTGGCCCTTGCCCTGAGGTGCCTTCACTCAATGGCTCTTATAATATTGCCGGTGCTGCGTTATATGCTAATCAAAATGATTTGCGTACGGATCTCGAGGGCGATCAGACCGTTTCTACTTATACCGTTGCCTTGGCTGAGTCCTTGCCTAGTTTTAACCTACCCCAAGGCAGTGCAAATCCAATCACTATTGTACCTACTTGTCGTTCACATCCTTGGCCGGCGGCGGCTCCTCCCCCTGGTGATAACGACTGGGGGGAATGTAGTTTGGTAGATTTAACTGTGGTAGAGCAAAATGCCAACTATGGTCGTTTTGTTGTTGCCTGGGAAGATTCTACCTGGGGGAACGACTACGATATGGATTCCTATGCAGTGATTGAATATTGCGTAGCCTCCGGTAATCAGACTACTGTTCGTAACGCTTGTCCCGATCTTGGATATAATGATCAAAACCCTAACTACCACAACCGTAGGCCTAGGGGCTCATCTTACAACTATCGTGTTCATCAGCGTCAACCTCAATGGCAATCTGCCGCCCCTGGCCAGGTTCAAATTCGGATGTCTGTTGCTGGCGCGGCGACTTCTTTCGCTATGCGTCTTGGTTATACAGTGAGTGGTAGTAACGGCCAAGATGGCTCTTATGTTAATGAAGTCTTGCGCTATGGTAACTACAACTTCAATGGTGTATTAAGGGCAATCCCTGGTGCTAACACTGCAGGGCTTGCAAATAATCGTGTGATATGGAGCGAAAATGTTAGGGTATTCAGTGGTGACAGCTCTTCTTCTGGGCCCAAGCTATTGCAAAACCCCCTATGGTACGCGGCAAAATACGGCGCATTTGAAGATGTTAATGATGACGGTTTACCTGACACCACCCCTGAATGGGATAGGCTGGATATTGAAGGTAATGAGGTAGTGGATGGTAGCGGCAATGTGATAGGTGATGGCATCCCGGATTCATTTTTCCCGGTTCGAAATCCTGCGAGATTGCCGCAGGCACTAACCACTATATTTGCCAATCTTAATTCACGTATATCATCAGGTAGTGCGGCGGCAGTAAATGCACAAACCGGCAGCGGTGAAGGTGCGATCTATCAGGCGTTATACTCGCCTCGCTTAGAAGATTCCAATAGTAATTCCATTACCTGGTTCGGTACGGTTAATGGTCTGTTTTTGGATGACCGTGGCCGTATTCGTGAAGATGGAGATCAGGACGGCATTTTAACCAATTCTGATCGAATACTGGAACTCAATTTTGATGAAGCGGCTGGTGAGACTCTAGTTCAGGCGATTACTGTTAATGGTGATGGCAGTACCGGAACAAATGATGGTGCACCATTTGCACTCACAAGTAGTGATTATCGACCTATCTGGTCTGCTCAGGAACAACTTAGGTCCTTGGCAACATATACTGACAATAGATCCTCTTATGGTAGTTCAGCTGGTAATGGCCGTTATATTTTTACCAGCTTTGATCGTGACGGTGATGGCCAGGTCATAGGGCCTGTTTTTGCCGATGCTAATCCCGGTTCGACGGCGACGGTTGATGGCGCCCATCCATTTGTTAGCAGTAACTTCGGTATTTCAGGAAATACCGGTAATGACACTCGCTTACTGGGGCTCAGTAATACAGCCACTCAAATCCAAATTGATAATCTTATTAACTATATTCGAGGTGAAGAGGGAATCCCGGGTACTCGTTCGAGAACACTGAACAGTGAAGCGAATTTGCTTGGAGATATTGTTAATTCAACACCTACAGTAGTGGGAGCTCCAAGTGAAGCATACGATGTAATCTTTAATGATGATACCTATGCAAATTATATTGCCCAGTATGCCGGTCGGCGCAATGTACTTTATGTGGGTGCTAATGACGGTATGTTGCACGCATTTAATGCCGGCTTCTTTAACCCTCAAGTATCACCTGGTGGTGATATTGCTTTCCAAACTACAGGTGGTGCTGGCACAACCCCACACCCTCTGGGTTCTGAGCTATGGGCTTATATTCCTTACAACCTTTTACCCCATTTACAGTGGTTGACTGCGCCTAATTATCCCCATGTGTACTATGTGGATGGGCCAGTGAAATCTTACGATGTGAATATATTCACACCAGACGCTGTGCACCCCGATGGTTGGGGAACCATTATTGTGGCTAGTATGCGTTTTGGCGGTGGTGATTACTCTATAGATCACGATAATAATGCATCGACACCAGATATAACCACACGCTCAGCATACATTGTCATGGATGTTACTGATCCAGAAAGTCCGCCGGAACTTTTGGCGGAAATTACCGATGAGGATTTGGGCTTTTCGACCGCTGTGCCTACCATTATTAAATATCGTCAGCCCCGCGCTAGTGGCTCCTATGTTGGTACTGGCGAAAATGCCTGGTATCTTGCTTTTGGCTCTGGCCCTGCGGGTAACGATCCAGCATCTCGTCTGTCTGCACTAAACTTGGCGGTGAGTAATAAGTCCGCCAAGGTCTACTTATTTGATTTAGTTAATAGAACTTCAGGTACACCACTACAGAAGATAGAGTTAACCGACGGAGCTGGCCCTGAGATAAATAGCTTTACCGGCGGCTTTGAAACAGCAGATTGGGACATCGACTATCAAGATGACGCTTTATATTTTGGTCTTATTGGTGGTACTCCTGCGGTGCCTACAGGTAAGCTCAAACGTGGTCGTGTTGCATCGGCATCGGGCTCTAATATCTCTCTGAATTTTTCGAACCTCTATAATGATACAAACCGTGCATTTAGTGCTACACCCCGCACATTTAGAGATGAAGAAGGGGATTTTTGGGTGTTCGCAGGTACCGGACGTTTCTTTGTTCCTCAAGATAATGTTTCTAGGCAGACGCAATACTATTTCGGCATTAAAGAGCCTAAAGATGCGAATGGTAATCCGCGTTTGGATGTTACGGTTAACAGTAACGATCTTGTAGATACCACTGGCGTGGATGTTTTTGAAGACGGCCAGGTGTTCGGTGATGGTGGTTCAACAGTAACTTTATCAGCTGGTGGCGCATCCGAAGCTGTTGCTATTTTCCAAGATGTATTGGATTTTGTTGCTGATCATGGTGGTTGGCAATTTGAGTTTAGGTCTCCTGGCGCTGCTCGTCATACTCCCGGTTCTGGCGATCTTATGCGCAATACAACGCAATCGGCTTTGGCGGGTACATCGTTAATTATTACTACCTATAACGCTACCGGAGAGTTTTGTGACTCAGAAGGAGAAGGTTTTCTATTTGCACCTCACCTTGGTGCCGGTATTCCTGCACCTTTTGCACCTGTTGATATTGATCCTACCGATAGAATTCCAGCACTTGAAGCCGGTGATCCCCCGGTAGCACGAGTGTTACAAGGCATCACACTGGGGGATGGCCCTCCCTCTGCACCAGAAGTCATTCAGCCACAGAAAAAGGATGGCCCTGCTGGCCCTTGTCAGGGATATCAGGTAATCACTCAGTCATCCACTGCTGATATAAATAAAACCCAGATTGCATGTCAGGGCTTACCTGCAGGCCGTCGTGGCTGGCGTGAGCTTCCCGTTAACTAGATAGTGAGTACTATGCGAAAAACACAAAATAAATACGATTCGGCTCAACGAGGTTTTAACTTGATTGAGCTCATGATAGTGGTTGCGATCATCGCTATTGTTGCTGCTATAGGTTATCCCAGCTACCAAGCTTCTCTAGAAAAGTCTCGACGCACAGATGCTAAAGATTCACTGTTGCAGGCAGCGGCTCTGCAAGAGCGCTGGTATATTCAGCGTAACCAATATACAGATGTCATAGCTGATATTGGTGGCGCTGTTAGTAAAGAAGGTTATTACCAGTTAGCTACGGCGTTTAATGTAGGCGGTGCTAGCTGTAATGCTGCAGCACCGGAGAGTTGTTTTACCGTGACAGCGACTGCTCAAGGTGTGCAAAGTGGCGATGATCAATGTCAATCTTTTACTATCGATAATCTAGGGCGCCGAAGATCAGAGGGAGCGGGCGGTACAGATACAACCGCGATCTGCTGGTAGCATTTATCTTTCACAAACCCGGTAGCCTTGGCGCTTTGCCGGGTTTGCCGGTTTGACGTAGATTTAGCACGAAATTGGCGACCCTGATGTCATATCGACGATACCATCTCCATCTAAATCTCTCCCAATATAAGATCTGCCCGACATACTCACAGTAATTCTTGAAGATGCTGTGTGGTATTTGGCGTGGCAATAAATAAAACTCCCTGCTTGTTCGGCACTGCCTTCTTTTTTGAAGCGGATGTAGTGCCTCCTTAGTGCTGCTCTTAAGTTGAGCTGTCCAGAGTAATCTAGAGATGAAATAAGAAATATATGTTCGTTATCTGTGATTGCTGCATTTTTATCACGATCTATAAAAATACTGATTTCTTTGAAATCATTAGCGACGCATTCTTGTTGCTGATTGATACCACACAACGTGACGGTGCTATTGCTAGACAACGCGAAATCTCTGGCTGCAGCAAGGGATCTCGCTAGTGTTGATGTGAGTACATAACTTTGCATTCTGGCTTGAATGCTAGAGAAACTTGGAATTCCAACGCCTATTAACAGTGCGACTATTGATAGGCAAATTAATAATTCTGCAAGTGTTAAACCTTGATTATATTTATATCGCTTCATACGTTGTCCTTAACTCGAGTTGCAGAGCTGATTCGCCTCAGCCCTATATCCTTTTAATGCAATGTGAACATCTATCTATCTTTAACTATCAATGAGTACATTAATAGTTAAAGAGGAATACTAGCATAAATGTTTATTTTTGCGCCACCTGCCTCAAGCTATGTCCCGTGTAAGCTTTTTCCTACAAATGACAATCCAGAACCAATTACAAGAGTCTAATTACATTGAAGAAATTCTGAACTCTTTTGATTACTCTGTATCGGTATCATCGGCCAATCCCAGCTTGGATAAGCGATAGCGAAAAGACCTAAAGCTTATCCCTAATTTTTTTGCTGCAAGTGTTTTATTCCAACGAACATGCTCAAGGGCGTCTGATAAAATCTCTTTCTCAACCTCAGCCAGGTACTCATCGATCGATGGGTATTTTAAACAGTTGTTATAATAGTTAAGAGGTTGATTATCCTTCTGGCTAATCTTTTGTGATGCCGATAAAAGTAGGTCGCCAACTTCAATAGTAGAGTTGTCACAGAGGGTGTAAGCTCGTTCAAGAATATTTTCCAACTCGCGAATATTTCCTGGAAACGAATAGCGCATGAGTTCTGCTAGGGCACCTTTGGATAGCGTTGTTTGTGGTTGACTATTACCACCATCAATACGTTGCAAAAAGTACTGGGCTAGGGCAGGGATATCTTCACCACGATCTCTCAAGCTAGGAACGTTTAACTGAATCACATTTAGACGGTAAAATAAGTCTTGGCGAAACTCATCTGCCTCTACTAAGCGTTGTAAGTTCTTATGTGTTGCACATAAAATTCTTACATCAGTGATAATTTCTCCATGTGCACCGACAGGTCGGATCGCTTTTTCTTGAATTGCTCGTAGCAACTTTACCTGCATATCTAACGGTAAATCTGCCACTTCATCTAAAAATAGAGTGCCACCTTCTGCTGCTTGAAACAAGCCTAGTTTGTCTTGAGTTGCACCAGTGAAAGATCCTTTCTTATGGCCAAAAAACTCACTTTCCATAAGCTCTTTTGGAATCGCCCCACAGTTTACAGGAACGAAAGGTTTTTTTGCTCTTGGCCCTTGATTGTGAATGGATCTTGCCACTAGTTCTTTACCACTGCCAGACTCACCACTGATATATATAGGTGCTTGTGACCGAGCGAGTTTTCTAATCGACACTTTTAACGCTTGAATACTCGGTGAATCACCGATGATTTGATCGTCGTATTGTTCACTATCGGTGAGCTGGTTTGAGGTAATGGCCGTGTTAACTAGGTGACGTAGAGCGTTGACATCAATGGGCTTGTTGACAAAGTCAAAGGCGCCGGACTTCATTGCTTGAACAGCGGTATCCATGTTGCCGTGTGCCGTGATGACGGCAATAGGTAATTCAGGGATATTCTTTTGTACATGTTGTACTATTTCAAGACCACTGCCATCGGGCAGTCTCATGTCGGTCAGACACAAATTAAATGTTTTGCTCTCTAGCAATTTTTTTGCCTGCGAGACATTAGCCGCCACTTCTGTTGAAATATCCATGCGATTTAGAGTGATAGATAGAAGTTCGCGGATGTCTGGTTCGTCATCAATAATTAATGCTCGTGTTGTCATACTTATATCATGCGTTGATGGTGAGGAAAGTTAATTTTAAAGCAACTCTTGTTATCGTCTGTTTTTAAATAGCTCAGCGAAGCTTGATTAATTTCACAAAGCTCGCGAGAAAGGTATAAACCCAAGCCTGTACCGTGTTCAGCCGTAGTAAAAAACGGCTCAAAAATACTTTGTATGTGGTCTTTTGAAACTCCAACTCCATTGTCCACAACATCAATAAAGGTTGTGTCGTCATTGATGCTAAGCCCCGATGTGACGGTTATAGAGGCGACATTTGTAGCCTCCATACTATAACGCAAACCGTTGTCAAACAAGTTGGTTAAAATTTGTCTTAGGTGAGAGGGATCCATTTTTACTCGAGGTTGCTGACTATCCGAGTGATATGTAATTTCACAATTTTTGGTATCTGAATATTCTTTGATAAAAATCGGTATCCAGTCACATAAATCTATCAGTTCAGCCTTAGGCTCTTTTCGCTTTGATAGTGCCATGGTGTTTTCAATTATCTGATTCATTCTAACGGAATGTTGGAGAATAATTTCAGTAAATCGAACATCACTGGGATCGAGATATTGAGATTCGGATAACAGCTGTGCAGCATGGGAGATAGCGCCCAGTGGATTGCGGACCTCATGAGCAATGCTCGCTGTCAGACGGCCTAAAGATGCGAGTTTAAGTTGCTGTGCTTGCTGAATTAAAAAACGGTAGTCCTCCAGATAGAGAATGGTCTTATGTCGGTTAGTGGTGTCGAGAGAAGCAAAATTTATTCGTATTTCCCGGCGAGAATTAATCGTGTCCACCTCCGACATGCCGGTTATAGGATTACTCCGCCAGTTGTTGACTAGCTGTTCCAGGTTACCGATATTGGAAATATCTGTGCCCAGGTAAGATTGCCCTCGCGGCAGGTCTAACAACTGTCTCGCTGAGTCGTTAATTAATTCAATCTTGTTGTGTTCATCCAGTACGGCGATGCCAGTTCTCATCCTCGCTACAATATGCTGTGCTAATTGTACCAGCTGTGATGCATACTCAGTTTTTTCGGCGGCTTCTTTGGTGCTTGTGCGAATTTTATCGGTCAAATATTGAAAACTGATGCTGGTAATAAAAACCAAAAAACCTAGTGTTCCAGCACTAAACATTGCCCCTACTATGTTGTTACTTTTGGTACTATAAAGTGTTTCTCCAATAATTAATAAAGAGGTTACAGCTGCAAAGGCGAGAGCCAGTTGTCCTGGTAAAAACATACTAGCAATAGCGGCAGTGATTACCAGTAAATATCCCAAGCCGTTGGTGATACCGCCACTTGCATGAATTAGTATCAAAAGTACAACGATATCCGTGATGAGCAGCACGCTCACTTTGTAATTAGATTGGAATGAACTTCGATCAAACAACAGCACCATGGATAGGGACGTTATCATCATATATCCCACACTTACCCACCGGAAAAGCTCGGGATCACTGTTACCTAAGGCACTGCTAGTTGGCTGCGATACATACATAATGTAGAGTAAAACAGCGAGAATAAGCCGATAAAACAGGTAAACTCGCAAGGTGCGGAAGTTATAAATATCTTGATTGGTATCCACGTATAATGAGCCTTTTAAATACTTTTGCGCTTTCAGTGCACATAGAAGAAAATGGTGCCTATTGAATATCGATGGCTAATCGAGAGTCATGCTTTAGCCATACTTGTTTTATTGACATGATGACGAGAGTTTCTCAGTAAGATGAGCTAAGCCAGTGTCTAAGTATAACTGTTTGAAACTTTCCGACGCGTGATAAGCATTGGCATGTTATTGGAGTATAAGAAATTTATGTCGAAGTTGAATATAGCCATGGCGCAAATAAATGCCTTGGTGGGTGATATTGTTGGAAATACGGAAAAAGTTATTGCAACTGTAAAGAATGCGCAAGAGCGTCTTTGTGCCGATGTCATTGTTTTTCCTGAATTGACACTTACCGGATATCCTCCAGAAGATCTACTTCTGCGTCCGAGCCTTGATGATCGTATTGATGCGGCCCTAAATTCTATATGTGATGCAAATTTAAGTGTCTACACCGTTATTGGATACCCAAAACGTGTTGAAGGCAAGCTCTACAACGTGGCAGGTGTTGTATTTGAAGGGCAAGTGGTGTGCGAGTATATAAAACAATGTTTGCCCAATTATCAAGTCTTCGATGAAAAGAGGTATTTTTCTGAAGGCTCTACAGCAAGCAGTTTTAGCGTTAACGGTATTAAAATCGGTCTGACTGTTTGCGAGGATATATGGGACGGCAGTCCAATAACGCAGTCCAAAACAGCAGGCGTTGATTTGTTACTAAATATCAGCGCCTCACCATTTCACTTAAATAAGCAGCAATATCGCGAGCGTTTGGTTCGTGATCGTGCACAAGAGGTGTCCCTACCAATTGTATTTGTTAACTGGGTGGGAGGACAAGACGAGTTAGTCTTTGACGGTGGCTCAGTTGCTTTTAATCCTGATGGCGAGCTGGTAGTGCGCTGTCCAATGTTTGAAGAGTCTTTGGTGGTAGCACAATACGATCATAGCTCGCGCAAGTTGAGTTCGGTTTCTCTGGGGGCCGTATGCGAGCTGGGAGATGAACTGAGCATTGCTTATCGCGCACTGGTGTTAGGTGTTAGAGATTATGTCAATAAAAACCGCTTCAAAGGGGTTGTTTTGGGGCTTTCTGGCGGCATTGATTCGGCCCTCACATTGGCTATTGCGTGCGATGCTATAGGCCCAGAACGCGTTGAAGCGGTGATGATGCCGTTTCGTTATACCTCGGATATGAGTATTAACGATGCCAAAGAGGAAGCAGACTTATTAGGCGTTAAGTACCGATCTATCGGAATTGAACCCATGTATTCTGCATTCACTGCCAGTTTAGAAGAGGCATTCGAAAATACACAAAAGGATAAAACTGAGGAGAACCTGCAAGCTAGAACCCGTGGCGTGTTATTGATGGCTTTGTCGAATAAATTGGGATATCTCGTGTTAACTACCGGCAATAAGAGCGAGATGGCAGTGGGTTATGCAACGCTCTATGGGGATATGGCCGGCGGCTTAGATGTGCTCAAAGATGTGCCTAAAACTATGGTGTTTAAGTTGGCCCGCTACCGCAATACAATCGAGTATGTTATCCCAGAAAGCGTTATCACTCGACCCCCTTCAGCCGAGTTGGCGCCAGATCAGAAAGATGAAGATTCTCTTCCGGCTTACGATATTCTTGATCAGATACTGGAGCTATATATTGAAAAAGACTGCAGCTATGATCAAATTGTCGAGCAGGGTTTTGATGCAGAAGACGTCAGACAAGTTATTCGTTTAGTTGATTTGAATGAATATAAGCGAAGACAGGCACCGATTGGCATTAGGATGAGTGAGAGAGCCTTCGGACGCGACCGTCGTTATCCGATAACCAATGGCTGGCATATTGGGAGCTAAATTTATCAATCGTGTGTGGTGAATATTTTGTCCGAGCTGAACTTCACCACACACAAGCGTTTAAATACTGCTGCGAGGCGGTTTCGCAGCATTGTCAGGATTTAACGCTTCATCAAACTTGGGATTAAAGACGTCTCGCGAGTCAAATTTTACAAATTGTCTCTTATCTAGTAAGCCAAAGGTTAAATAACTTAGCCATGAGCGCTTAGGTTGGATTTTATAACGGTAATTAAAATTGCCATTTTCATCCAAGGCGGGATGTTGTGGGTAATTATCTGCCAGAACTTTAGCGGAATCATCTGCTAAATCTTGCATACCAAGCAAGTGGTAGGCCTGCGCCATAACGGCTAAACCATCAGGTACTGCAGGAGTTTGCTGCATATTTTCCACTACGAACTTACCTCGATTGGCTGCCGCAACAAAAGCGCCTCGTCGAAAATAGTAGTTAGCCACATGAATTTCTTGGCGCGCTAGTACATTGCGCAGATAAATCATTCGTTGACGAGCATCGAGTACATAAACACTTTTGGGGTAGCGAGACAGTAGCTGAGAAAAATAATTAAAAGATTCTCTAGCTGAGCCTGAGTCCCGTGTGGAAACATCTGAAATGAGAGCGGTGGTAAAGGGGGTTTCGTTATAAAAACTAGCCGCGCCTCTCATATAATAGGCGTAATCAACGCTGCGATGCTGAGGGTGCAAACGGATAAAACGCTCGGCTGCTGCAATGGCTAAGTCATGATCATTACTGCGAAAGTGCGCATAAATTAACTCTAACTGGGCTTGTTCAGCGTAGGCCCCGAAGGGGAAGTTTTCTTCTAGCAGCTGCAGGGTCTCAACCGCTGCCGACCAGTTACGATTACGTAGCAACTTTTGTGCATTTTCGTAAATTGCCTGTTCAGTACTGACCTGATCCTTGTCATCGTTGCTGCTGCAAGCAGCGATAAGAAAACAAAAAAGGAAACAAAAATTTATAACAACTAATTTATTAATTATCCGCATATTATCCGACGTTGACTCCAATATTTCTGGCGACTATCACCTAGCTATGATAATTTTGTACATGGCCATGATAATTATGCAAGTGGTAGTTCGCCAGTCGGCCAAAAAGGCGACAGTTTAATTAGCCTTACTCATAAATACAATGACATCTCAAGTATCTCAAGTCGCCATAGTGTCTGCACAACATTCTGGTAGTCGTTTTGATCAGGTCGCAGCGAGTTTGTTCCCCGGCTTTTCACGCGCGCGCATACAAAGCTGGATCAAAAGTGGCGAGCTAACCATCGATGGCCGCAAAGCTAAGCCAAAAACAAAACTTGCAGGTAATGAGCATCTAGTCTTAGAGGCCACCTTGGTTCCGGAAGGAGAGTGGCAAGCACAAGATATCCCTATAAATGTGGTATATGAAGATACTTCTATTATAGTGGTTAACAAGCCCTCGGATCTTGTTGTCCATCCCGCTTCGGGAAATTGGGACGGAACCCTATTGAACGGTTTACTGTTTCGCTTTCCTGAACTGGAGGCGGTACCGCGGGCCGGCATCGTGCATCGCCTAGATAAAGATACCTCAGGGTTGATGGTGGTTGCTCGTACCCTGGAAGCGCAGAACGCTTTGGTGAGTCAACTACAGGCGCGTACTGTCACTCGTGAGTACCGTGCTATTGCCATGGGAATATGTGAGCCGAAGGGTGTCGTTGACAAGGCTATTGGCCGTCATCCTGCACATAGAACCAAGATGGCCACCGTCGATAGTGGCGGTAAACCAGCTATTACACATTTTGAGCGCCTGGAGAGTTTTGAGGGCTTTTCTTATCTATCGCTTAAGCTTGAAACTGGCAGAACCCACCAAATTCGGGTGCATATGGCTTATCTTGGACATGCACTTCTTGGCGACACCGTTTATAACAAAGGGTTTACTGCCCAACAGCTGAATAAAGATCAACATTTACATTATTTATCGGCCTTTCCAAGGCAGGCGTTACATGCCATAAAACTAGGGTTAATCCATCCGGATACTGGGCTTTACTGTGAGTGGCAAAGTGAACTACCTGAAGACTTTTCCGCTATTTTGGCCTACCTGAACCAGCATTATCGTTAACTATATGAATCCAGAAATCATGGTGCCTCAATGGCCTATACCTGCAAATATTCGAGCACTGATCACGATACGTGCGGGCGGCGTTAGTGAAGGCCAATATGATAGTTTTAACTTAGCTGCTCATGTGGGGGATAAGCCAGAACACATCACTCGCAATCGCCAGCAGCTTTACCAGGTTGTGGGGAAAAAAATACAATGGCTGCAGCAGATTCATGGCACAGATGTGATTGAGTTGGTCAAGAATGAACCAAATACTGAGCCTATCGTTGCCGATGGTGTCTACAGTTCAGTGCTGGGTTCTGTGTGCGCCGTGTTGACTGCAGATTGTCTGCCCATTTTGCTGTGTTCAAATAAAGGAGATTGGGTGGCGGCACTTCACTGTGGTTGGCGCGGGTTAGCCGCTGGCATCATCGAGAGAACACTAGCCAAGGCAAACGTGGCAGCGGATGAATTAATGGCCTACTTGGGGCCTGCTATCTCACAAAGAAATTTCGAAGTGGGTAAAGATGTTTTTGAGGCTTTTCAAGCGGCTGCACAAACACGTGCTTTTGCCACACCAGTGAGCAACTTTTTTGCTGCCGCGAAAGAGCAAAACAAGTTTTACGCAGATTTATACGGGCTAGCACGTTCAGAGTTAGCAGGACTTGGCGTCCCAGCGGTATATGGTGGTGATAGCTGCACGTACAATGAGGCAGAAAAATTTTATTCCTACCGCCGAGACGGCAGTTGTGGGCGTATGGCCAGCTTAATCTGGATTCAAGAGTAAACAAAAAAGCAAGCCAAACAGGGCTTGCTTTCGGGAATTTAGCTTATTTGTATGAATAGAAAAAGCTAATTCATCGCGATATGTTCAACCATGTTCTTAGACCACTTAGCCATCAAAAGACGGAAATCCCGCTGATTTAAGCCTCGTGTAGTAAGCTCCGGGCGAAGTAAAAAACCTCTTTCAAAGGTTTGTCTATGGTCTTTGAATTTTGCCAGCGACTTGCCATCTTTTGAGCTTAATGTGACATCCAAGGTGGCGTCGCCGGCTCTTATGACGAATTGTCGAACAAAGCCGTTATAGTCTGGCCCATGGATATCAAGCTTGGAAATATTAGCCGATACAATTAGGACGTCATCTGTGGTGGGTATTTGATCGACGAATGTGTAATTGCCTTGTTCTTCGAATGCTTTCTGTATCTGCTCTCTGAGCAATTTCCCATAGCGCTCTGTGATATTTTTTTTGTAGTTCCGGCTAACCTTAGTGCGATGCTCACGTAACCAACGCTTATCAAATTCGACACTTGGCTGTTGAATATAAACTTTTGTATAGCCAGAGAGCTTAACTTGTTCTGACAGTAAAAACTCGTCAAAAAAGCTACTTTTAACTTCGTTAAGTGTATTATCGCTAGCAATCTCTTGTTGAGGAGCTTGCATCGCATAGGTCGATGTGCTGATGAAGGCTAAGAATGCAAGACTTAGCGGGCGTAGATAATGATTAAGCCGCATGATGAGATCCCCTTCGTATGATTTCAGTTTGTCTTAGGTTATGACAATATAAATTGGCATTTTATGCAACAGCTTTGTAAAAAAATGTCGAGATTTTGATTTCGCTTAAGTTTTATATACTTGTTTTTTAGGTCTCTAGCCCAATCTTTTTTAATGCCTACTAACAGGCTCTGTGTAATACAACCTTTGGATAACTGACATTATGCGAATAGATCGCCTTACTAACCAATTGCAGATAGCTCTTTCCGATGCACAATCTATTGCTGTCGGACGCGATCACACTAGTCTGGAGCCAATACATCTGCTACAAGCAATGCTTGATCAGAGTGGTGGCACAGTGCGCCCCTTGATTGTCAAAGCGGGTTTTGATGTTGCCGGCCTAAGGAATGAGCTAACTAAGCAGTTGGAGGCCTTACCTAAAATTCAAAACCCTACCGGTGACGTCCATATGTCACAGGAAACAGGTCGTCTACTTAACTTAGCGGATAAATTTGCTCAGGACGGTGGTGATAAGTTCATCTCAAGTGAATCTGTGTTACTAGTCGCTTTAAAGGATAAGAACCTAGCCCTTGGCAAACTTCTATCTAAATACGGCACTTTTGAACAACTAAAACTTGCTGTTGATAATGTTCGTGGCGGTGAGACTGTTGATGACCCTGAAGCTGAAGGCAATCGTCAGGCCTTGGAAAAATATACGGTAGATCTCACTGCGAGAGCCGAGGCCGGTAAGCTTGATCCTGTTATTGGGCGCGATGACGAGATCCGTCGCACGATACAGGTGTTGCAACGTCGCACTAAGAATAATCCTGTACTAATTGGCGAGCCAGGTGTAGGTAAAACCGCCATTGTAGAAGGTTTGGCCCAGCGCATTGTTAATGGAGAAGTGCCCGAGGGTTTAAAGCGGAAGCGGCTTTTATCTTTAGATTTAGGCTCTTTACTTGCGGGTGCCAAATTTCGCGGTGAGTTTGAGGAACGCTTAAAATCGGTGCTAAAAGAGTTAGCCAAAGAAGATGGTCGAGTTATCCTCTTCGTTGACGAACTTCATACTATGGTTGGTGCAGGCAAAGCAGAGGGTGCTATGGACGCAGGTAATATGCTTAAGCCTGCTTTGGCCAGAGGTGAGCTACATTGTGTTGGAGCCACTACTCTCGATGAGTATCGTTTGTATATTGAAAAGGATGCGGCCTTAGAACGTCGTTTTCAAAAAGTACAAGTCGATGAGCCAAATGAAGAAGACACCATTGCTATTTTGCGAGGCCTAAAAGAGCGTTACGAGGTGCATCATGGCGTGGATATTTCCGATGCAGCCATTATTGCTGCGGCCAAGCTCTCGCAGCGTTATATTACCGACCGGCAATTGCCCGACAAGGCGATCGACTTGATTGACGAGGCGGGTAGTCGTATACGGATGGAAATTGACTCGAAACCAGAGGAAATGGATCGCCTGGAACGTCGTTTAATTCAGCTAAAAATCGAACGTGAAGCGGTGAAAAAAGATACCGATGAAGCTTCTAAGGTAAGGCTTGATAAAATTAATCAGCACATTAATCGTATTGGTAGAGAGTACAGTAACCTTGATGAAATCTGGCGGGCGGAGAAATTTGCGCTACAAGGTTCCCAGGAAATTAAGACCAAACTTGAGAAGGCTAGGCTCGACCTCGATTCCGCGCGCAGAGCAGGAGATCTTGGTCGAATGTCTGAGTTGCAATATGGCATTATTCCCGAATTAGAAAAACAGCTAGATCTTGCCAGTCAAGCTGAAATGCACGAAATGAAGCTGCTACGTAATAAGGTCACTGACGAAGAGATCGCTGAAGTAGTGTCTAAGTGGACAGGCATCCCTGTGGCTAAGATGCTTGAAGGCGAGCGTGGCAAGCTTATTCGCATGGAAGAAGCCTTGCATGCAAGAGTTATTGGCCAAAAAGAAGCCGTGACGGCGGTATCTAACGCTGTGCGTCGTGCTCGTGCCGGCTTGTCTGATCCTAATCGTCCCAATGGCTCATTTTTGTTTTTAGGGCCTACTGGTGTGGGTAAAACAGAATTATGTAAAGCGTTATCGGAGTTTTTATTTGATAGCCAAGATGCCATGGTTCGCATTGATATGTCGGAGTTTATGGAAAAACATTCCGTCGCTCGATTGATCGGAGCTCCACCGGGTTATGTCGGCTACGAAGAGGGGGGATATCTCACTGAAGCCGTGCGCAGGAGGCCCTATACTTTGCTCCTGCTGGATGAAATTGAAAAAGCTCATCCGGATGTTTTCAACATTCTTTTACAAGTGCTTGAGGATGGCCGGTTGACTGATGGTCAGGGGCGAACCGTTGACCTGAGTAATACGGTAGTGGTGATGACATCTAACCTAGGCTCGGGCGCTATTCAAGATATCGCCCAAAATAAGGCGTTTGATAGCATTAGCTTCGATGGTGATTCGAGTGCAGACGAGGTCAATGAGAATCGTTATGAGGCAATGAAACATGCGGTGATGGAAGTCGTGTCGGGACATTTCAGGCCTGAGTTTATTAACCGTATTGACGAAGTCGTGGTATTTCATCCGCTCGAACCCAGCCAAATTCGCGGTATTGCTACCATCCAATTGGATATATTACGTCGCCGCTTGGCCGAAAAGGAACTTAAATTATATGTCAGTGATGAGCTGATGGATCGCCTTGCTGAAGCAGGTTTTGACCCCGTTTACGGTGCACGGCCCCTAAAACGTGAGATTCAACAATCCATTGAAAACCCCCTGGCTCAGCATGTGTTAGCAGGCAAGTTTTCTCCTGGTGATACAATTTATGCCGATATATCAGGGGATAGAGCTATTTTTTCTCTTAAATCTTAATCTTTGGTGAGTGCCGCAATAGGCTATTGAGAGTGAATAAGACATTTGCTCTCAATATACCCACCGCTCACATATAATGCGTTAATTCTCATTAAAACTTCACGTGTTACTTTATAGATGCTTTACTTAAGCGTTCTCATTGATTGTTTCATTATTTCTCTATTTTCCTCTCCAATACGATCAAAATAAAAAAGTGCCTCATGAGCTGCTTTAGCTTGAGCTGTCGCTACATCGTTAGGATTATCTTCAATATGTTTATTGGTAATAGCAGGCATAAACTTCTGTCCAAATAAACTTTCAAATAATGCTTTATCCTCAGGCTTAAATGTTGAACTCAATATGTGTTGTGCCATGTCATGTATATGGGCTGGCACTTCTTCCGGTTGCAAAGATGAATGCAATACTTGCTGCGCAGAAAAACGCGGATCATGAGCTGCGAATAATGACGGATTTATCTGAAGATTATTGTGATTTAAGTGTTGATTGGGAGCGGGAAATGGTTCGTAAAAGTTAGAGGGTATTGTCTGTTCACCCACACTGTGCTGCTGAATATTGGGATTATGTAGCTGGCCAGGTAGGCTATTTAACCGGTAAGTAGCATTGGTGTTTTCAATCCCCCAATCTGCATCCATCGGTACAAATGGTAGGTCTTGCCTATGGAAGCTCTCGTCTTCCAATAAACTATGAATATTGCTATGATCAAATAGTGGCGGTTCAGCTCTAGCGCCTTCTAACATAGCTTCCAATGTTTGATAATTGGTATTTATTGAATTTTGCTCTGGTGCTGTATGTCGTGTCGTTGGACTGTTGGATACTCCTGGGAAATGAAACATATTTATCTTCACCCTTGGCTGGATTTCTTACGTAGGCTTTAGCCAGTAGGTAGTGACTTGCATAGAAAGGTTCGCCAGAAGTGGGGCAATTTGAGTTAAGGTTTTTTAGGTGGATTATTGAAGGATAAAAGCGCCTTGGCCCATAAAGTGGAGTTAGGCGCTTAAAAAACTCTCTTTATTGACAAGACTGGCTGAGAAACTCTTGAGATTCTGACACCTGATCCGCCACTTCTTGTGGCGTCAGGAAGCGTGTTGAACCATCGTCCTGTTCCATTCGTATGCGCCTTCCTGGTGTTTGCAAAGTGCGCAGACGATCCCTTTCTTGTTTACATACCTCTTGCCTTTGAGCAATGAGTTGCTGTCTCTCCTGTTTCTCCTGCTTGCTGAGAGTTTTCTTCCCTTGAGATGGTGTGTTATTGCTCGATGTTGTTTTTGGCGCCGCCGCTGTGCCACCATAAGCTTTGATTTTCTCTGCTTTAACTCCTTTTGGGGGTCTTGATCCATAATGCACCACACCTTGACTATCGACCCAACGGTAGTAATCGTCAGCAATACTTGGCGTAGAATATACAATTAAACTACACAAAATTGCAGCGCAAACTGTCCAGATATGGTTCTTTAAATTAAGCATCATGTACCTCTGAATTATTGTCTTTAAGTGCGATATATAAACTTTTCAACCCTAACCTTGCAAAGTATATTATAAAAGTAATTCCCAACCTTTATATACAGCACAAATCTATCTAATATTAGCCAGAGATTATTTATATTTTGGGCAAATAATCATCGATCCTTGACTTTAGCGCGAATTTAGAGAGAATTGCACCTTCGCGGTATGAATATATAGAGAACGCTAGCAATCCTAAGCAATAACTCTGTTCAGGTTAAGCAATCCTTACCTGATAATTTATGATCGCTTGGGCGTTTATCTATTCGCCTCTCCGGTGGCTATACATCCCATTCGCCTATATTCCGGGTATAAATCCTATTGCAAGTATAAACATACGTGAATAGCCAAAAATGCGATAAGTTTTTGGTTGCGTTAGACTATTTGAATTTGAAAATTAATTTGAGCATATTCGTAAAATAAATAGAGGACATTCGGGTGGAAAAACTCTCCGGCGGAGATATGCTAATTCGCGCACTTGCGGATGAGGGGGTTGATGTTGTTTTCGGATACCCCGGCGGCGCCGTGCTGCACATATACGACGCATTGTTTCGGCAGAAAAAAGTTGAACATATTCTTGTTCGACACGAGCAGGCTGCGACTCATGCAGCTGATGGATATACACGATCCACTGGTAAAACGGGTGTGGTATTTGTCACATCTGGGCCTGGAGCGACTAACGCTATCACTGGCATTGCCACAGCTTACATGGACTCAATTCCCATGGTGGTAATTTCAGGGCAAGTAGTGTCTGATAAAATCGGCGAAGATGCCTTCCAGGAAACCGATATGGTGGGTATTTCCCGTCCCATTGTGAAACATAGCTTTTTAGTCAAAGATGCTCGCGATATTCCGCTCATTATAAAAAAAGCTTTTTATATCGCCTCCACTGGTCGGCCTGGTCCTGTGGTTATCGATATCCCTAAAGATATTACTAATCCGGTGGATAAATTCGACTACGCCTACCCTAGAGAGGTGAAAATTCGATCCTATTCACCGGCATCAAAAGGCCATACAGGGCAAATCAAGAAAGCTGTCCAGTTGTTAATAGATGCACATAGACCTGTTATTTATGCCGGTGGCGGTGTTATCTTGGGTAATAGCTCCCATCTTTTAAAAGAGCTTGCCCAGCGCTTAAATCATCCTGTCACCAACACTCTAATGGGGCTTGGGGCCTACCCGGGAACAGATAAACAGTTCTTGGGTATGTTAGGCATGCACGGTACGGTTGAAGCTAACACGGCAATGCATCATGCGGATGTCATTTTAGCTGTGGGCGCTCGCTTTGATGATCGAGTTACCAGTACACCTAGCAAGTTCTGCCCTACAGCTAAGATCATACACATCGATATTGACCCCGCTTCTATCTCTAAGACCGTGACGGCCGATATTCCTATTGTAGGCGCTGTTGAGAGTGTTCTAGAGGAAATGTTGAAGTTGGTTAAGAGTAGCAAATCTCAACCCAATGAAGCGGCGTTAAGTGACTGGTGGAAACAAATCAATGAATGGCGAGATCGCCATAGCATATTACAGAACCCCAACTATTCCAGCGAAGGAATGATTAAACCACAAGAAGTGGTAAAAGCTGTATTTGATGTCACCGGTGGCGACGCTTTTGTTTGCTCTGATGTTGGTCAGCACCAAATGTTTGCAGCTCAATATTATCAGTTTGATAAACCGCGGCGTTGGATAAACTCCGGTGGTCTAGGCACTATGGGGTTTGGTCTACCTGCTGCGATGGGAGTGCAAATAGCCAATCGAGATGGCAATGTTGTCTGTATTACCGGTGAAGGTAGCATTCAGATGTGTATTCAAGAGCTATCTACTTGTACGCAATATAACTTGCCGATAAAAATTATCTGCATTAATAACCAGGCCTTGGGTATGGTAAGGCAATGGCAAGATATGCAGTATGAAGGTCGCCATTCACAAAGTCTCTATGAAGAATCGCTCCCCGATTTTGTGAAGTTAATGGAAGCTTATGGTCACGTTGGTATGACAGTCACTAAAAGGGAAGATTTGCATGCAAAACTGGAAGAGTGTTTTGCCATGAAGGACAAAACAGTGTTTATGGATATTTATGTCGATCCAGGTGAGCATGTATATCCTATGCAAGTGCCGCCACCCAATGGCTCTATGCGTGACATGTGGCTAAGTAAAACGGAGCGAACTTAACATGAAGCGGCGACTAATATCATTACTCATGGAAAATGAGCCTGGAGCTCTATCACGTGTTGTCGGTTTGTTTTCTCAGCGAGGCTACAATATTGAATCTTTAAATGTAGCGCCAACAGAAGATCCTTCGCTGTCGCGTTTGTCACTAACGACGGAATGTGATGACCATAAAATTGAGCAGATCACAAAACACCTCAACCGTTTGGTTGATGTTGTTAAGCTAGTAGATTTGACCGAAGGCGCGCATATTGAACGTGAGTTTATGCTGATTAAAGTACGTGCGACGGGTGCGCAGCGTGCTGAAATAAAACGCTGTGTGGATATATTCCGTGGCCAAATAGTAGACGTAACACCGTCGGTATATACCGTTCAAATTACCGGCACAAGTGACAAGCTCGATGCTTTTTTTGAGACCGTTGGTGAGCCTTCTATTATAGAAGTTGTTCGCTCAGGTGTATCCGGCATTGGGCGAGGGGAAAAAGTACTCAGCCTATAATTTACTTATTGCTCTGGTACATTAAAAACATCCCTGAACAAAAATAACGTTAAAAATTTATAACCTTCAAGTACGAGAAATTAAAATGCAAGTTTATTACGATAGTGATTGTGACCTTTCCATTGTTCAAGGCAAGAAAGTCACAGTTGTGGGCTATGGCTCTCAAGGGCATGCCCATGCCAATAACCTTAAAGATTCAGGCGTTGATGTTACTGTTGCGCTAAGACCTGAGTCTTCTTCTGCACAAAAGGCAACCGCTGCAGGGCTTGCAGTTAAGAGTGTTGCAGAAGCTGTAGCCGACGCTGATCTGGTTATGGTTCTTACGCCAGATGAGTTTCAATCATCACTATACAAGAATGAAATTGAGCCCAATTTAAAGCAGGGCGCTACTTTAGCTTTTGCTCACGGCTTTGCTATCCACTATAACCAAATTGTTCCTCGTGAAGACTTAGACGTCATTATGATTGCCCCTAAAGCACCGGGTCATACGGTTCGTTCAGAATATGTGAAAGGTGGTGGTATTCCTGATCTTGTTGCCATTCATCAGGATGCTACTGGTAATGCCAAAGCTTTGGCTCTTTCCTATGCGAGCGCTATTGGTGGCGGCCGCACGGGTATTATTGAAACTTCATTTAAAGATGAAACTGAAACTGATCTCTTCGGTGAACAAGCAGTGTTATGTGGTGGTGCCGTTGAATTGGTGAAAATGGGTTTCGAAACACTCACAGAAGCAGGCTACGCGCCCGAAATGGCATATTTTGAGTGTTTGCATGAGCTAAAGCTTATTGTGGATCTTATGTATGAAGGCGGTATTGCCAATATGAACTACTCCATATCTAACAATGCGGAGTTTGGTGAATATGTAACTGGCCCTCGAGTTATTAATGAAGAATCGCGCAAGGCCATGCGTCAAGCATTGAAGGATATTCAAGATGGTGAATACGCGAAAAAATTCATTCTCGAGGGGCAAGCGAATTACCCATCAATGACAGCTTGGCGACGTAATAACGCTGCACACCCCATTGAGCAGGTAGGAAGTAAGCTTAGAGCTATGATGCCGTGGATTGAAGCCAATAAACTTATCGACAAGTCTAAGAACTAAAAGTCTAAAAACTGATCGATGTCTGCTTAAGAAGTAAAAATCGCGGCTATAGCCGCGATTTTTTTATATGGGCTCACCATAAAAAAGGGGTAGCAATATGGGCCTATATTCGTCATTGAACTGTCTTTGACGATTTGTAATATTGCAACATCGAATGTATTTCTTTATAACGCAAGAAAAACAATCGCTTGAGCCAATTTATTTCTTTTTATCTGGCCTTTAGCAATACGGAAACAGGTGTATGTCTGAGAAAAATGATCAAAGCAATAACAAGGATAACAATAATGGCGATGAGCTAAGTATGGCTGTACCAGACGTTGTCCCTGTAGATGAACATGTAGAAGAAGTCTCTGAAAATGGGCAGCGGGTGAAACGCAGTGGGGTATTTCTGCTACCTAACCTTTTTACTGCAGGTGCCTTATTTGGTGGTTTTTTTGCTATTGTTTCGGCAATGGGTGGGAATTTCGCTCATGCTGCTTTAGCGATATTTGGTGCGCAAATTCTAGACGGGATGGACGGGCGTGTTGCTCGAATGACGAATACCCAGAGCGCCTTTGGTACTGAGTTCGATAGCCTGTCCGATATGGTGTCATTTGGTTTAGCCCCCGCCATTGTGATTTACACATGGGCGTTACAGCCATTAGGAAAGTTTGGCATGGCCGCAGCGTTCGTGTTTGCTCTATGTGCTGCGCTTCGGCTCGCACGTTTCAATACGCAAGCGGATATGTCAGGAAGTCAGTATTTTATTGGCTTAGCTAGTCCTCCTGCGGCAACCTTAATGGCCTCTGGTGTATGGCTCGGTAGTGAACTCGAACTCACGTTAGAAATTTCTATCTTTGCTGCACTGGTTTCCGCTTTTGTGGGTTTGATGATGGTATCGAATCTTAAATACCAGAGTTTCAAAGGCTTGGATAAAAACCGACGTGTTCCTTTTGTCGCAATGCTCATTACATTTATGGTCTTTGTTGCTGTCACTGTAAATCCTCCCATCGTACTTTTTGCTTTGGCGTTCACCTATGCTTTGTCAGGCCCATTAATGTGGCTATGGTGGCTACTGAAACGAGATCATGAAACTCAAGAGCAAGATGAAGATGAAGAGTCTGCTGGTATCGATAGGGATTAAAAAAACTAGTATTTAATTGGCTCAATTTTGAGCGCAACATCTTTGGATTGATGTCATTGTTGCAATAAAAACACCCATGTAGTTTGAGAAACATCCAGATTAATTTTTTTTTACATTTTTATAAAAAGATGTGTTGACCTACATGGGCCTCATCGGCATAATGCGCGCCTCTTGATTAGCAGCGCTAACCAAGATGAAAAATTAGTAAAATTTCTCAGTTAAACTAAACTTTAACAACCTGCATTAAAGGGTGAGAAAAAATGTCTATTTTGAAGAAATTTTTGTCATGGGTTGGCTTCAAAAAAACCTGATAAAAAACAACAAAATAGCGCTTGCTAAGAAATAAAAAATGC